>NC_013895.2:0-301624 GCF_000025225.2 Mageeibacillus indolicus UPII9-5
CTTTTTTTAACAAAACTCCACTGATTTTTGTTATAATTAAGTAGTATGTTTCTACTTTAATTGCGCTGAACGTAATTAGGAAAGGATAATTCAATGCCGATCATTGCTAAAGATTTATGGAATCAAGCTTTAATTAAAATTGCCAAAGAAATTCCGGAAATTACTTTTAAAACGTGGATTGCTCCGCTAAAAGCTGTTTCCTGTGAAGGCGACACTTTTGTTTTAGAAGCTCCTAATGAATTTAATCGTGATCAAGTTAAGCAGTATGAAGCTTTCTTCCGTAATGCTTTAATGTCAATAGTTCCTGTACAATTTCATATTAAATTAACATATGAAGGTGCAGAAACTCCGACAAAGAACACTTTTTCTCTGCCACAGACCTCAATTGAGGGAAATATTAATCCTGCCTTTACTTTCGATAATTTTATCGTAGGCTCAAGTAATGCACATGCCCATGCAGCATGTGTCTCAGTTGCGCAAAACAGTCGTGTTTTCAATCCCCTATTTTTATACGGCGGTTCAGGATTGGGAAAAACACATTTACTTCATGCCATAGGAAATTACGTAAAGCAACATCAACCTGAAAAACATATTATTTATGTTCCCTGTGAGCAATTTGTCAATGAATTTATTCGTACTATCAGAGAAAATTCATATGATTCTTTTCGTCAAAAATACCGTAATTGTGATATGTTATTAATTGATGATATTCAATTTATAGAATCAAAAGAACAGATGCAAATTGAATTTTTCAGCACTTTTAATGCTCTGACAGAAAATGGTAGTAACATAATTATGACTTGTGATAAACCTCCACACAGTTTATCAAGTTTGGAAGAACGATTGCGTACGCGTTTTGCCAGTGGGGTAATTGTTGACATAAACATTCCTAATTTTGAAACCAGAGTGGCTATTTTACAAAAAAGAGCCGAATTTTTGAATATTCAGGTATCATACGATATTTTAGAATATATTGCTCACAATTTTGTTTCAAGTATTCGTGAATTAGAGGGAGCCTTTACGACAGTAATAAGCTACAGTTATATTTCAGGTAAACTTGATTTATCAGTTGCTAAAGCTGCTTTAAACAATTTAATTTCGCCTTCTAAACGCAAAAGTATGACCCCTGAAACGATAATACCAATCGTGGCCAGATATTTTAATTTCACTGAAGACGAGATTAAATCAAAAAACAAAAATAAAGATTTAGCTATTGCTCGACAAGTCACAATGTATTTGTTAACTAAACATAGCGATCTTACATACGAACAAATAGGCAAAATTATCGGCGGTAAACATCATTCTACCGTAATGTACGGTTTCAATAAAATTAATGATGAAATTAAAGGAGGAAATCAAACAATAATATCAGCAGTAAATGATCTGAATCAACGCATTTTAGGTGGTTAAGACAATTTATCCACATTGCTTGTGGATAAGCTGATAAAATCTTTGTTAATAACTCTTATATTACAGCTCAATTAACACTATAAACATTTGCTTAACAAAAATATCAGCAAATTATTATCAGTTATCAACAGCAAATGACATCAAAAAAAGCTATAATATAAGAGTTGAGACAACTTATTGCACTTATCAACATGGCATAATAAGAAGAGTTATAACTAACTATAACAGAGAGGTATGTTACCATGAAATTTACTTGTGATAAAAACTTATTAATCGATGCTATAACTAATGTCCAAAAAGCTATTTCAACTCGAACAACTATGCCTATTTTGGAGGGCATACTGTTTGATGCCGAAAATAATTTAATTTTAACCGGTTATGATATGGAAACTGCTATTAAATACACAATGCCGGCAAAAATTGAAGAACAAGGTAAGGTTGTACTCAATAGCAAGATTATTGGAGAAATTGTCAAAAAGGCCGCTGCTGAAACAATAAGTTTTGATGTAGAAAATAATTATTCCGTTTTAATACAAAGCGGCTTAAGTAAGTTTAAATTACACGGATTATCTGCTGAAGATTATCCGGCGTTAGTAGAAAATGATTCTAATGTAAAACAAGAGATAACGTTACCACAAAATGAGTTATATTCATTAATAAAAAAATCTATTTTTTCCGTAAGTTTAGATGAGAAACGTCCAAATTTAAACGGATGCTTTTTAAAGAAAGAAAATAAGGTCATCGAAATGGTTGGAATTGATGGATTTAGAGTTTCCGTGGCAGATTTTTACGATGCCAATCAAGATGAGGTAGACATTTCCTTTATAATTCCTCATAAAACGCTTCGTAACTTATTAAGTATGCTTGAAGAATCTGGCAATATACTCATTTCTAAAAAATCAAATCAACTTATATTTGATTTTGGCAGAAAAACCATGATTTCTCGTATAATATCGGAGAACTATATAAACTATAGAAACATTTTTCCGGAACAGTCAATTACGAATATTGAATTAAAAACCAAAGATTTACTCGGAAGTATTGAACGCTCTATTTTGATGTCTTCACCAGATGATCACAGATATCCTGTAACAATTAAATGTGACAGCGAAACAATGGAAATTTCATCGATAAATAATCGAGGTGATTTTCATGAGATTATTGATGTTACATTCAAAGGCAAAGCTGTCGATGTAGATATAAATCCTTATTATTTGATAGATGCCCTTAAGGTTATCGATGATGAAAAAATAAAGGTCAGTTTCAATGAAAGTTCAGGTCCAGTTATTATTGAACCGATAAATAATAAGAACTTTATGTTCCTGATTTTGCCTTTGCGAAAATAATTCTATTAATAGCATACAGGCTAAAGAAAAATACATTTAAAGTGAGAGTAGATTGCCGCCGTAATGATAATAAATAAATTAGAGTTGGAAAATTTTCGCAATTATGATCATCTTACAGCATCATTTATTCCGGAAATAAATGTTTTTTATGGCTTTAATGGCCAAGGCAAAACTAATTTATTGGAGGCAATCTATCTTTGTACTTGCGGAAGATCACATCGTACATCTCGAGATGCAGATCTTATTAAATTTGAGCAGCTTCATTATCAGGTATTAATTGAATTTATACCCCAAGATGAGTATTGCGAAACGTTGAGCATAGCTTATAAAAAAGATAATTTTTCTTCTGCGCGTGGAAAAAGAATAATTAAACATGATGGCATAGAACTAACAAGAATTGTTGATTTGATGGGAATTTTTCATGCCGTCATCTTTGCTCCGGAGGATCTGCAATTACTTAAAGATGGACCTGGAATAAGAAGAAGATTTTTGGATATTCTAATTTCTCAAATTGACAAATTATACTTTATAAAATTACAGCAATTTGTCAAAATAATTCAGCAACGAAATAAAATGCTTAAAGATAAGAATACTAACTCTAAGTGGCAAAGTTTAATGGACATTTGGGATTTTCAGTTAGCTGAATTAGTAACCTATATAATTTCAAAAAGAATCCAAGTATTAAATGAAATTTCTGATATGACAAAAGAATTTTATCAACAAATATCTTCTGGATCAGAAATGATTGATTTAAAATATGAATGCACATTTAAAACTAATCTAAAATTAGAAAAAGAGAAAGTTGTCCAAAATATTTATGATGAATTGCAAAAACAAAGACAAAATGATTTGTACCGAGGATCAACTTCATTGGGACCACATCATGACGATATGCAGTTTTTCCTTAATAATAAACAGGCTAAATTAGTCGCTTCACAGGGTCAGACACGATCAATAGTATTAGCATTAAAGTTGGCAGAATTAGAATGCTTAACTGAGAAAACAGGCATAAGGCCGGTTTTATTATTGGATGATGTTATGTCTGAATTAGATCAAAATCGACGTAATGCTCTTATAGGAGCTATGAAATCAGCACAGGTATTTGTTACTTGTACAGAACCTGATCAAGTTGAAGAATTTTCTTTTTCAAAAAATACGGATAAATCTTCAATAAAATACTTTAATATTGATAACGGTAAATTTATTAAATAAAGGGAAATATGGTATAATACGATGTATATTCATATAGGTGGCGAATATCAATTGCCGAGAAAATTAATTATTGCAATTATCGATATAGAACAGACAAAAAGTTTAGATAAAGGCAGTATTAATGAGTTTTTTTTAGCACTAGCTGAAAAAAATGATATGGTTGAATTGATTGACGTAGATCTACCTAAATCAATTGTTATAACTTTAGAGAAAGTATACTTAAGTCCAATTTCGGCTTCAACTTTAAGACGCAGATTAAAGTCTGATAAGATGATATTACCGGAAAATACCATTGATTAAGGTATGTGCTATAGTATGTTTACATAGAAACAGGAGAAAGTAATGGCTAAAGATATTAAAAAAACTGATGATAACCGTGAAAATGATGAATTTTTGAGTGAAAATGAGGAAAATAGCGATAGGTTAATTAACTTAGCTGATAATCCGTGTGCTTTAGTTGAAGATTTTTCCGAAAAAAATGATTTTGCTGAATTAGAAAAAAATCAAGATGAATTTGATACATCTAATAATTCTAAATATAGTGAAAGCGATATTCAAGTTTTGGAAGGTTTAGAGGCTGTTCGTAAACGTCCGGGAATGTATATAGGTGACACTACATTAAGAGGTTTACATCATCTTGTATATGAAATTGTTGCTAATTCAGTAGATGAAGCCTTGGCAGGTCGTTGCGATATGATTTATTTGACTATAAATCATGATGGAAGCATTACTGTTGAAGATGATGGAAGTGGAATTCCAATAGGAATTCATCCAACTAAAGGTATACCTACTGTTGAAGTTGTTCATACTATCCTACATGCCGGAGGAAAATTTGGTGGCGGAGCTTATAGTGTTTCCGGTGGCCTTCATGGAGTTGGTGCTTCGGTAGTTAATGCACTATCTGAGTGGATGGATGTGTATGTAAAACGTGAAGGCAATATTTATAAAATTTCATTTGCCAGAGGAGTTGTTACCGAACCACTAAAAATAATTGGCCACTGTCCAATTAATGAAACTGGAACAAAGACAGTTTTTATGCCTGATAAAGAAATTTTTCCAGATATTCATTTCAACTATGACAATATGTTAACAAGGTATAGGGAGATGGCTTTCCTTAATAAAGAAATTACTATTGTTTTCAGAGATGAACGTCCGGAAGAAGAAGTAGTAGAAAAAGTGTTGCATTATGATGGAGGAATAATTTCTTTTGTTGAGTATATGAACTTACATAAAGAACCTCTTTTCCCTAAGCCCATTTACTTTGCTAGTAGCATAAATAATTCTTATGTTGAAGTAGCTTTACAGTACAATAATACTTATGCTGAAAATATTTATTCATATGCAAACAATATTGCTACACCAGAAGGAGGCACACATTTAACAGGATTTAAATCAGCTATTACAAAAGTAATAAATGATTACGCAAGAAAATACGGTTTTCTTAAGACGAATGACAAAAACTTACAAGGTGAGGATTGTCGCGAAGGTTTAACATGTATTGTAAGCGTTAAACTACCTGAACCTCAATTTGAAGGTCAAACTAAGTCTAAACTTGGTAATAGTGAAATGCGCACCTTAGTAGAATCCATGATAAATGATAAATTTCCGGTATTTTTAGAGGAAAATCCGGCAATTGCTAAAATTATTATGGAAAAATGTATTTCTGCTTCTCGGGCTCGGGATGCTGCAAAAAAGGCACGAGAAATGACACGCAGAAAAAATACTTTTGACAGCGTTTCACTTCCCGGTAAGTTAGTGGATTGTCAGGAAAATGATCCAACATTATGTGAAATATTCATTGTTGAGGGTGACTCTGCCGGAGGAAATGCCAAAGGCGGTCGTGAAAGAAAATATCAAGCAATATTACCGTTGTGGGGTAAAATGCTCAATGTTGAAAGATCTCGAGTTGATAAGGTTTACAACAATTCAAAATTATCTCCTATAGTAATGGCTCTAGGAACCGGTATCGGTGATGAATTTGATTTGAATAAATTACGTTATAATAAGGTTATAATTATGGCAGATGCTGATGTTGATGGTGCACACATTCGTACTCTCCTTTTGACTTTTTTCTTCCGGCATATGAAACCTTTAGTTGAAAAAGGACACGTTTTTATTGCCTGCCCACCATTATTTAAAGTAGAAAATGATAATCAAGTTTTTTATGCGTATGATGAAGCCGGCGTTGAAAAAATAAAGCAAGAACAAGGATGGGATAAACCTAAATTGCAGCGTTACAAAGGATTAGGCGAAATGGATGCAGAACAATTATGGGAAACAACGATGAATCCAGCTACGAGAAAATTATTAAGAGTCGATCTGGAAGATGCACAAAGTGCAGATCAGACTTTTAATTTATTGATGGGCGAAGAAGTAAAACCCAGAAAAGATTTTATTCAAGCCAATGCGAAATATGCTTTACTTGATAATTAATTTTGATGGTAAATAAAAAGGTTGTGAACTACTAAAAAATAAGAGTGAGAAGTTGAAAATTTCTCACTCTTATCTTATTTTTAGTTTGTTTTATTTTTAGTTGTTATTATTTTCCAAAATTTCTAGGATTCTTTCCCGGTCATCAGCTGAATAATAGCTAATTACAATTCTTCCTTTATTGTTTTTTTCACGAAGTTGAACCTTTGTTCCAAGTGACTTGGTAAGCAAGTCTTCAATTTCTTGCAAGCTTAATCTGTAAGCTTCACTTTGCGCATCTATTTCTTTTGGAGGAGTTAGTGCCTTTTTTATCTTTTTTTCAATATCCCGTACTGAAAGATCTTTATTTATCGCTTCTTCAGCCAAACTTAATTGTAGTTCTTCGTTTTTTATTGCCACCAAGGCACGAGCATGGCCAGCTGATAAATCATCTTGGATTACCAAAGATTGGACAGATTGTGGTAAGCTTAGTAATCTTAAAGTATTCGCAATCGAAGAACGTGATTTACCAACACGAGCTGAAACTTCTTCCTGAGTTAATTTGTGTTCATCCATAAGACGTGTTAGTGCTTCGGCCTCTTCAATAGCGTTCAAGTCTTGCCGTTGTATATTTTCAATTAAAGCTTGTTCTAATACTTCAGACTCAGTCAATTCCCTGATTAAAATTGGAACTTCTTTCAGCCCAAGCAATCTGGCTGCTCTCCATCTCCGCTCTCCGGCAATGATTTTATATTTATCCTTAGCGACTTTGGTTACTAATATAGGTTGAATAATCCCGTTATTTTTTATTGAATTGGCTAATTCTTCGAGCTTAATCTTATCAAAAAACTTTCGAGGCTGGTTTTCGTTAGGCATAACAAAATTAATATTTACATTATATACCTTATTTTTTTCGAATAAAGATTCTTTACGTTGATTATTATCATCATTAGTTTTGTAGGATGATGACTCATTTTGATTATCGGTTTCTCTTAATAATGAATTTGTTGCTTCATTATTAAGTAAAGCACCAAGACCACGACCTAAACCTGAAAATTTATTTTTTTCACCTTTTGGTAATTTTGTCATGTGAACCTCCAATAATACTTCTATAATACCCTTATAATAGCCTATTAATACTCTAATGGTACTCTAGTTATTACTTCCTTTATATCTGTTAAATTCCGTTGAGTATGAAATTTAAGCAAAACTAATTTTGAGACCAAAATTTTTTACTTCTATCGATTACTTCATTTGCCAAGTCATAATAAGATTGAGCTCCTTTTGAATTGCTATCATAATCATATATAGACTTTCCAAAACTTGGAGCTTCACTAAGCTTAATGTTACGAGGAATTACCGTCTTAAAAGTTTTATTTTTAAAAAACTTATTTATTTCGTCATTCACTTGTTGGGCTAAAATGGTTCTGCTGTCATACATGGTAACCACAACCCCGAATATTTTTAATGCAGGATTTAGTGATTCGGTCACTAAGCTTAAAGTATCCATTAACTGAGTTACACCTTCAAGAGCATAGTATTCACTTTGAACTGGAATTATTACACCGTCAGCCGCAGTTAAAGAATTTAAAGTTAATAAACCCAATGACGGGGGGCAATCAATCAAAATAAAGTCATATTTTTCTCGCACCTCGCTTATTGCAGCTTTTAGAATGTATTCTCTTCTGTCTTTATTAACTAATTCGACCTCTCCTCCAGCTAAATCAATATTTGAGGGGCATAAACTTAGATTTCTTTGTCCGGTTTGTTTAATAGTATCTGATATTTTTACACCATTTATTATTACATCATAAATGGAAAAATCTGAATTTTTATCTATACCTAACCCACTAGTAGCGTTGCCTTGTGGATCCATATCTATAAGTAAGGTTCTTTTAGCTTTGCTAGCTAGATATGCCGATAAATTTATAGTTGTAGTAGTTTTTCCAACGCCACCTTTTTGATTTACAATAGCTAAAACTAAACTCATAATTTACCTCCGGTGTTTCATGAAATAATTTTAGCACATGTAGAAACCTTGTAGGTTACGAAATTTCGACAATTTTCGACAAAAGCGACAAAGCACTTCGTTATCAGATGTTTCACATAAAAGTAAAAGCAAGAAATGTTTCACGTGAAACAATTTGGTATGCGCGAAATTAAAGAAACACATTGTAGTTATAGAAAATTTGAAATTGGTAGAGCCGATCTATACTCCTTGAAAGCTTTAAGGTATGGCTAAAAAATAAGACCTGGTTGATCGTAACACTTTTTACTCAATTGTTGTGAAAGCAAAAGCAAGAAATGTTTCACGTGAAACAATTTGGTATGCGCGAAATTAAAGATATTGTAGTTATAGGGAATGTGAAATTGGTGGAGCCGATCAATAGCTCTTTGAAAGCTTTAAAGTATGGCTAAAAAATAAGAACTGGTTGATCATAACACTTCTTTACTTAATTGTTGTGAAAACAAAAGCAAGAAATGTTTCACGTGAAACAATTTGGTATGTGCGAAAATAAATGCGAAGGAAGAAAAAATCCAGACAATATTTAAATTGCTTGGAATTGATAAGTATGCCTTTTAACGTCAGTTAATTTAAAAACAAAATAATTATCGTATAATCTGTGATTGCTATGATACAAAACAAAGGCTGTTTCAATTTCTCCTTTTAAGCGGAAATATGGGAAAATAAAAGGCGATAAAGCAAAAAAGAGTTTTATTTTTCTCATCTTGCTAGTGCAATTTTTTTAGGAGTAAGCGGGATTCGTTATATAGATTCTTTCAATCTATAGCAAAAGGGCACAAGTATTCATTGTGTTTCGGTTCATGTACTTCACAAATTTAACATAAATTGATGTGATAAATAATAAGCATTTTGTTGGTAAAATGTTCATTAGGTAGGTATAATAGATGTACTTAGTTCTGGTGGAGATAACTTTCTATGAGTAACGGAAAAACTTTTAACCTTTTCTTAATGGACGGCGATGTTACTGGGCGTATTAAATGCACGCTTCCTAGTTGGAGCGGTTTAGCTTATAAAGTTCCTAGAACCTATCTAGATAAATGTAAGAATAGAGCGCAACTCAAGCAGTGCGGCGTTTATTTTTTTGTTTGGCAAAAATGATGATGACGAGGATGAAGTATACATCGGGCAAGCGGGCATCAGGAAAAACGGTGAAGGTGTTCTTTTTAGAGTTAATGAACACCTAAAAGACGATTTTTACTTTAGTGAAGCAGTTATGTTTACGACAAGTGACAATTCTTGGGGCCCAACGGAAATAAGCTACCTTGAAAACAAATTCACCAACCTTGCTATTGATACTGATCGTTATAAAGTAAGGAATGGTAATGATCCTAACCCTGGTAATGTGACGGAAGAAAAAGAATCGGAGTTAGAAGTTTATGTTGATCAGTTTAAGATGATGCTTGGTGTTCTAGGCTATAAGATTTTTGTGCCTTTGGTAAAAACGCAAACATCTGTAGTTGAAGAGCAAGACGATAATGAACTGTTATTAAGTCTTTCTCGAAAGATTAAGCGATCGCATAAAACCATAGAAGCACATTGCAAACGAACAAACGAGGGCTTTGTGGTATTAGTAGGAAGCCAGATTGAAGAAACAGATTCTAATGCTATCCCAGATACCATAAAAGAGCTAAGACAGCGGTGCAAACAAAATAACGAAATTAAAGACGGCGTGCTCACCAAGAATTATTTGTTTAAGAGTCCATCTTATGCTGCTTCATTTGTTTTAGGAATGACAACAAACGGTAAGACCGACTGGAAAACAGAAAATGGTATCTCGCTAAAAATGTTAGAAGAAAGAGAAATATAAAAAATGGTGCCTGAATGAACAAAAAAGAGGTAATAAAACTAGGGTGAGTCAAAATGTTAAATAACAAAGGATTTGATTTATGGGCTGATAATTACGATGAAAGTGTTGCTATTTACGATAGGGATGAATCATATCCATTTGCGGGATATAAAAAGATATTAAATGAAATATATAATCGTATATTAAACGCATCATATAAGTCTGTCTTGGATATTGGGTTTGGAACAGGAACTTTAATATCAAGTCTATATGAACGTGGGCTTAAAATATACGGGCAAGATTTTTCTAAAAGAATGCTGGAGATAGCGCAAAAAAAATGCCTGAAGCTGAGCTTTTCGAGGGGGATTTTTCTAAGGGGTTGGCAGTTCCACTCTTAGAAAGCAAATACGATGTCATAATTGCCGCATACTCACTTCATCATTTAACTGATTCTGAAAAAGTAATTTTATTAAAAAGATTATTTGATCTATTAAATAAAGGTGGAGTTATATATTGCAGATGTGGCATTTGAAACTCGTGATGAGCATGATAAATGCATGAAAGAAGTAGGAGATGAATGGGACAATGATGAAATTTATTTTGTGATAGATGAGTTTTCATCTTACTTCCCGAGAACAAAATTTGAAAAATTTTCTAAATGTGCGGGGTTAATTACATTGAAAAATACTTTTTGTTTTTAAGAGTCCAACTCCTGCCTATTACAAATAAAACTGTCAAAGTTTTTTCACAGACCATAAGATATAGTTATTGTTGGGGAGTAATTATGCACAATAGCTTTAGCAAATACTTCTTAAAAGAATTCTGCTATGAGAGGAGGTTTGCCGGGAAATAATAGTTGCTTAAACTCTTTCATTTGTAATGATATGCTCAACGCCGCTATGCTCTGACTGAAGATAGTCTTTCATAAAAGATGGAAAAGCTTTATAACTACTAAGGTCTTCGATCGGGATCCAGTGCATAGTTTCTTTTACACCGTCCATGGTAACGCTGTGGCTGTTAAGCTTCTTATTACCCTTCGGTTTCATCATGTAATAGAAGGCAATCTCGTGGCAGTCGACACCTTTTAAGTCGTAATCCCCATAAAAGAAATTTTCGTGTATCACCGCAAGATGATCTACTTCATATTCGACACCTGTTTCTTCAAATACTTCCCTTTTTACGGCATCTTCAGAGGTTTCTCCTAAATGTACTCCTCCGCCTATGGAGTAGTAATAATCGTTGACTTCGTTCCTGGCAAACAATACGCAATTATCTTCGACTATAATTGCTGCTGCCCTATATCTAAACCACTTATTGTCTTTTCTAAAACAACAATCATGTTCCATATATATCTCCCATAAACTCAAATTTGTTCGCAACTCGATTTTATAACTATATTATCACATATTTGACAGTTGATTTAGCAGGGGACTAGAGAATTCGGCATTGATCAAATAATTTTACCTGTACTTTACATAAGGCGAGCTTTGGACTTTACATATACTAATTATCCTAAAAAGGCAGAATGAAGAATATTTCACAACGTTTTTAGGAAAGAGGATAATGTATGAAAAAACAATTGATTAGTGCCCTACTAATCTTAGGGTTTGTAACCGGTTCGGCCGCTTGTAGCAAATATTCAAGCTCTGGCAATAGCGAAAGTGTAAGCGGCACTGTAAAATTAGCCGGATCAACTTCAATGCAAAAATTATGTGATGCGCTGGCAGACGGTTTTATGGCCGCCAATCATGAGATCTCTGTTACTGTTGAATATACAGGCTCAAGTGCTGGCTTAGAAGCTCTAGCTGCTGGTTCGGTTGACATTGGCAATTCTTCTCGTCCTTTGAAAGCAAACGAAAAATCAGGGGGATTAGTAGAAAATATTGTTGCTATTGATGGTATTGCTGTGATTTCAAATAAGGCAAATCTGGTCAATGATATTACGACTGAACAGTTGGTAAAGATTTATACGGGTGAGATAAAAAAATGGCAAGAATTAGGTGGCAAGAATGAGCAGATTATCGTTCTTGGGCGTGAAGCAGGCTCAGGTACGAGAGATGCTTTTGAGGAAATTCTCAAAATTAAAAATAATTGCAAGTACGCTCAAGAGCCGGATTCTACCGGAGCTGTCTTAGCGAAAGTGGCTGCAACGCCAGGGGCTATTGGGTATGTGTCGTTGAATGTTGTTGACAATACTGTTACTTGTCTCAAATTAAATGGTGTTTCAGCGACGGAAAAAGAAATCCTGGCTGGAAAATACAAATTGCAGAGACCTTTTGTCATGGCAACTAAAGGTGAAATAACTGAACAAAACAAAATGTCGCAGGCATGGTTTAAATATGTGCAATCGGCAGCTGGCAAGGAAATTATTAAAAAAGTTGGCTTGATTATCCCATAGTAAGTAGGAGCCTGTAATGCGTAAAAAAACAATTATTGAACGATTAGCAGCCAATGTTTGTTTGATTTGTGCGACAATGGCAATATTGGCTGTTTTGGCAATAAGCATATACCTCTTCTTGAAAGGGGTTCCAACTTTTAAGGTGGTAGGTATTGGCAATTTGTTGGGGCAATCTGCTTGGCAACCAACTGCCCCTCAGCCTGCCTACGGTATTCAGTATATAATTTTAACTTCTTTGTTTGCGACATGTTTATCTGTTATGATTGCTGTACCCATTGCGTTGTTGACGGCGGTTTTTTTAACCGAAATGGCTAATAAAATGGTAGCAGCAGTAGTTGCTAATGCGGTGGAATTGTTAGCTGCTGTTCCATCGGTTATATACGGTCTCTTGGGCATGATGTTACTTAACCCATGCTTATATAAATTGGAAAAAATCTGTTTCGCTGGCGATAAAGCGCATCAATTTACCGGTGGAGCAAATTTATTGGCAGCTGTCATTGTTTTAGCAATTATGATTTTGCCAACTGTGATTAGTGTTAGTACCAGTTCTTTACGTTCTGTAGCATTAAATTTACGTGCAGCTTCTTTAGCTTTGGGCGCAACTAGGGAACAGACAATATTTTTAGTTGTAATTCCAGCTGCCAAATCAGGTATTTTGACTGGGATTGTCTTAGGCATAGGCCGAGCATTGGGTGAAGCGATGGCGATTAATATGGTTGCCGGAGGAGCTGTTAATTTTCCCTTGCCGTTTAATTCAGTGCGTACTTTGACTACGCAGTTAGTCAGTGAAATGAGTTATGCTTCCGGCTTGCATCGTCAGGTACTATTTACAGTTGGTCTAATTCTTTATGGATTTATTTTATTGGTGAATTTTATTTTGTTGCGGGCGAGGAGAAAGGTGAATCTATGAGAGTGTTAAAAGGCAGAAATCTAAAGGTGAATCTATGATGGCATTAAAAGGCAGAAAACTAAAGGATTGTCTGTTGCGCAGCTTGGTTTATCTATGTGCAGCTTTTGCTGTTTCCTTGTTGGCAGGAATAATTTTTTATGTGTTTTGGCGGGGCAGTCGGACGGTTACTTGGGAATTTTTGACTGGGGTAAAAAGTGTACTTACGGGGAAGGCAGGTATCGCGGGAAATATTGTCAATACCTGTTTGATTATTATTCTAACCATGGTTATAGCTGCGCCGTTAGGTATAGGCAGTGCGATCTATCTTAGTGAATATGCTGAGCGGAGCAGGTTGGTTTCGCTAATTGAATTTGCCACTGAGACGTTGGCCGGCATACCATCGATTATATTTGGCTTGTTCGGTATGTTGTTTTTTGGCGAAAAATTGGGTCTGGGTTATTCCTTATTGACAGGTGCACTGACACTTATTTTGATGATTTTACCTTTGCTAACGAGAAATACAGAAGAAGCTTTGAAGGCTGTGCCGGTTATGTACCGCAGTGCTGCAATTGCTTTAGGCAGTGGCAAATGGCATATGATACGGACAGTTTTATTACCCGCTGCCCTGCCGGGCATTTTAACCGGTATCATTTTAGCTGTTGGACGTATTGTTGGTGAATCAGCAGCCTTACTATTTACAGCCGGTAGTGCTAAATTTTTGCCTAAAAACCTGGCAGCGCTTTTGCACAAACCCTTTCAATCCGGAGGTACCCTGACTATACAAATGTATCTATCTGCTACCAGTGATGGCGATTTTACTACGGCTTTTGGGATAGCGGTAGTTTTGTTATGTATCACTTTGGCAAGTAATTTATTAATAAAATTTCTGCTTAAGAACTTAATTAGCAAACGAAAGGTAGGATGAGATGAAAGGCAATAAAATATCTGTGGAAGATTTGAACTTATATTATGGCGCTGTTCAAGCCCTAAAGCATGTGAATATTAACATCTTTGAAAAAAGTATAACGGCTTTTATTGGCCCGTCAGGTTGTGGTAAATCGACATTTCTCAAAACTTTAAATCGTATGAATGATTTAATTGCTAATGTTAAAATTACCGGGCAGGTGGCTATAAATGGGGTCAACATCTATAGTTCGGACGTCGACTTGAGCAAATTGCGTAAAAAAGTCGGGATGGTGTTTCAGCAAGCCAACCCTTTCCCTATGACCATTTTTGATAATGTGGCTTATGGCCCCCGTGTGCATGGTATTAAAGAGAAGCGTCAACTTAATGAGATTGTAGAAAGGAGCTTGCAAGGTGCTGCGCTTTGGCCTGAAGTTAAAGATAGATTACAGACTTCTGCTTTAGGGTTATCAGGAGGCCAGCAACAACGCCTTTGTATAGCAAGAGCATTAGCTGTTGATCCTGAGATTATTTTAATGGATGAACCGACATCGGCACTTGATCCTATTTCGACCGCTAAAATAGAAGAACTCATGCAGACGTTGAAACAAAAATATACGGTTGTGGTGGTGACACATAATATGCAACAAGCTGTGCGCGTTTCAGACTATACAGCCTTTTTCTTAGTGGGTGAAATGGTAGAATATGGTACGACAAAAGAAATTTTCGCTTGCCCACGGGACAAGCGAACGGAGGACTATATTACTGGTCGTTTTGGCTGATGCCGGTAGATAATAAAATTTTGAAATGGGCGAAAAAGCTATGTACTATAAACAACTGAATATGCTGCCCAGTCATAATACTGCCCAGGCATAATACTGCCGGGTGTAATACTGCCAGATAATAAGACTGATCAGGTATAATAAGCTAAAGAGGTGAGATAATGGCGCTTATTTATATCGTAGAGGATGATGATAATATTCGTGAGATTGAGAAATTCGCGCTATTAAACGCTGGACACCAAGTGTGGGAATTTGCCTGTGCAACTGCTTTTTATCGTCAATTAGAAAAGATGCAGCCGGAATTGTGTATACTTGATATTATGTTACCTGATGAACCGGGGGATGTTATTTTAAAAAAGCTGCGGATGGACTCACATACAGCTGGTCTGCCGGTAATTATGGTGACGGCTAAAACGAGTGATCTTGATTTGGTCAAAGGTATGGAAAATGGGGCTGATGATTACATCAAAAAACCGTTTTCGGTCCTTGAATTGATGGCGAGGGTTAAGGCTTTGTTACGTCGTACTCAGAAACCGTCAATTGTTGAATTGCAGCTGGATGCATTGACCGTCAACAGTGCCAAACGCGAAATTGCCATTGCCGGAAAGTTAGTTGATTTAACCTATAAAGAATTTGAATTGATCTATTTTATGCTGGCTAATAAAGGCATCGTTTTAAGCCGTGATACTTTGATGGATAAGGTCTGGGGCACTGACCATGAGTTAAACTCACGTACCCTCGATATGCACATAAAAACATTGAGGCAAAAATTAGGCAGCTATGGTGGAAGAATTTGTACAGTTAGAAATGTGGGCTATGTTATCAAATGAAACAGAAAATTAATTTGCGGCTAATCGGCATTGCCATTCTGGCAATTACAGCCACTGTTATCGCTATGATTAGTGTGTATTATCGATTGTTTCAAGCACAAGTGGAAAAGGATTTGCGCTTGAATGCGCAACTTTTGCAAAGTAGCGACTTATTTACCAATTTTGATCATGTTGAGCGGTGCAATGAACTTAAGCATTTGTCTCAATCGTTGCGTATAACTTGGATAGATGTCGACGGAAGAGTACTATTTGATAATGATTTTTCAGCTGCTCAACTTAGTAACCATGCTGATCGTCAAGAGGTTAAAGCTGCATCTAATTTGGGAGAAGGTCAGGTCGTTCGATATTCTAGCACATTGAATAAAGATACTTTTTACTATGCTCTGCGTTTATCTAATGGTACGATTTTGCGCTTAGCAACAGAATCTGACAGTATCGGTACGATTATTATCTCAGCCATGCCGATAATTGCACTTGTTTTGCTGTTGATCCTAGTTGTTTGCATAGCTTTATCACATCTGTTGACAAGTCAGTTGATTAAGCCGATTGAAGCAATGGCTTTGGATATAACTAATAAAGATTTTCAGGCACCTTACAAAGAATTAGCTCCGTTCAGTGATATTATTAGAACTCAACATATGGAGATATTGGCAGCAGCCAAAGATAGGCAAGATTTCACGGCAAACGTTTCGCACGAATTAAAGACTCCGCTGACAGCTATTTCCGGATACGCTGAATTGTTGGCGGCAAATATGGTAGGGGCGGAACAGAAAATGCATTTTTATCAGGAGATCCAAAAGTGTGCCGGGCGTCTGCTTGGGCTTATTAATGACATTATTCGCTTAGCAGAATTAGATCGTAGTGAACGTCAACCATTATTTAACGATGTAGATTTAGCTAAAATTGTTGAGGAATCTATAAATACCTTGCAGCTTAACGCCACGCAACATAAAATTAAGCTGAATTTGCAACTGGAAAAGTGTATCGTGCACGGGAACCAAGAAATGTTGAAAGAATTAGTAGATAATTTAGTTGTTAATGCAATTTTCTACAATTCACCGGGGGGGCATGTGCTAATAAAAGTTAGCACGGATAATGGTAGACCGAAACTGCTTGTCAAAGATGACGGTATAGGTATTCCTTCAACTGAACAGGTGAAAATCTTTCAACGCTTTTATCGCGTTGACAAGAGTCGCTCTAAGGCAACCGGCGGCACGGGCTTGGGTTTGGCAATAGTCAAGCATATCGTTGAATTGCATTCGGCGAAAATCATACTAGATAGTACACCCGGTATTGGTACAAGCTTTACAATTATCTTTGGTTGATACAAATGGCCAATGTGAAGTAATTTTGGCTTATACAAATGTCTGTGCGAAGCAATGAGGAGTGGGTAACTTAACTATGGAAATCAGAGAATACAAAAATTTTCAGCTGGACGAAATTGTTAATTTTTATCGCAGCGTAGGATGGACTAATTATTTGGAGCGGATTAATGTTCTTGAACAGGCATATGCCGGTTCGCTGTGTGTGCTAGGCGCATACAATTCTGATCAATTAGTAGGAATTATCCGGGCGGTCGGTGACGGGCAGACGATTGTGTTTGTGCAAGATATCATTGTTTTACCGGAATACCAGAGGAAAGGTATCGGAACGAAGCTACTCAAGGCACTTATGGACAAGTATAAGGATGTCTATCAGATGGAATTGTTGACGGATAATACAGAAAAAACTAAAGGTTTCTATCGTTCTGTCGGATTTACTGCTTCAGATGAGTCCGGCTGTGTTTCATTCATCAGAGTTAATGTGGATGCGTAATTGAAAGCTTGGGTGTAAGGCATGAATATAAAAGGTGAGGCATGAATATAAAAGACGAATTATTGGCGTTGCAAGATATATCATACGCCGATTTCCAGGCGAAATTGGTCCCAAATATTCCGCGAGAACTGTTTATAGGGGTTCGAGTCCCGGAAGCAAGAAGGCTTGCTAAAATAATTGCGAAGGCCCCGGAAGTGGATAAATTTCTGGCAGCTTTGCCACATAAATTCTATGATGAAAATATGCTTCATGGTCTCCTTGTTTCTGAAATAAAAGACTATGATGCCTGTATTGCGGCAGTTGATGCGTTTTTACCTTATGTAGATAATTGGGCTGTCTGCGATATTATGTCGCCAAAGATTTTCAAAGTTAATAAACCGGCACTTTTGAAAAAAATAAAAGAATGGTCTGTATCGGGAAAGACATATACTTGTCGTTTTGAAATTGAGATGTTAATGTCGCATTTCCTTGATGCTGATTTTAAGCCTGAGTATTTGGCAATACCTGTTTCGGTTAAAAGTGAAGATTATTACGTTCGGATGATGGTTGCTTGGTTCTTTGCTACCGCGTTGGCAAAGCAATGGGAGACGGCCATAAAATACATCGAAAATCATCAATTAGATATACAAACTCACAATATGACAATCCAAAAAGCTCGGGAAAGTAAGCGCATTACACCGGAACAAAAAGAATATTTAAAAACACTCAAACGATAACAAATTTTTCCGTCTCCAAATTACTGTCGGGGATGAAGATGGGAATAAAACTGAAGTTAAGCAAGACCCGGATTTTGGCTGTCGGCGGGTGGTCGGCAATTATGCGCTGGGGGAAAAACTGACTATTACGGTTGGCATTGCCGGGATACCCGAGGGGTATCATCTTTCTTGTAGTGAAAGCAATATATACCCTGCCAAAACAAGCGGCTATAGCAAATTTATAGTTGAATATAAGCTCAACAATGGCGATAAATTGCTTGTGTGAATTCCCTTTGCTCAATATGGAATGATACTCAAATAGACCCTAAGTATGACGGCATATTTTTATTGCGAGCGCAGTGGTAATGGGGCGGTATTTACTGGCGATACTCCGGTAAATAGTGATATAATCGTTTATGAAGTCTTTACGAAGAAAGCTGACCCGGCACCTGGGCCGGATCCTAAGGTGAATCCGCCTATTCCGGCACCTGATCCAGATCATACGCCGAAGCTGGCTGTCACGGAACTTGAGCCAAGCCAAGTTTTTCCATCGGTTTCTCTGTCGGCATCTATATTTGAACTAAAGTTACAGCCGGAATCTTTATCAGTGCCAGAAAATTTTGTGCCGATTGTTTCTACGAAGAAGCAGGGGATCATCCCTAAGACTGGTAAGGTGGAGTCGACAAAGCTTCCTCTGTCATTAGCAGCGGTGGGCGTCCTTATTGTCATCTGCGGAATTATTGTGAACAAAGAATGCCGGGAGAAAGTATCAGAAAGTAATAGAAAGGAATACATTATGAGGAAAGCTTCTAATGCTATGACTGATGCCAAGAGCTACGTTAAGCTGTTTTTTAAGGAAAATAAGCTTGTTACTTGCCTGTCAATGATAATTTTTATTGCATTTTCAGTCATTTCTGCCGCTATTTCCTGGATTCTGCAAGTAATATTCGATTACATGGCCGGCAAAAGTCAATTTACGTTTAGGGGCATTCTGCTAATTGTAGCTTGCTTTATACTAACTATAACTGCATTATTTGCCATCAAGCACAGTGTGTATCCACATTTCCTTGAAAAAGCAATGAATCAGTATAAAGAGGCGGTTATTAAAAGGCTGTTTAAAAAGAGTTATAGTGATTTCTTATGTGCTAATTCCGGGGCATATCTTTCGGTGCTGACTAACGATTGTGAGCGTATACAAGAAAAGTATTTGAAACAGATCTTCAGCCTGGCGGAAAACGTTGTTATGTTGTTAACTTCGCTTGCACTCATGATTTACTATAGCCCTCTGCTTACGGTTATTGCGCTTGCGGTTGCTACGCTTCCGATGGCGTGTTCGCTAGTTACGGCCGGCGGTATTGCCAAGCGAGAGGAACAGGTTTCTAAGTCAAATGAACTTTATACGGCTTTGACTAAGGACGTTTTGGGTGGTGTATCAGTCGTTAAGAGTTTTAAGGCGGAACAGGAGGTTGTCGGCCGTTACCGGAGTCAGTCAATGGAACTTGAGCATACTAAGAAACTGCGCGAGAAAACTATGGTAACGGTTTCGGCGTTTGGTACGGTTTCCAGTCTTTTTACTCAATTGGGTGTGTTACTGGTTGGTGCGTGGATGGTTAATGCCCAGATAGGGTATATTACCGCTGGTATGGTGCTTGCTTTTACTAATTTGATGAATGGTGTGCTGCAGCCGATTGCCAGTTTGCCCAAAATATTGGGGGAGATGCGCGGTGCGAAAAAGCTTGTTGCCAAAATGGCGAATTATATGCGTACGGCCAAGGAAGATTTGGGTGATATACTTGACGAACCTGTTGCAAGTCTTGTTTTGAGTGATGTTTCTTATGCTTATGATGTAGAGCATAAGGTATTGAAACATGTCAATCTCAGCTTGCAGGCTGGTAAATCTTATGCCATAGTTGGCCCTTCCGGGTCGGGCAAGAGTAGTTTGATTAATCTGCTTATGGGATACTACACGGATTACGAGGGCAGTGTGCGGCTTAATAACCATGAACTGAGCAAAGTGAGTAAGAGCTCGCTTTACGATAAAATAACTCTTATGCAGCAATCGGTTTTTGTGTTTGATGCATCAATTTTGGATAATATTACGTTGTTTAAGCCTTTCCCGGTGTCAGAGGTAGATCAAGTGATTCATTTGGCTGGGTTGGATGATTTGATTGCTGCTAAGGGTAAGGATTATCAGTGCGGTGAGAACGGAAGTCATCTTTCTGGTGGTGAGAAGCAGCGGATTGCTATTGCACGTAGCTTGTTGAAAAAATCTGAGATTTTGTTGGTTGATGAGGCTACTAGTGCGTTGGATAATGAGACGAGTGCGAACGTCACTCAGTCCATCCTTGATTTGCAGGGTATCCTTCGTCTGGTAATTACACACCGTTTAGATGTGAATGCGCTTAAGCAATATGATGAAATTCTGGTTATGAAAGATGGGGAACTTATTGAGCGGGGGCGGTTTGATGACCTTATGGCTCAAAAAGCTTATTTCTACTCGCTTTATACCGTATCTATGTAGCAAAACATTTGCATAAATGGGGCTATGTATCAGACGCTTGGCGGTTGGGCACCGATGTTTGCTGATTTCACGTTTCCCATTCTAACAACTATATTGGGGCGAAATAAAGTCGTAAACTTAATTGGCTGACCGACTGTGCTGTGGTGGCTCGGGGGCTTACAATACCTACAATAAATTTATGTAGTTTATGTTCAATTTACGAGTGAGATATTTACATTTTTTTGCAGCATGATAAAATGTGCTTAGAAAGCTGTTAAACCATCTAAATTTTTGTATACATTGGAAAAGAATGGGGCTGTGGCTTTCTATAATGCCATTACTATGGAAAACGTTCAATAATACAGTTTTCGATGAGGAATATGATCCTAAATATGAATGTATTAAAGGGAATAACTACTCTTGCAAAAACATTTAAAACCGGTGATAGAGCCCCGTTAATCTACTCTTCATTTTATTTTGCACTGAGCTTAATAAAACTATTTTTACTGCCAATTATTACTGTTTATATAATGAAAAGCAACTATCTTATATCAACGATAATAATAGTAATTTATTTTATTATAACTTATGCATTGATTTTAATAAAAGAAATGCTTATAGACGCGTCGAATTCTTCAAGAATGAAAAGGATAGAGGAGTCTTACTCTGCTTGCATAAAAATAAATTATGAGTTTTTTGAGTCAAAAGAAGGAAGAAGTCTGTTTTCTAAGGCTGTTAGTTCAACGAATTCTACTACTTGCCCATTTAGCAAAATTTATTTATCTATATCAGATTGCTTATATACGTTAGTATACATGATTTCTATAATTATATATAGCTTGAAGTTTGATGAAATCTTTTTTTTAAAAAGCATTGTATTCTCGATTTTAATGGGTGCGGTAATACTTTTTGATAATTTTAATATTAATAATGTGCTTAAAAAAACAATTGACTCATTTATAGGCAAAGAGAAAAACTTAAATTATTTAAGGAAGATTGCAAAGCAATTTGAAAAAGCGATTGTATTAAAAGATTTCAACGCTATTGGTTTATACCAGGATAAATATATTGCTGAGGAAAATGGTATAAAGAATGAACTTTCTGCAATTAAAAAAAATATGTTTCTAAAATTAGGATTTTCTGACTTAGGTAAAATATTAATTTCATTTACCTATGTTTTATGGGGGATTACAACATTCAATCTAACAGTGCTTATTTTTACGATACAATTTCTAATTGTTAGCAATAAATTTTTCGACGCCATTTTTGAACTTAATAATAATATAGAGAAAATCAGCTATTATTTCAAATTTGTCGAAAATTCAGAGCCTAAAATTAAGAAAATTTATATTGATAAATTAAACAGCATAGAGTTTAAAAATGTATACTTCCACTATAGCGGATCGGACTTTTCTCTGGAAAACATTAACCTGAAATTAGAAAATAACAAGAAAATAGGGATATTCGGTTCAAATGGCTGCGGCAAAACAACTATAGTTAAGCTGTTGCTAGGCTTTTACAAGGTAACAAAGGGAGAGATACTAATTAATGGGATTAGTATAGATGAAATATCTAACCTTAATGAATTAATTGCTTGCGTTTTTCAAGACGACATAATAATACCTGCCAGCCTCAAAGAAAATATTTTGTTTGGGAAAGCAATGAATATGAAACTTTTTAATGAGGCTTTGGTTAAATCATCGTTTAATGAAGTGATGCAGAAAAACAATTTGGAAAATCAAACTCCGTTAAATTCATTTTATATAGAAGGAGCGAAAGATCTTTCTATGGGTGAAAGCCAGCTGCTATATTTAGCCAGGTCTATCTATAAAAATACCAAAATGATTATTTGGGACGAGCCTTCGAGTAATTTAGATCCTTTTAGAGAGCTTGAGTTGTTTACCAAGTATAAAAATATTGGTGAAGAGTCAATGGGTATTTTTATAAGTCACAAAGCCAGCAACATCAAAATGTTTGATGAAATTGTATTTATGGAAAATGGAAAAATTGTTGAGAGAGGCAGCTTTAAAAGCCTAATGGATTTGAAAGGCAAGTATTATGAATTATATAGAAACCAGGAAAAAACTTTTGCAAATTAATTTCAAGGCAATAAGGTATATAAAAACTTTAGACTGGAAATTTTTAAGAAATTTAGCAATTTTATCTGTTCTAAAAGTTATAAAAAATTGGTTCATATTTATAATTTTATTTATGCTTAGCAAAAATCCAATAACAAAGCAAAGCGTTATAATTCTGTTTGTAGTGTTTTGCCTGCTAACTACACTGGTAAATATATTCACAGTTTTCAGGAAAACAGATACTAACTATTTGAGAAATAAATATAATAATGTGCTGTCAAATAAAAGGTTAGAATTATCAAAGGACCTTGCACGTGATGGTGAATTGTTGACCTTATCTCAGCTGCTAGAGGATTACCAACAATATAATGGAGGGCCAATTATATTTTTACATAAAAACTTGGAAGAGCTATTTGAAATGTTTTTTGTATTTTTGATTTCAACGGTGTATTTATATTTTTCATTGGACAAGGGCTTAATGTTAATTGTGTCTATATTCGCGTGCATACAACTTGTAATGAAAAATAAATTGAATATTAAATTGAAAAAGATAGATGAAGATAATCTTTCATATCAAAAAGTTATGACACATGGGAATCGGCTTGGTGACTTTTATTTTTCTTTGTTATCTAGTGAATTTCCCAAAATGAAAAGTGTTAGGAATAATAATTCAGATGAATTTATTGAGAAAAAATATAGTGAGTTCCTAAGCCCAACTATAAAAAACTTAGAAAAATATCAGCAAAAAAAATTAAGCATAAAATTTCAAGCGTATTTTCTAGTCGCTTTGGGCATAATTGCATTTCTAATTATATATATACACCAAAAAAGCATTCTGAATTTAGGCGTAATTTTTATGGTATCAAACTTATTTTTATCGCTTGAAAATTTATCAAGTCTTACTTATGAGCTTGATGATAACTCTAAAAGATTAGCTGATTTTTTCAAGTTTTTAAGTAAAAAGCCTGATGAACTATCTCATAAAAGAGAAAATATGGATGAAAATGAAGTCCTCAAATTAAACAATTTAAACTTTTCTTATGGCAAGAATTTTCCCATACTGGAAAATATAAATTTTACTTTCTCAAAAAATAAAATCTATTCAATTGTAGGAGAAAATGGGCAGGGGAAATCAACCCTTGTGAAATTAATTTTGAATTTAATTAAAAGCGAAAATAAGGAAATGATAAGCGTAAATAGCACGCTAAAAGACAATTATATTTCATACAATCTGTCAAACAATGAAGTGTTTTCCTTCACTATTGGTGAAAATATTGCTTTGCATACTGCATATAGCAAAAATAATGTAAACAAGTTGGCTAATGATCTTAGATTTTTAATCGATCAAAAAGATATAAGCGGGATTAAGGTTGGAAATGATTACGGAAATAGCGGTAGGGAGTTATCCGGTGGAGAAATAAAAAAGATGATCTTCATAAGATTATTGTACTTTGACCGTAGTTTGGTCATATTAGATGAACCGATTTCTTCTTTAGATATAGACAGTGAAAGAGAATTATATGATGCAATAAAGCAGCTTAGAGCGGGCAGGACTATCATAATAGTGTCGCATAGGTTAACATCTTGCCTTTTTTCAGATGAGGTTATAGTTTTGAAGGATAGAAGCATATATGCCAATGGAGATCACTTGACTTTATATAAAGAAAATTCATATTATAGGGATTTTTTCGATGCTGCTAGGAATTTAACGCGATAGACTGTAGTCCATTCGCGTTTTTTTGGGGGGCTTTTTTCTTAACACGGATTTTATATTGCTTTTGGTAAGCTATGAGCATGAACGATTAATCATGTTAGGAGAAGGCTTATGAAACTATTCAACGGTAAACTAAACAAATCTTTGGTGCTGGTTTTGGCAGGATGCCTGGCCGTGAGTTCGGTTGGCTGCGGCACAGCTGGAAGCGAGGACGCTAACAAGTCAGATAAGGGCATGCAAGCCGGAAAAAGTGTTGATCAGGCTATGGCGGCGGACAGCACGCTTATTGAAAAATCCGGCGATGGAAGTGCCAAGATCGTGCAGCCGGGAGCCGGCGGTTCGCAAAAAATTAAACCGGCGGAGCATCTTATGCCGCAATTGGCTGAGTATAAATTCCCTTACGCCGGGCTGAAACTGAGTTTCCCCGAAAAAATAAACAAATTGATTGAGCAGAAGAAGGTCGCCCTGATGCCGCGCGAAAAAGCGGACAAAAATGGTGATTTGGAATATGCGTTTTTGACCTTGAGCAATATGACCGCTGAGCAGAAAGATGCAGAGATTGAGTTGTCCGGCGACAGCTATGATAAATGGGCGGACGGACTGGAACGTATCGGCAGCATCGGATTTGCCGCGGCTTCGATGAAAGAAGCGGATGTAAAAGCGGTGGCTAAGGGCGACAAAATTAAGGAAATCGGCAAAACTGAAGACGGTAAATATAAATATTATTTGGTGTTGAATTCTAAAGCACCGGCCGATGTAACCGGTGAATTTGAAAAAACTACGATAGGTATTGAAAAAATGATGCCGATGCCGCAAAAATTTGGCTCCGCGTTTGTTGATCCGGCTGATTTGCAGGCTGGAGATAAAAATGCGATCAGTCAGTTGAACGTTAAAACGTTGGATGGCGAAAAATTTACGGCGGCGGAATTCGGCAAATATGATTTGACTTTGGTAAATGTTTTTGCCACTTGGTGTACGGCTTGTGTCGGTGAATTGCCGGAACTTGAAAAGCTTTATCAAGATATGAAGGGTAAAGGGGTCAATGTTATCGGTTTGGTAACGGATACGGTACAGGGTGTGGCCAACGATGGCAAGGTTACGGTGGACGAGAAGGCTTTGGCGTTGGCGAAAAAAATTCGGGAGAAGGCGAAGGTTTCTTTCCCGTTGCTGCAACCTGATGCCGCGCTGTTTGCCGGCTATGTCAAGGGCGTAACTTCTTATCCGGAAACTTTGTTGGTTGACCGTAATGGCAATGTAGTCGGGGATCCGATTAGCGGGGCACATAGTTACGGCGATTGGAAAAAATATATTGAGGCTGCTCTGGCAAAAGTTAAAGGTAAAAAATAATCATGGCAGCTTGGGAGATGGAACGGTGTAAAGCCAGGGCAGTACGCATGAGGCGAATGATGGGCGGCATAAAGGGCCGAATTATGAGGCGAATTATCGGTCATATAGGTCAAGCGAGGTACTTGGGCGTGGCGTTTGTCGTACTGGGGCTGATATTCATGGGCTTTGGGATATATCGCGGCGAAGTGGAAATTGTGCTTGCCAAGGCGGTCCGTGTGTGTATGGAGTGTATAGGAATTGGCTAGGAAAAACAAAAAATTGAGTGAATGGCCGCGGCATCGGATGCAGATTTTGTGGGCGGCCCTGACGAACAGTTATGTTACGGGTTTTGTATCCGGCAAAATTTACACCGGCAATCTTAAAAAACTCTGTGTCCCGGGGATGAATTGTTATTCTTGTCCCGGGGCCAGAGGGGCTTGTCCCATCGGGTCGCTGCAAGCGGTGATCGGGCATTACGATTTTAAATTTGCTTACTATCTTATTGGTTTCATGTTTTTTGTGGGAGCAATTTTGGGGCGATTTGTTTGTGGGTGGCTTTGCCCGTTTGGCCTGATTCAGGATCTACTGCATAAAATTCCTTTGCCCAAACGCATCAAAAAAATCAAAACTTTTCGCGGTGATAAGTTCTTACGCAAATTAAAATATGTTTTCTTGGTTGTTTTTGTGATGATTTTGCCGTTGGTGTTGGTGGATATAGTTGGTCAAGGTGCGCCGTGGTTTTGTAAGCTTATCTGTCCGGTAGGCACGCTCGAAGGCGGTTTGCCCTTGGTGTTGTTGAACAAATCCATGCGGGGCGCGATAGGTTTCCTCTATGCCTGGAAAAATGTTATTCTTGTACTGACGATTATCGGTTCGGTGCTGATTTATCGACCGTTTTGCAAATATGTCTGTCCGCTGGGCGCAATGTATTCGTTCTTTAACCCTATTTCTATATTTAAATATAGACTTGACGAGGCGAAATGTATTAACTGCGGAGCCTGCGCTCGGGTTTGCAAGATGCAGTGCAATCCAGTACAAAACTGTAACGCTTTGGAGTGTATCCGTTGTGCGCAATGTGTTAAAGTTTGCCCGACAGGGGCCATTTCCAACGGCTTCGGTTGGCGGGTGCAGGATATTTTGGCGCAGGAAAAAGGCATAAGCTTGCCGGCGGCTCCGGCGGTAAATGAGGTAACGGGGAAATGACGGATGAAACTGTTGGTTGTTGAGGACGAGCAGGATTTGCGCGAAAGTATTGCTGAAGGGCTGCGGCTTTCCGGTTATGCGGTGGATACTGCGGCAGATGGCGCGGCGGGTGAAGATATGCTTGCGGCAGGCAACTATGATTTGGTTGTTTTGGACATAAATCTGCCCTATTTGGACGGTTTCACTTTGTTGGAGCGTCTGCGTGCTGTAAATAAGGAAATTCGGGTGATTATCTTGACGGCTCGCACAGATATTGATGACTTGGTGCGCGGCTTGGATACCGGGGCCAATGACTATCTGGTCAAACCGTTTCATTTTGTCGAACTGGAGGCGCGGATCCGGTCTTTGCTGCGGCGGCGGCAGGTGCAGGAGGATTTGCTGATAACTTGTCAGGGTTTTTCGTTTAATTTGAAAACGAAGGCGGTAAGCTGTGCCGGTGGTGAGTTGCGGCTGACATCCAAGGAGTTAAGTATTCTCGAATATCTTTTGCTGAATCGTGGCCGTCATGTTTCGCAGGAAGAATTGTTGGAGCATGTGTGGGAAGATGGGATGAATGAATTCAGCAACACGGTGCGAGTCCATGTTTCGGCTTTGCGCAAGAAGCTGAAGGCGGCAACCGGTAGGGTGGTCATTACTAATGAAATTGGGCGCGGTTATATAATTGAGGCGGACGGCACTGAGTGAGTGGGGTTGTGGCAAGATGAAAGACGGTTATGGGGCAAAAGAGCGTAAAAGGCCGTGGTTGCGACTACCACGGCTGCTATTATTGCGGTTGCGAAATTGCTCGATTATGGTAAAACTTTTGACGGCGGCTTTGCTGATTTTTGGCATCATGGTAATAACGGCTATTTCTTTAATTGAGTACAAGCAGGCTTTGATGCATGAAGAAATTGAGCGGAAAATCAGTGAGGGTGCGGTGAATTTGCCGTTTAATGGTGGTGACGGCAGCAGTATGGTCATAATTGGGGAAGCGCAGATCAATACGATGGCTGAATATCGCCTTTTTGTCGGCTATGTGTTGGCTGGAACACTTACCGTTGGTGGTGGGGTATTTATGGCGGTTATTGTCCTGGTCTTGCGGCCGCTGAAAGTTTTGACGCGTAAAATTGAGCAGGTGGATATCAACAATATCGCCGCGATGCACGATGACTTTGTTTTGACTTGTGGTAGCTATGAGTTGCGTGAGCTTTCTGCCGGTTTTCAATCTGCATTGGACAAAATATACGCGGATTACGAAAAGCAGAAGCGTTTCAGCAGCAATGTGGCGCATGAACTTCGCACGCCTTTGGCTGTATTGTTGATGAAACTTGATGTCTATAGGAAGCGGCGGGCGGCATCAGCGGATCCTTTCGCTGCGAAGGACTCGGCAAGCGCAGTGGTTTCGACAGACTCGGCAGCCCCAATGGCCCCGGCAGCTTTGGCAGCTCCGGGAACCGAGGACGAATTGCTGGAGATTTTGCGACGTAATCTGATCCGCTTACATAAACTGGTTGAGGATATTTTGCTGTTGACCCGGGAAGAAACGCATCCTAAGACTTTGATTGATGTCAATGCTCTGATTGATGAAATTATCGTTGACCGAGGTGAGCAGGCTGACGCGAAAGGGGTGGAGTTGAAAACTTCGGGGGCAACTTCCGGTTCAGAATTGAACATTTGTACTGACGAGGTGGCTTTGGCCAGAATCATAGCCAATTTGGTCGATAACGCGATTAAATACACTCCACGCGGGGGTTTTTGCGAAATCTCAGCCGGCAGGACGTCATCACCGGACGGGGTGAATATTGAGGTGCGCGATAATGGGATCGGGATTCCAGACGCGGAAAAGTCAGCGGTTTTCGGCATGTTTTATCGGGTGGAGGGCTCGCGTAATCGAGCTACCGGGGGGAGCGGCATAGGCTTGGCGATTGTTGAGGCGGCGGTGAAACGATTGGGTGGATCTATCACTATTGTGGACAATGTACCAAAGGGGTCGATTTTCCGCTGTTTCATACCGGATGCTTCCGTATCCGACTCCGGATTCAACTACACTTCCGCCTCTTGCTCAGGCTCAAGTTGTGGCAGATGATTGGATTTGGCGCAAAGCTATTCCTAAACCAGAGCAAATGTGCTACAATGAAAAAAGTCGGGTGGTTAGCTCAGCTGGTTAGAGTACTTGCTTCACACGCAAGGGGTCGATGGTTCGAGTCCATTACTACCCACCAGAAGATGCGGTACGGTGATTGGCAAATTGTCAGTTGCCGTATTGTTTTATACAAGGAAAATTTTTGCCCGCTGAGCTGTTTTTGTTCAGCCTTATCATTTACAATAAAACTAATACATTATCATTTACAATAAAAACTAATACATTGGAGGTAAAAAATGCGTTTAGAAGATGATTTTTATCGCTATATTAACCAAACTTGGTTGGACACTGCTGAAATACCGAATGATCGTCCGGGCATCAACAACTTCGTAGAACTACATGACCAAGTAGAGGCCAGAAATTTGGCACAGGCCGCGGAATGGCTGGCTGACCCGGCACAGGTAGCGGACAAGCCGCACTTGGCCAATTATGTAAGATTGTTGGCTTTGATTCGTAATGAAAAAGCGAGAGCTAAGAATGAGGTCCCGGCTTTAATGAAGCATTTAAAAAAGCTTGATCGTTACGCCGGTTGGGATGAGGTTTTGGCCGACTTTAAGGCTTACCGAGAAGACGGTTTACCCTTTCCTTTGAGTGTGGATGTCTCGCCGGACATGAAAAATTCAGACTGTAACATGATTTATATCGGGCCGGCCGCAACGATATTGCCGGACAGTACTTATTATCAGCCGGATCATCCGCAAGGTGAGCAGTTGCTAAAAACTTACCGCGACTGTAGCGGAGCTTATCTCAAGGCTTTGGGGCTGGAAGAAAGCAAAGTTGCGGAATTGCTTGACGGCACGATTGCTTTCGATCGGGTTTATGCACCGACAACCAAATCGGGTGAAGAAAGTGCGGAGTATGTTAATTCGTATAATCCGCTGACGTTGGCGGAATATGCGGCAAAACTACCGGAAAGTTGTCGGGCGTTTGCGACACGGCTGCAAGAAATATATGGCATTACCTCGGAAACTTTGCTCAGCGACACGGAGCCACGCTTTACCGAAAATGTCGGTGCCATCTTTGCTGCGGAAAACTTTGCCGCATTTAAAGCCTGGGCAACGGTGCGTATAGCTTTGGGCGCGGCAGCCGCGTTGACGGATGATCTTCGCATTTTGGGCGGGGCTTACAGCCGGGCATTGTCTGGGGTCAAGGCCGCACGGTCATTTGAAAAATATTCCTATGATTTGGCACATTCTTACTTTTCCGGTCCGGTAGGTCTTGATTATGCGCAGCGTAATTTTGGGGCGGCGGCGAAAGCTGATGTTTTGGCGATGCTAAAAAAAATGATTGCCAACTACGCGGTGGTTTTGCGGCAAAACGATTGGTTGAGTGAGTCTACCCGAGACAAGGCCGTGGTGAAATTAGAAAACTTGCAAATGCATGTCGGCTACCCGGATAAGCTTGCGCCGTTGTATGATCGTTTGGAAGTTGAGGTTGATCAAGCTTGCCCGTCATTGTTTGTGACTTTGCAGCACCTTAATCGGATATCTTATCTTTACGGGCTTGAGGAGTTTGCCCGGCCGGTTGATCGTGATCTGTGGCACATGCCGGCGGATATGGTTAATGCTTATTATAGTCCTTCAGCTAATTGTATTGTTTTCCCGGCCGCTATTTTGCAACCGCCGTTCTATGATTTGGCCGCAACTAAGGCGGCAAATTATGGCGCGATTGGGGCGGTAATGGCGCATGAAATTTCGCACGCTTTTGATAATAACGGGGCGCAGTTCGATGAAAAGGGTAACCTCAATGACTGGTGGCAGCCGAATGACTACACGGCTTTCCGGGCCAAAACTGAGGCGATGATTAAGCTGTTTGACAGTGAGAGCACGGAGGCCGGCACTTGCAATGGTAAGTTGACGGTTTCGGAAAATATTGCCGATGCCGGTGGGTTGAGCTGTGCGTATCAGGTTTGCATGACGGAGGACCCGGAGCATTTGGCTGATTTCTTCAGCAGCTGGGCTCGCGGCTGGCGGCACAAGTCTTCGCTTGCCTATGCCAAATTGCTTTTAAGTATCGACGTTCATGCACCTTGCGAACTGCGCGGTAATGTCCAGTTGAAAAATTTGCCGGCTTTCCAAAAGTACTATCATTTGCAACCGAGCGATAAAATGTATTTAGCACCTGAGGCGCAGGTCAGGATTTGGTAAGTGCCTTCGGTTATCGAGCGGGGTAATAGTCAGCAGCGTTACACTTACCGGAATAAGAAAAAGCCGATTCCCATTTTCATGGGAGTCGGCTTTCGTATGTCGCTGTAAGCGTTAATAAGAGTGAAAACTCTTATTTGCAGCAGCAGCAAGCTACGTCGTAAGCGGTGATTTCATCAAAGGTGAATCTCGGAACTTCAACAGTCTTGGTTTCAACTTTCTTGCAAACCAAAGGACGACGAAGAGCTTTTTCGTAAACTTGAGCAGCACCGTAGTATTTTACAGCAGGAGCAGCAAATTCACAGGTCGGTACATAGATGGTGAAGTAAGAAGCGGTGTTCGGGACATCGTCTTTCTTAGCAGCATCTTTCTTAGCAGCGGCTTTGCCAGGTACTTTAGCGGTGTTGTCGCATAAGGAGCAAGCACGCAGGGTTACTTTGTACTTTTCAGCCAAGTCGTTGATCAGGTTGATCTTGGCGGCAGCTATTTTAGCTTTGGTGGTGAGTTTGGAGACAACACCATCAGCTGAGCTTCTTTCGGTATAGAGAGCCAGCTTCTCAAGAACACCAGCATATGCTTTACTGTTAAGTTTGGTTTGTAATGCAACAATTTCTTTCCCGTTGGCTTTAAGTTGATCTGCTCTGATCTCGCCTTGCAATTCTACTCCCAGGTCGCCGAATTTGACGGATGATTTTTTTGTTAGCCATTCGGCGATTTCATTATCTCCCGGCTTGCCTTCTAGAATTTTTTCATTCTGATCGATCAGATTTTTGAGCTTTTCGTAATCCGCCTTTAAAAGTTTTTTCCCTTCTACAAGAAAAGCACCAGATGTTATACTTTTGCCATCTTTACTAAGTAGATAATAAGAAAAGTTTTTTCCCGGAATTTTTATCCCCTCGGCCAGTTCACGCAATTTCGGCGTAGCCAGAATTTCATTGTTGGCGGAATCGAGATCGAATTGTGCTCGGCAACGTGCATCGCCTAATGCTTGAATGGTTTTGGCATCACTAGTAACAGCATTTAAAGCCTTGTCGTACTCTTTGAGCGAGGCTTTGAAATCGTCGTCAACGAGTTCTTTGTAGATAACATCCTTCTTGACTTCTTTGGTTTCGGTCGGCAGAGCAAAACCGTAGTCCTTCAGGAGATCGAGCTCATCCTTGCTCCAGTCATCGTTGGCAGCGAAAACGCCGGAAGCAAGAACCATGGACATTGTCAACACGGCTGACAATACTTTTAATCCTTTGTTCATAATTATTCCTCCTAGAATTTCAGGGGTTTCCCCCTTTGATGTTCACAATATATCATCTTTTTGGCACACTTGCAATTAGTTTTAGGATAATTATAAAAATATATTCGCATTTTTTCATTTTTGTGATACCTACTTACGCTTCAGGCTATTTCATCTTCTATCTAGGTGTGCTTCCGCCTGCTCGGGTGATTTTGGCTTTTGCCGGCTTTCCAAAAGTACTATCATTTGCAGCCGAGCGATAAAATGTATTTAGCACCTGAGGCGCAGGTCAGAATTCGGTAAGTGCCTTCGGTTATCGAGCGGGGTAATAGTCAGCAGCTGTTACATTTTGTTACATTTACCGGAATAAGAAAAAGCCGATTCCCATTTTCATGGGAGTCGGCTTTCGTATGTCGCTGTAAGCGTTAATAAGAGTGGAAACTCTTATTTGCAGCAGCAGCAAGCTACGTCGTAAGCGGTGAGTTCATCAAAGGTGAATCTCGGAACTTCAACTGTCTTGGTTTCAACTTTCTTGCAAACCAAAGGACGACGAAGAGCTTTTTCGTAAACTTGAGCAGCACCGTAGTATTTTACAGCAGGAGCAGCAAATTCACAGGTCGGTACATAGATGGTGAAGTAAGAAGCGGTGTTCGGGACATCGTCTTTCTTAGCAGCATCTTTCTTAGCAGCGGCTTTGCCGGATGCTTTAGCGGTGTAGTCGGCTAAGGAGCAAGCACGCAGGGTTACTTTGTACTTTTCAGCCAAATCGTTGATCAGGTTGATCTTAGCGGTAGCTACTTTAGCCTTAGTGGTGAGTCCAGAAACGGTAGTATCAGAAGTTCTGAGAGAATTTTCTCCTCCATAAGCTTCTTCAACTTTGGCAACTAAAGCGAAGTATTTAGCATCGTACTTCTTAACCGCTTTTTGCAATTCTTCGTAATTTGCTTTAGCAAGATCACCATTTTTTTCGCCTTGAACACCCAAGAAGGACTGAGCTTGATTTAACTCTTCAGCAGTCATTTTAGTAAATTTTTTGTTTTCTTTAATCAAATCATTGAGTTTCTTGGCGTCGGCAGCAAAATAATTACCTTCCGGCACTTTATAAACTTCACTAATTTCAGGCTTTTCGTATTTGCCGTCCTTGGAAGGGAAGCGGTGCGTATCATATTTAGAAACATGTTCAATTCCTTGAGCCAAGTCCATGAACTTACGAGTTGCCAGAATTTGGTTGTTGGCGGAATCGAGATCGAACTGAGCTTGGCAACGTGCATCGCCCAAGGCTTGGATGGTTTTGGCGTCTTTTCCAACAGCCTCCAGGGCCTTGTCATATTCTTTGAGTGAGGCTTTGAAATCGTCGTCAACGAGTTCTTTGTAGAGAACTTCCTTCTTGACTTCTTTGGTTTCGGTCGACAGAGCAAAACCGTAGCCGCCCTTCTTCAGGAGATCGAGCTCATCCTTAGTCCATTCTGGATTTGCATCAACAGCGAAAACGCCGGAAGCAAGAACCATGGACATTGTCAATACGGCTGACAATACTTTTAATCCTTTGTTCATAATTATTCCTCCTAGAATTTCAGGGGTTCCCCCCCTTGATATTCACAATATATCATCTTCTCGGCGCATTTGCAATGCGTTTGGGAATAATTATAAAAATTTGTTCACAATTCTTCGTTTTTATGGCGGCTACTTACGCTTCCGGCTATTTTATCAGCCATCTAGTTGTGCTTCCGCCTGCTCGGGTGACTTTGGCTGCGGTAACAGGACAAAAATAGCCAAGCCGATCAGGAAAAGCGGAATTATGCCAAAGATACTCAGCCGCGGATTTCCTGTCACCGTGGTTGTGGCGGCCATAATCGCCGGCCCGATGATGGCGGAGAATTTGCCGAAAATGTTGTAGAAACCGAAAAATTCGTTGGAGTTTTCTTTCGGGATGATCCGAGCGAAATATGAACGGCTCAAGGCTTGGATGCCGCCCTGGGCCGAGGCGATCAAGGCACCGAGCACGAAAATATGCCAAACTGCCGAGACGAAATACGCGGCTACGCAGGCGATGAGATAGGTGGCGATGCCGACCCCGATCATGAACCGGGTTGAAAACCGTTCGGCGAGACGTCCGTAGATGATGGCGCAGGGGAAGGCGATGATTTGGATGATCAGCAAGATTCCGAGCAAGGTCATTTTGCTGAGGACATTTTCCCCGATAATGGATGTGGCATAAGGAACGACCATTTTGACGATGGTATCGACGCCGTCAATATAGAAAAAATAAGCGATGAGGAAGATAAATGCTGTTTTGTGCTTTTTTATGTCTTTGAAAGCGGCAAATAGGCGGCGAAAGCTGTTCAAAATCGGCTGTGGCTCCGGCTCAATGTAGTGCTTTTGTTTGACGCGGTACATCATAGGCAAAGTAAGCACACCCCACCATATGGCCGTGATTAGAAAACCGATCTGATAACCGAGCGGTTTGCTCATGCCGATAGCTGCGATTACCGCCAAACTGATGCCGAAAGGAATGACGCTGGCGATGTAACCATAAGCAAAGCCGTAGGAGGATATTTTATCCATGCGTGAATCCGGGGTGACGTCGACCAAAAATGCGTCGTAAAAAATGTTGGCTCCGGCGTAGCCGATGGCTGAGATGATGAACAATAAAACTAGCAATTGCCAGTTGCCGGAAGCGGGGCTGACGAAGGCGAGGCCGGCGGTTGTCAAAACACCGAGCAATGTAAAAAATACGTAGAATTTCTTTTTTTGATTTTTGTAATCGGCGATCGTCCCGAGAATAGGACTTAGTAGGGCAACCAGAATGCAGGCTAGCGAGTTGAAATAGCCGAGATCCATACTGCTGTTGACATTCTTGAACATGCCGAAAATCACCGGCAACAGAGCAGTTGTAATGGCCATGGAATAGGCGGAGTTGCCGCAGTCAACTAAAATCCAGGCTTTTTCTTCTTGGGTCAGTTTCATTTTCTTTTCCTCCGATTGAGTTTGTTCAGGGTGTTTGTTTAAGTTTCGGCTAAGTGCTAGCTGGGCGTGTTTCAGTACTGGAATCAGTGGCCTTAGTTGCCGGATTCTCGTGTTTCAGCTTCACCGGTTGATGTACGATCTTCTCCGGAAGTTTGAGCCAAAAATTTGGCTATTGCCTGATAGTATTCACAGCGTTCCGGTAAACAGGCGTTGTAAATTTCGTGGCGGCTATGGGCAATCAGTTTAAGCTTTACATTTGGCGCTTTGGAGGCAAATTTGATTTGCGCCGCCGCCGGGACCAGCTTATCTTCACCGGCCTGCAAAAGCAAAATGCGGGCGGAAATGTCGGCGGCATGCCGTTGTATTTGGCGTATTGCTTTAAGGGACGCGCCCATCCATTGCCAACTGGCACCGTGGGTGCGGTATTTCGGCTCAGTCTGTCGCCAAGCAAAAATGTGATCATAGTGTGGTTTTGATGAACAGCTGCTGCCGTCAAAGTCGGGTTGCTCGGGGAATGGATGCTGGCCTTTGATATAGTCAGGTTTTGCTCCACAGGCGACTTTTAGGCGGCAAATGAGTTCCAACAGCCAAGCGGGACAAAAGCCGGAATTGATGCCCAGCATCGGAGAAGACAAAATGGCCGTTCGGCATAGGTAGGGATAGCGCAACAAAAACAGGCTGACTATCGCTCCGCCCATGGAATGGCCGAAAAGAATGATTTCTTTGTAGTTGAGCGGCAAAACGGCAGCCGCTATTAGGGCGTGCAAATCGTCAACATAGGTGCGGTAGTCGGCAACGTCAACTAAAGACGGATCATTCACTCCGCGCGTAGAAAAGCCGTGGCCGTAGTTATCGGCAATGTAAACATCGTAGCCGGCTCGTCGGTATAGATAGATCATTTCTTCATATTTACGTGTGAAACCGCAGAAACCGTGGACGATGATGATGGCGTGAGACGATGGTAAAGATCCGTGATAAGATTCGTAATAAATTCGGCGAGCTCCGGAAGCGACAAAGTCCGACATTCTTTCTCGCGCTAAATAGGGGCGAATGCGGTTCTCCATAACGGCGGCGAAATTTTCATTCGGCCAAGTTGGTAGCAGCGGTGAAGTAAAAGCTGGTTGTAGATTATGTTGAGTCATAATTGTTCCTTTAGGATCTGTTTTTACCTATTTGTACAAATTATAACATTTTTTGGGCGGCATTGTTGCGGAGTTATGTGTATAATTCCTAATATGAATAGAAATAAATCTGAAAATTCGATTGTAATCGGGCGAGTGGCAGCTACAGATGTTCCGGTGGCTGTGGCTGTTTCGGCAGTCGGCGCGGCGGGTGTGTCGGCGGTTGGCGCGACGGATGTGTCGGCAGTTGGCGCGACGGATGAAGTCATGGTACAGCGTTTGGCGGAGGCGGTGCGAGCAGCCGGCGGGCGGGCTTGGGCAGTCGGTGGCTGCGTCCGGGACAAACTTTTGGGGTTAAAACCGAAAGACTACGATGTTGAAGTGCATGGCCTTGGTGAAGCCGAACTGCAGGCGGTTTTGGCTAAGCTCGGACGAATTGACACGGTGGGCAAAGCTTTCGGGATCTATACTCTTAGCGGTACGAATATTGATGTGGCTTTACCGCGAGAGGAGAGGCTCGTCGGGGCAGGGCATCGTGATTTTGCGGTGGCGGTTAAGCCGGAATTGGGTTGCCGACTGGCAGCCGCGCGGCGAGATTTCACTTTTAATGCGATCATGGAGGATCCGTTGACGGGCGAAATTTTCGATCCTTATGGCGGTCGGGATGATTTGGCACGTGGGCGGTTGCACTTTGTGGAGGCTGGTAGATTCGGGGAAGATCCTTTGCGTGTCTTTCGGGCTGCCCAGTTTGCGGCGCGTTTTGATTGTCGGGCGACAGATGAATTAGTCGATATATGCCGGAAAATGTCTTTGGTCACCTTGCCACGGGAACGGGTGGCGGCGGAGTTGCATAAGGCTTTGGTGCAAGGTGGAAAACCGGGGAATTTTTTCACTTTTTTGGCCGCAGTCGAGCAGCTGCGCCCTTGGTTCGGTGAAGTGGCGGCAGTGAAATCTATGCGGCAACTGGTCGCGGTGCTGGATCGGGGGGCGCGGTTCCGGGAGGAGAGCTCGGTGCAGTATGGATTTATGCTGGCAGTTTTGGGAAGCGAGCTGGGGGAAGAGGGGAACTTTGGGCTAGCAGCGGCAGCAAAATTGCTGGAGCGACTGGGGATCGCAAAAAATATACAAAAATATGTTTTGACTCAGCTCACGGAATTCTATCATTTAAAGAACGTTTTTGATAAAAATGATGCTAACTTGGCAGCGTTTTTACGATCTACGGCAGCTGACTTGCCTGAACAGCCGGACGAAGGTTGGGGCTTGACAACTTACTGCCCGAAACTGGCGGAAATTAACCGCTGCTGGTTTAAGGCTGCCGTGCCTCGTGATCTTTTGCTTTTGGCGAAAACGCTTGATTTGTTGACGAATCGAAGCGAAGCCCGAAGGCAGCAGGCTGTTTGGTGGGCAAGCTATACGATATTTGAGACTTTACAAAAAATCCCCCCAATACAGGGGCGTGACCTGGTGGCGGAGGGACTTGAGCCGGGGCCGCGTTTCGGTTGCTGGCTGGAAAGAGCGGAAAATTTACGCCGCGGCGGTTTGAGCAGGCACCAAGCTATAGCTATGACAGTGGCCGATATCAAGGCTGAAAACTTTAGTTGTATGTGAGCCGCAAGCGAGCGATGATTGGCATGGTGACGCCGGTTTATGGTGCATAAGAAAACGACTCGGGCAAAGACGTCCGAGTCGTTTTTCAGTGATTTTATGAGGTACAAGCTCAGCCGGATTCGGCGAGGTCGTTCCCTGATTTTATGGCCAAGTGTTAGATTTAGAAGTCGACTTTGGTGCCGTAGTAAGCGGCGGTGTAGATCTTCTTGACGTCAGCCGGTGAGGTCTTGCGCGGGTTGGTGAGTGTGCAAGCATCGTTGAAAGCGTTTTCGCTCATGCGATCCAGAACTCGGTTGAAATCTGCTTCTTCGATAACGGTGTTACGGCCGGCTTGGAAAGTAGAAGTGATTCCTACTTGCAGGTTCAGATGGCGAACCAATTCGGCGATGTCTTTGATACCTAAAATACCTTCTAAGCGAGTGTATTTTTCGGTTCCACGACGGTTGTAGTCAATTATATAAGGTAACAGAATGGCGTTGGCTTCTCCGTGGGTAACCCCAAACTCACCACCGATTTTGTGAGCCAAGGAGTGTACGATACCGAGTGAACAGTTGGAGAAAGCCATACCTGCGATGGTAGATGCGTCATGCATTTTTTCACGGGCTTCCATGTTGTCACCTTCACGGTAAGCGGTCGGCAGATACTCTATAACTAATTGGATAGCTTTTAAAGCGAGAGCGTCGGTATATTCATCAGCTGCGGTCGAAACATAGGCTTCGATGGCGTGGGTGAGAACGTCCATACCAGTGGCAGCGGTGATTTTCGGCGGCATGGTGGCCGGCAGCTTGGGATCCAAAATCGCCACATCAGGGACGATCTGAGGGGAAACAATAGGATACTTAATGTGATTTTCTGTATCCGTAATAACTGTGAAAGCGGTAATTTCCGAAGCGGTTCCGGAAGTTGAAGGGATGCAGGCTAATTTAGCTTTGGTACGCAATTGTGGGAATTCAAAATTGACGAGTTTCATGAAATCGTAATCGGGATATTCGTAATACACCCACATGACTTTGGCTGCGTCAAGTGAGGAGCCGCCGCCGATAGCAATGATCCAGTCCGGTTTGAACTCAGCCATGCGAGCGCCACCTTCTTTACAGGTTTTGATCGAAGGATTGGGTTCAACACCGTCAATTATAGCAACTTCCATGCCAGCTTTTTCGAGTTGAGCTTTGGCCTGATCCAGAAAGCCGAAGCGTTTCATCGAGCTTCCGCCGGTAACTAGAACGGCGCGCTTGCCTTCTAATGTAGATAAATGTTCCAAGGCGTCTTTGCCATGAACGATTTGTTTGGGTACAGAAAAAATAGCCATAACAGTTTCTCCTTTTTGTGTGAAAATTATTTCCTGATGTCAGGATAAGTCAAAACATATTGAAAAGTAAAGTTAGCTCTATATAACACACGGGCTGTTTTGCTAGAAAAAGCAGGGAAAAATGAAGTTAGCCAAGGATAAATATATTTTCTTGCTTGCTATTGTGGTGAAGTTTCGGCGGGCTAAGTGGCGTGTGGGTAAAAAATTAAGAATTTTTGCTTTTATGTGCGGGGGATACAAGTTTTGGCTAAGTATTAACTATCATACTATCAAAATTGTTGTAAATTGGCGTGCCTTGGAAAGTAGTTTATCTTGTCATAAAGTTTAGCTTATGGTACGATGGAATAATCGTCAGCATAGATTGATAAGTACGATTGTAGGAGATGTTTATGAATACATTAGCAGTGGTTCTGGGAGTTATTGATGTTATTATCTGTATTGCATTGATTGGTTTGGTTATTTCGCAGGAAGGCAATGCGCAAGGTTTAGGCTCGATTGCCGGCGGCGCGGACACTTTCTTCGGCAGTCACAAGGGTCGTAGCGTCGATAATCTGTTGAAAAAATTAACCACTACCTTGGCAATTATTTTCGCGGTCTTAACGGTGGTGCTGTTCCTCTTGACCAGCAAATAACGTGCGTTTCCGGTTCGGTTTTCGCATCTGCCGGCGTTTGTGATTGCTGATAATGGTATGGTTTGATCTGTTTAGGCTACTGGGCAGCCGCGCAAAGGAAGTAGGTTGGAAACCGGTAGACGGTGGTTTCACCAGCATAAATTTAACCGGGAAAATGGCAGTCCCGTTGGTGCCACGCAGGCCAGAAAGATGCCTAGAACGTGGGCGGATCAATAACTTGGCAGGTGTAAGGCTAATAGGCTGAAAACACGATTGAGGTTCAGCTCAACAAAGGTTGGACTATTAGGTCAGAAGCAGGCGGAATTCGATAGCAGTTGAGACTGGCTGTGCGTAGATTTCTTATTCTGTAATGCAGGCCTGTGCATGAGAAACGCTGGTTCGGTGCTCGGTTAGCGCACAAATAAGGTGACTAGTGAATGCAGATGCGCCGGTGCAAGTGCTATAACGGTAGAATAGCAGACAAGCGACAACCGACGGTGCGGCTTGTAGTACGAGTTTCGAGTTTACGATTGTACGAGTGTACGAGGCCTCTAGAGCACGAGGGCAGGCAAAATGTATGCTATGTTTCCATATTTATCGACTTTATAATCAATCACTGCAGACGAATGCGGTGATTTTTTTGTTGCGGCGACAAGTTGAAAGTTTTCGAGTTCTGGCTAAAGCTTTGATCGTGATACCTATTACTTGTGCGCCCCGGGCGCGTCTCAGATTGAGAGCGGATCATCGGTGACACGTTAAATTTTTAACTTAAAATGACATAACATCGGGGAGGTGAATGATTTTCATGGAAACTGTACGTAATGTTGATAAAAGTGAAACTACGAAAGTGGTCGGCATATTGCGCCCTGCCGCGATTGGTTGTGAACTGCAGATTATTGCCGGTCCTGTAGCCGGTACGGCGACGGTTTCGCCGCGTTGTCTGCATGGGGCTCCGCAAGGCATGCTGGTGGTGGCCAAAATTTTGACCCCGCCCGACACGGTGCCTATTTTGGCGGAAGTGCTGGAGGTTTTGGGCGAACCAGATAACCCGGATTTGGGTATGCAGGCTATCTACAAATTATATGATGTTCCAACGGATTTTAGCGATGCGGTAAAAGCGGCAGCGGAAAAATTGCCGCGTGAATTGGACACGGAAATAATTGCTGCCGAACTGAACAATGGGCGTCACGATTTGCGGACTCTGCCGACGTTAACAATTGACGGGGTGGAAGCAAAAGACCTTGATGATGCGCTTTCAATAGAAATTTTGCCATCCGGCGGCTACCGGCTTTACGTACATATTGCTGATGTCAGTCATTATGTGAAAGAGGACAGCCCGATTGATATGGAGGCGGCCAGACGCGGTACGAGTATTTATCCAGTTGATCGAGTAGTGCCGATGTTGCCTGTACGGCTTTCTAATGGAATTTGTAGCTTGAACCCGCAAGTGGATCGGCTGGCACTGACCGTTCGTTTGGATTATACAGCGGCCGGGGAACGCGTCGGTGGCGACATATTTGAAAGTGTGATAAAATCCGATTTGCGAGCTGATTATAAGACCGTATATGCAGTGCTTATGTCGGGAGAACCGACGCCCGATTACGCAAAAATGTTTCCGTATTTGCAGGCGATGCGCGTTTTGGCGGAAAAGATTTCTGCCAGAAGAATCGCAGCCGGCCGATTTGACTTTGATTTCCCAGAAACCAAGATTGAGCTTGATGCAGATGGGAAGCCGGTAAACATCTATCCTTATGAAACCACATTTGCAAATAATTTGATTGAAGAATATATGGTTGCGGCCAACGAATTTGTAGCGGAACGTTTCGCCGGTTTGGAGGCTCCATTCATTTATCGTATTCATGAAAATCCGGATCAGGAAAAATTGCAGGCCTTGATTCCGCTGTGTCGGCGGCTAGGCATGACGGTGCGAGGTGATTTGGCTACCGATCGCTTTCAACAAGCAGCGTTGTTGCGGCAATTAGCTAAACTGCCGGCCGGACAAGTTTTGGCGCAGATTTTGCTGCGAGCCATGGCCAAGGCTTGTTATGATGCAGAATGTAAGGGGCATTATGGCTTGGCCCTTAAGTATTATTGTCACTTTACTTCCCCGATTCGGCGTTATCCGGATTTGTTCATTCATCGGGTGATTAAGGGGTATTTGCATGGGCGGGTGCTCTTCAAAAAATGGCAGTCCAAAGCGGTTGTTTTGGCAGTCAGCTGCTCAGAGGCGGAAAGGCGAGCGGTCAGCGTAGAGCGCGATACTTGTGATTTGAAAATTGCCGAATATATGGCGGAAAGGTTGGGGGAGATCTATCCGGCGATTATTTCGGGTTTTGGGGCGGCCGGAATTTTTGTTCACCTGCCTAATTCGATTGAGGGTATGGTCCCGTTCCGTACTTTGTCGGAGTACTATCGTTACAATGATGGCGATTTTGTGATTTCGGCCGAGCGCAGTGGGCGTGTTTGGCAGATCGGCGATGCGGTTGAAGTGCAGGTGGCGGCGGTCGATCGTTTGCGGCAAAGGGTTGATTTTCATTTGTTGCATGAAATGGATAATCGGCGGCGTGGCAAGGTATTGAAAACATCCGGTTTGATATCTGGGAAAAAGCAAAACAAACGGGGGAAGGCAAGGCGAATTAAGGCGAGTGAGCGGCGAAAAGGCGGTGGCGGAATCGGCGACAGGCAGAAGTCTTCGCGCGGCAGGTGTCGTGATTGCGCGGCCAACCGTCACGAACACAAAAAACGCTAAGGATCCAAGTTCCAAGTTCCGGGCTCCAGACCCTAGGTTCCAAGCTCCGGGCTCCAGGCCCTAGCTTTCAGGTTCCAGCGCATAAGCATGAGTGCGTCAAACTGCCTCCAAAGTTAAAAAGGCCGATTTCCGGGAAAGTTAAGCGATAAGGTTAAGGTGTTAAAAATTAAGCGACAACGAAGGGTTGTAAAGCTTGCGTCAAGTCGGTACAATCATCGGCGTATATTTCGAATTGGACGGCAGTGCTTAGCGGTAGACTGAAAATACCCATGATTGACTTGCCGTCAACGCGGTAGTTGCCGCTGACCAAGTCGATCCGGTAGGGATAACGATTGACAATATGGACGAAATTAACAATATCTGTGGTTGATTTAAATAAAATTTTGCCTATTTTCATGTTTTTTACCTACGGCTATTTTGCAACGAAAAACGATAACTGTCAAATGATGAATAAATTTAGTAGATTTAAAGGATAAGTCAGATGTCTAAAGGTCAGGAAAATATTCTGGGAAATATGGTTCAGGGTGAGAAGCGTCCGACGGTGGCGTTGTTTAACTTGGGGTGTAAGGTTAACCGCTATGAAACGGATGCAGTGGCACAGCAGTTTGCTACGGCCGGCTACGAGGTGGTCGATTTCGATAGCGTTGCCGATATCTATGTTCTTAACACCTGCGCCGTTACCGGGGAGGCCGGTCGCAAATCTGGGCAAATGTTGCGGCGGGCGCGTAAAAAAAATCCGGCAGCAGTGGTGGCGGTGATGGGGTGCCACGTTCAACTGGGCGGCGAATGTTCTGCGGCTGATATTGTGGTCGGAACGCAGGGGAAAAAGCGGGTTTTTGCAGCAGTGGAGCATTTCCGGGCTGAATGGGCCGAACACAATTTTGCTGCAGATGCACGGCCGGCTCGCCTGGACATGATCCAAACTTTGGCACTTGCCGATGCCCCTGATTTTGAGGACTTTGGTGCTGTAGATCAGCAAAGCGAAACTAGGGCTTACATAAAAATACAAGATGGGTGTAATAATTTCTGTTCGTACTGTGCTATTCCGTTCGCCCGGGGTCGGGTGCGCAGTCGTAGCGAGGAATCGATTTTGCGCGAGGGCCGCGGAATTGCGGCGGCAGGGTTTAAAGAGGTCGTAATTACCGGTATCCACGTCTGTTCTTACGGACGTGACCGGGGCGAAAGTTCCACTGCTCTCACTTCGCTTTGCGCAAAATTAGCGGAACTCCCGGGCTTGGAACGTATTCGTCTGGGATCGCTTGAGCCTTTGTCGGTTTCAGCGGCTTTTATAGAGGCGGCGTCAGCCAATCCCAAGCTTTGCCCGCATTTCCATTTGTCGTTGCAAAGTGGCAGCGATACGGTTCTGCGGCGGATGCGTCGGCGTTACACTACAGAGAATTATCGTCAAGTCGTGAACGGGTTGCGGGCGGCGTATGGTGAGCGTCTGGGACTTACGACAGATATAATTGTCGGATTCCCGGGCGAGACGGAGGCAGAATTTGCAGAAACTGTCGCTTTTTGTCGAGAAATGTCGTTTACCCGTATGCACATTTTCCGTTATTCTGAGCGTGCCGGAACGGCAGCGACGCAGTTTGAAGGTAAGGTTGAAGCAAGTGTGGCTGCTTACCGGGCAGAAGAATTGGCAAAGGTGGCGGCCGAATTGCAGGCGGCGCATCAGGCACGGCGACAGGGCAAGAATGATCTTGTCTTGCTTGAGCAAAGAGATAAAGAAGGTTATTTCGAAGGTTACGCGCCGAATTACGATCCGATTGTGCTTGGGTTTGACACCTCCGAACTCAAGTCGGGATTGATTATTCCGGTGCGGCTGATAGGAATTCGCAACGGTCGTTTCATCGGCCGACCGCTGAGCTGATTTTTTACGAATAGTTAAAAAGTTATACACCATAATATTTTTGCGCCTGATAAAATATTATTATAAGAATGGCAGATGATGTGCCGGAAAAGGAGATAATTATGGATGACAGTAGGACGACCAGATTTGTTCTAGGTCAAGATAAACAAGCTGAAGCAGCCGAAATTATGCGTCAAGTCCTGGCCGCTTTGGAGGAGAAGGGATACAATCCTGTCAGCCAATTGGTGGGATATTTTTTGTCCGATGATCCGACATATATCACTAATTACGCCAATGCACGCGGAGTGATTCGGCGTATGGAACGGGATGAGCTGCTGGAAGTAATACTGCAAAAGTATATAGCAAGTCTGAGGCAGGATGGCTGAATGGACGGTACTGTTTAGTTGCAACAATCGCAGTGAAACTAAGTGACATAACAAATATTAACGGCGATATTTAATAACATTTATGGAAAAGTATTTGGGCATAGACTATGGCCAGGCTCGCATCGGCGTTGCTGTCAGTGACGCTTTGGGTATAACGGCGCGGGGAATTGAAACAATTTGTTGGAACGGTGAAGAATTTACTAAGCCGGTGAACCGCATTTGCGAGTTGGCCAAGCAAAACGGCGTCGCGGCTATTGTTATTGGCTTACCACGGCGTACCGATGGGAAAATCGGTGTAAGTGAGGAGAAAGCGCGTCAGTTGGGTGATCTTTTGCAAGAACTTACCGGTTTGAACATCATTTGGCGCGATGAACGGTACACTACGGTTTTAGCACATCGGGTTTTAAATGAATCTACCGTGAAAAAAAGGCAAAAACGCAGTGTGGTAGATCAGGTGGCGGCGGAAATTATTTTGCAGGATTTTTTGGAGAGCCTGCGTCTCTGACTGCTTTACAAGCGGAATGTATGCTATAATCGAAAATATATGACAATACGGAGGAACTCCTATGCTAAATTTAAACAATATTTTTTATTCTGACGAGTGTGATTGTGGTTGCGGCCATACGAAAGAACACGAGCATGAGCACGACCTTGAACATGAACATTCTTGCGGTTGCGGCTGTGGCTGTGAGGATGAAGGCGAAATCGGTGAAAGTATCGTCACCATGGTCGATGAAGAAACCGGGGAAGAGTACCAATTCTCAATAGTTGACGATTTCGATTTTGAAGGCGAGGTTTACTGCGTACTTTTGACAGTGGACAAAGACCCTGAAGCTTTAATTGTTAAAGTGGTCACCGATGAGAATGACAATGACTATTTTATGAGTTTGGAAGATGAAGAATATGACCGCGTATCAGCTGAATATGAAAGAATTTTGGCTGAAGCGGATGATGAAGATGACGACGGATCCGAGTACGTTATTGAGGGCGGAAAGGAATAAGAGATCATGTCTCTGTTTAGAAGATCCGTAACTTCCGGTCAAGCGCCGCGTGGGCTAAGAAACTCGCGGCGTTTGCCGCCGGCGGCCGAGCAGCAGATGGCGGCGGCGATCGTTGCCCGTGACGGCGAAGAAGAAACATTGGCCGTATTGGAAGATGTTGATACCGGTGTAGAGTTTTATATGGACATAATCGACCGTTTTGCATTAAACGGTAGAAATTATATCGCTTTGTTCCCCTTGCCGGATAAGCGACAGACGACTTTACCTGAGTTGGTTATATTGCGAGTGATTAGTGGTGACGGGCAGAGTGTAAACTCGCTTTTTGAGTCAATCCGGGACCGGAGTGAACTGAATGCAGCTTTTGACGCGTTCAGTATCAGATACGAGAGAAGTATATACAGTAAATGAAATTGCCGACAGAGAAAAATCCTTTTGCCGTGGCAGGGCCGATAGAATTTACTAAGCTTGAAGTTGCTGACCGCGACTTATATTTAAAATATTATAACCGCAATCCCATATATATATCAGACATTTGTTTTAATAGCAGAATTGCCTGGAACGGTGGTTTCAATTATCATAAGGCGGTAATAGCGGATACGTTGGTGGTAGTTGCTTATGATGACCGTTTTACCGATTTTCATTTTGCGGCACCGGTGGGGTTGCATGGTAGCACGGATCTGCAAGCGATCATCGATGTGCTTTGGGATCCGTATGCGGCGTTGTCCGCGGTATTGCCGCGTAAAGAAAATCTACAGAACTATAGATATATAACTACCGGTGAGAACGGGGAGTTTTGTGAGTTGCCGGTGCCGACACTTGCTCAGGAAGAAATCCCGGGTGCAGATAAGGGAAACAGCCCGTTTTTGCGGTTTATGTTTGTAGATGAAACGCAACTGTCATACTTTACGAACTTAAAAGGTTACCGGACGGAAGTATATTATAATCCGGATTATTCGGATTACTTCTATGATGGGGAAAAAATGCGGACGCTGGCCGGCAAGGCTTTGCATGCGAAACGAAATCATCTAACTCAGTTTATGAATGATCATCCGAATGCCGTTTATGCTCCGTTGCAGGCAAGCGATGGGCCCGATGCCGTATTACTCAGCAGGGTATCTGCTTTGGCGGCCGGTAAGGACCCGGATAATATCAAACAGGGCGATAGCCCGGCCATAGCCGCGTTTTTTGCGGCCTTTCCCCAATTGCTAACCAGGGGTGGCACAATCCGCGAAAACGGTGAGCTGTTGGCTTTTGCCGCATATTCGCAAAATGGGGATGACTGCGTTTTCTGTCATTTTGAAAAAGCGGCGGTTGGGCATGAGGATGCCTACGTAGCGATCAACGCGTTGACTTTACGCAATGAATTCCCTAATGTAAGATTCGTAAATCGTGAGGAGGATATCGGTTTGCCGCATTTGCGCAAGGCAAAAATGTCTTATCACCCGTTGAAGAAAATCAATAAATATGAAGTGTGGATCTATCGTCTCCGATGAATTGGAAGGGTTAAAATGGCACAGGTATGAATAAACGCAAAAATTTACATTTTACGATCGGCAATATTTTTATTCCTTTGATGGGCTTAGTCCTTTTCTTGATTACGGTTATTGTTGCGGCAACCGTCTATGGTATATATGCGGTTTTGACAACACATCAGACGTTATCACCTGAGTTCATTGTTGAAACGGCTACGGATAATATGGTTGGCTTAATATATTCTTTGATACAAATTATCTTGTTTGCGGTAATCCTATATTTTTGCCGGCGGCGAGGGAAACCATATCTCTTCACTCGGTTGCCGCATCTATTAAGTTTACCTTTGCTGGTGGTAGTTGCTGGCGGCGGTGTCGGTTTGGCTACGCTTTGGCTGAATCTGGCTCGGATTTTGGGCAATCACTTTTCTTTTTGGGCGGCCAATGTGGAAAGATATGAGACCTTGATCGCTACGCTCGAGTCGCCGGAACGATTTTTGTTGATGGTGTTGAGCACTTGCATTTTGGTGCCGTTTGCCGAGGAGCTTCTATTCCGCGGAATCGTTTTAAGCGAGTTTAAACTGTGTTTGAAGCCTACGGTGGCGGCGGTGATGGCCGGGATCTTGTTCGGGCTTTTTCACGCCGATTGGATTCAATCTATCTACGCGGGGATTTTGGGCATTGTTTTAGGCTTGGTGTATGTTTGGACGGAATCTATCTGGGCCTCTATTTTTATGCACATAGTTTTCAATTTGCTGGGTGGGGCGCTTTCTACTTGGCTGAAAGACGATGTCAAGGGTACGGCAATATACACAATCGCTATGTATGCTTTGTTGGTGCTGAGTCCGTTTGCCTTGGTCGGGTTAGCTAAACTGCGGCGGAAAGGGGAAACGGTGGCCCGGGGATCGGCGGTTTGGGCTGCGCAGGTTGCCCAACAAGAAATGAATGGGGTCGGTGGTAGCGGTGACCTGCATACGGGTAGTACGGGTGCCGGTTTTGGCTCAAGTGCAGCAAATGTCACAAATGTGACTGGTTCGGATACTGCGGCTCCGGCAGATCAAGGAGCTACAAGGCCGAAATTATAACGGAGATTTACCATGTTACGCCACCTCCTAAAAGAAAGAATAGCTCAGGTCGCGCGCAACCGTCGGGTAAAGCTCGTAAGTGTGGCGGTCTTGGCAGTACTGATTCCGGTTGCTGGGATCTTGACCTATCTCAATGAATTGATTGGTGACACAAATCGTTTGGAATACAGTGTTGATTTGCGTCCGGATAACTACAGGTCAGCTTTCAGTTGGTACGGGGTTGGCGTTACTTGGGATCATCATCAGGGTGACAATTTAATTCGCAACGGCGAGTTCGATAGTTTTGCCGCTAAATTTTCCGCTCCCGTGGTATATAAAACAGCACTGGGGCCGGAGTTGCCTTTGAACATAAAGCCGGATGAAATACCCTACACTACCAGCTTAATCGGCGGAAAAGTGAGGCCGATGCATAGTCAGCACGATCATGAGCAAAGCGGCAGTATTATCGGCATCAATCCTTTGATTTTTCGGCAGCCTCATGATATGGAAATTGAATATGAGGGTGAAATAAAGGATGGGGCCTTCAGATACAACGAAAATGGCGGAACGTCGGATTGTGTATGGGTCGGTAGTGGCGGCTTGGTTATATATCATTCGCAAACAACGTCAAGTGAAATTATTTCGGCTTTTACGGATGACGATTTAGTTCAGGTTGTGGGAAATTCCGCCGGATATTTGGCGCGTTCGGGGCGCGGCGAGGTGTGGAGTAGCAGTGACGGTCAGCATTGGCAGAAGTTTGCCGGGGCAAGCAAAATTGATTATATGGCGGCTTCTGCAACCGAGTTTGTTTTGTTAAATAACCGTCATGATTTAACTTTTATCGACAGTAATCGTGAGGTGCATCAAGGGAAGTTTAGCCGAGATTTGAGGCCGGAAAGCACAGTGTGTTTTCAGCAAAAATTTTTGACGTTGGATCAGCAGGGACGGCCGCGATGGGTGAAAAAGGCGGGGGATGAGGCCTGGCCTGCGGCGAATTTTGTTCCGAATATTGTTCCGACACGTACAGTTGTTCATGGCGATAACTTGTTCATGGTTTCGTCGCGCGGTGAAATCGAGGTCGGGAATTTTATGAACGGGTTCCGAATAGTGAATCGGCATCCTTTAATTGAAAATCCAGATGTCCAGGCGGTTTTAGCCGGAAAGCCGTTTAAGATCGAGCAAATGATCGTTTTTTCGACAGACAAGCTGGGGTTCGTTTTGGCGGAGGCCGGGTTGTGGGCGTATGATGTAGGCAGGGATGAACTAAAGCAGTTGCAAGATGGGTTGGATTCGGTAAAGCGAGCGATGCTTTTGCCGGGAGCCAATTTTTTGACGGTATCAGCTGATCGGGCGATTATACGTTACCAGCTGACAGCGGGTTTGCGGCTTAAAGGTGATCGGGAGCTGAATAATATTCAGGCCGGTGACCGTTTGATTATAAGTAGGAATTTGAAGCCGGAGGGGGTACCGTTGTTTTGGCATGTGGCAAATGGAACGGCTAAGGCGACCGGATATATTCAAAGCGCGGCGGACAGTAATTCTTCTTATGACAATTATTTGGAGTTGCATCCTAAGCGAGCTAATCGTGCCGAGCAAGGTGAGCAGGTAACTCCGGCGGAAATGCCGGCCGGGGGTGGTTTTGGTGGTATTGGAAACGGATCTGTAGCAGTAGATGTGGTTCCGGGCGCAGGCTTTGCTGCGGAAGAGGGAGAAGCGGACGCAAATGCAGCTGAGCATGACCTTGTTTTACAGCAAAAGATGGTTTTGAATGGCAACAATTTTCTCAAACGCCGGGTTTATTTGTTGCGTCTGCGGGCAAAGTTGTTAGACGAGGACGTAGGGGGTGGCTTCACGCCTGAATTAAGCGTGCGTGGAGGTAAGACGGCCGCCATTTTTCATTTGAGTAATTTAAGCAACGTTTGGCAAACTTATGAATTTAAGCTGGTTTCAGATCCGGACTTTTCCGGCAAAGAGACGGAATTTACTTGGCAATTGCGCACGGCGCACAGCATGGGTATCGACAATGTGTATTTTGGCTTAGCTGAGAACAATAATATAGGAACGATGCGCACAGAGCAACTTAAAGAATTGGCTCCTGCTCCGAGTTTATTGCGGCTAAATGGGTTGAACATCGGGCGTAACGGCTATCCGGAATTCAGTTGGCTTACTAAGCGTAATATGGAAGCGTGGCTTATTTTGAATAATAAGAGTTTTGGTGCTGTCGCCTACACTTTGTATGATGGTCTTGCCTTGGCCGAAAGTCTGCGCACCAATGTTTGGTTGGTGATCAATCCTTATGTATCAGCTGAAGAAATAGATGATTTGCTGGAGTATCTTGTTGGTTCTGTTTATACCGGCAAAGGTGAAATAAGGCGGGGACAAGGTCATCCTGCGCCGTGGGCATTGAGTTTTAAGCGGATTTTTATTGAGGTTGCCGATGAAGACGGCGGTCTTTTATCTGATCGTGATCGTGCTGACAGTGTCGATAATATTTTGCGTAAATTTAAAATATCCTCTTACTATCAAGAAGTGAAGAATAAGCTTTTTTTTGTTGACGGCATGAATTATAACAAAAATGAAAAATTATCGGCGGCTGATGAACACGCGACTGCTTTGACGGCAGGTTTTGCCGAGGGTTTATCGGCTGAAGACGTTTATCATGCGTTGATAAGCATAATGCCGCGGCAGGGTTATGTGGGTGAAAGCGGGCACGAACTGATAAGTGAGGCTTCGCTGGAGGCAATCAATGGGAAACGTCCGCGTCTGGCGAAATTAGCGCAAATTGTTTTGGCTGGTAAGGGAAAGGTATTGACGCAAATCAACTATAAATTGCCGCTGAGGCATGAGGCGGCGGAGAATGAGTTGTTGGGGAGTCTTTTGTCGATTTATCAGGCGGAAGGGAATGGGTTGCATCGGATTTCGATTCGTCAACAACCTGAGATAAGCAATATCGATACGGCGGTCCGTGAAAAAATTGATGCGTTCGGTTCCGTCGGTGGTGACGGGAAAGTCAGTTTGATTTTTACGAATAATAGTTCGATTGAGGTCAACTTGAATTTGAAATTTAAGCAGAAGGAATTTAAGTTGAAGGAAACTGTTTATGACGGAAATGGAAAGCGGCTGGCAAGTGATAGTTTTAGCAATGGGGACTTTAGTCTGAAAATTCCCCCGGATGGGGTTATCACTTTGAATGGGAGTTTGCCGGAAAACTAGTGTTGTTCGGGAGCGGTGCATCGTCTGGCGCAGGGTGGTGCATTGCCTAGAGCAGGGCTGTGCATCGCCTGGAATAGAGCGGTTGCAGGCGTTTACAGCAAATAGGTTTCGCAAAATTCGGCAACACCGTCAGCGTTATTGTTCCCCGTACGATAAGCGGCCTTGGCTGCAATGTTTGGAGTGGCATTGGCCATGGCTACGGAATGTGGGAAAGTTGCAAACATCGGCAAATCGTTGCCGGCATCACCAAAGACTAAAACTTCATCCAGTTGTAGGTGCAGGTATTCGACTAGTGCTTTTATACCGGCGACTTTGGTACAGTTACCGGCGTTGTATTCGCGGTTGCCGAAGGCTGAGTTGGTAATGATCAAATCTTTAATTGGGGCGCATTTACGGTCTAGCTCCGCCAATAATTCAGGGGTTGCTTGCGGCATGACCACTTTGCTAATTTTTCTTGCGGCGACAAATTCAAACAGATCGGGGACGGTGTGGCGTGAGCGGCGCATATCAATTAATTTGGCCGGGCTGTATAGACTATCTCGATAAAATTGGCGACGAGCATTGTCGGTGTACGCTTCGCCGGCGAAATATACTTCGAAATAGAGGGGGAAGGCGGCCAAAACACGCAGCACGGCGGTTACAGTCGCTCCGGAAAGGGGTAAGGTGCTAAGGCAAATGTTGCGTTTTAAGTCCCAAGTTTCAGCTCCATTGGCCAAAACCGCATAGTGCAGGTCGGTTTCGCGGCATAAGTTGAGTGGCAGACGGGATAAAATGCGTCCGGTCGCAATGGTGAAGTCTATGCCATTTTTAGCTAGGCGACATATGGTTTGAGCCGTGCGCGGAGAAATGCAAGAGGCATCGGTGAGGAGGGTTCCGTCTAAATCGCTGGCAACAAGTTTTATCTTGCCGCGTAATTTGTCGGGTGTTGGTGTTGAGCTCCGGGCAAAGTGGGTTGTTCGGGAATCAACGCAAACTGGGGTTGTCAGGCTTACCAAAGCCGGGGCTGATTCGGCGGTATCAACGCTGGCGCTGGTGCTGTTGCCGGTGGTGCTGACACTGCTGGTGCTGTTGCCGGCGTTGCCGCTGCCGGCATATCTTTTATAGTTATGCGTGCCTAACATTTTGCTGTACCTGCTTTTTAATTTCGATTTTTCGCTATGACACCACGCCGGCTATGCCTCAGCTATGTAGCAATCAAGCTGCCCCACCCCACTAATCTCGCCACAAATGTGGTCGCCCGGCTTGACTTGTAGGGGATTTTCTCGTGTAGTGATCGGTTGGGGGGTACCGGTTGACAGAATTGTACCGGCGGCTAAAACAGTATAGCGACTTACTTCAACCAAAATTGCGAGAGTATTTTTAATCATGTCAACCGTGTTGCCGGTCTGACGAATTTCATTGTTAAGCTTGCCGATTATCGTAAATTCCGGTGCGGCAGCAAACTCATCTGCCGTGACAATGTACGGACCCATTACCGAAAAGCCGGGCAAACTTTTTCCTATATAGACTTGATTAAATTTTTTGCACAAAATGGCGGAAGTGCAGTCGTTAAAGACAGTGTACCCGAGGATGGCGGCTGCGGCTTCATTTTCGTTGGCCTGATAAATTGTTTTGCCTAAAACCACGCCTAATTCCATCTCGTAGAGATAACTGGCGGTAACGTCTTGATGGTGCGGCAAAACGGCGCCGGGGCCGGCCAGATGGAAGGTCCGCTTGCTAAAATACATTGTCTGGTCTAAAGGGTGTCGTTTTTCTGACGGGGTTCCGGCGGGATAATAATTGGAGCCGATGCAAAGTACATCCTGGCGAGGCTGAGGGATAGGAGCCAGCAAAGTGATGGATGACCGCGGCAAAATGGATAGCGTGGCCAAATCGGCTTGGCGAAGTTTGGCAGCTAAAGTTTTGAAGCAAAGCGGGTGGCTGCCTGCGATTGCTGTGTTCCAGTCCGGGTAAGTGAAACCTAGCTCTGAGAGTGGTAATATGCCTGTATCAAGTAAAATACCGGGGAAATTTGGGGTCGGTATGCAAAGCGGATCGTACATTATTTTTTCTTGCTGCGGTTGACAAAAATAGGTGACAAGTTTCATATAAGTCTCCATTCAAAAAATAGCGGTTTCAGGTCGTTGAAGTGAGCCTGCGCGGTCGATATTCTTGCCTTAAGTCTACCATATTTTTTCATCACGTGACTTGCTTATTTTGCTGTGATATAATTTTTAAAACGATTATCTTCTTTTTAAAATTCTGCATATTTTTATAATGCTCATTGTTTGTGAGGTCAAGATGAAAACATCTGTCCGTCTGCGTCGTATACTTTTTGTGGTAGTAATATTGTATTGGTATGCCCTGTATGTTCACGTCCCGATTCAAACATCGCATCTGTATAAACTAGGGGTTTCAGCCGGCGCGGCAGGGATAATTATCGGGGCTTATGGTTTCGGGCAGGTGCTCTTGCGCGTTCCGCTCGGAATGCATTGTGATCGGTCGGGCAGGCTTTTCCCTTATGTTTTAATTGGGACGGCGGTCGGTACTTTGGGGGCAATTTTTCGTCTGGGGGTAAATTCGCCCCGATCTTTTTTAGTGGCTAATATTTTGGGCGGAATTGCGGCGGCGGTGTGGATCGCTGTCTTGGCACTTTTTGCGCAGTTGTTTTCGCAGGCTGAGTTGCATCGGGCTATGGCTTATGCTACGACTGGGCACTCAACGGCAATGCTTACGTCAAGCTTGTCTTGTGCTGCTTTGGTCGGGCGGAGTGGGATGCGGGGGGTAGCGGCGGCGGAAATTGTGGCCGGTCTCTTGGCGTTTGTCTTGGCAGTGGTGGCGTATCGTGTCTATTGTCGGGAGGTGCATGCGGCGGTTACTAAGGTGCGGCCGGGGGGCGGTAGTAATGAGTCGGGTGCGGATGGCGTTGAAAATGTTGCGCCGGGGAGTTATGGTGGCGATTCCGGCGCGGATCTGACATACGGAGCCTTCTGGCGTACAGTAAAGAATGTTCGGTTATGGCAGTTCGCGATGCTGGCTTTTGTGCATCAAGGACTTATTTTGTCTTTGGTCATGTCGTTTGTTGCCAATCAGGCTCAGGTGATCGGTGCGGACGAAAAAGAAATAGCGGCTGCTACATTTTTGTATTGGGCGGTCACCGTTCTTGTCAATGCTTTGGCCGGGAGGGCGTTGATGGTAAAATTAGGCGCAAAATTTTGGTTGCCGGTATCTTTGGTTTTAGCGGCGATTTATTGTTTGCTGCTTTTGCGGATTACGGCTGTTTGGCAGTTGTTTTTATTGCAAATTATGGGCGGAATTTTCGGTGGGACAGTGTTGCCTTTTTCTATGAGCGAAAGTTTGGCTGAGATTCCGCGGTCTCACCGGGGTACGGCACTGGGGGTGTATCAGGCGATTTTGGCCGGGGGGATGGTGTTGTTGCCTTCTTTGTCGGGAGCATTGATTCAGCGTCTTGGCATTGTGGGCGGCTTCTGTTTCTTAAGTTTGGCTGCTTTGGCGGCGGCGGGCTATGCATATTTTATTACGCACCAACGGTCGCCGGGGAAGGTGCGCTAAGTGGTGCGCTAATGGGCGTTAGGGTTGCTAGTGTCGCAAGGCGCAGGCGTGCGCTGTGGGGCGCACTAAGTGGTGTGCTAAGGCTTATATGCAAGTGAAATACCCATAGTCTAAAGCCTATGGGCTTCCTGCTTCACTGACCTCGTAACCTACTATCTCCACAGGCGTTAATTCGGATAGTCCCTACCCTATATTTTTTTATTACGCTATTTGTCTTAATCCTTCTGCTAATATATTCTTTGCGGCATTGACATCTCTATCGTGTATTTCCCCACAATTTGGACATTTCCATTGCCTTACGGATAAATCTTTTATGTTCTTATTTTGGCAACCACAACAAGAACATAACTGACTACTTGCGTAAAAACTATCTACCTTAACATATATTCTATTGTTCCACTTTGCTTTATACTCTAGCTGTCTTGTGAGCTCATACCATGAAACGTCACTTATAGACTTAGCCAATTTATGGTTTTTTATCATATTTTTTATCTGCAAGTTTTCTGAAACAATCACTTGGTTTTCGCTTATTATTTCACTTGAAATCTTATGAAGATAATCTTTTCTGGTATTTGTTATTTTCTCATGGCATAATGCTATTTGCTTTCTTTTTTTCTGATAGTTCCTGCTCCCTTTTATTTTATGTGCAAGCTGTCTTTGCAATTTTGTAAGATTTCTCTCATAATTCTTTATTGTCTTTGGATTTTCGTATTTTCTCCCATCTGATGTAATACACAAATCCTTTATCCCCAAATCTAAACCTATTTTACCTCTTGTCTCCTGCTTTTTTACATTCTCTGTTTCTACTAAGATTGCTACATAATACTTTCCACTCGGCAGTTGTGATATAGTTGCCGATTTTATTTGCCCTGCAAAATTCCTATGAATTTTTGCTTTTATCTCTTTTAACTTTGGCAACTTTATTCTTTCTCTATCAAAATCTACAGTTATATTCCCATTTGTAAAATTAGTTGTGTAGGATTTATGCCTATCGTGTTTACTCTTAAACTTTGGGCAACCTGCATGCTCTTTGAAAAACTTTTGATAAGCACTATCCATATGATAAATTGCATTTGTTAAAGCAAATTTGTCTACTTCTTTCAGCCATTCATAAACTTTTTTCAGCTCTCTATTGCAATAATTATTACAGTCTGTTTTACTGATAGAGTTTTTTTCTTTTTCATAAGCATCTTTCCTGTATGCAAGGGTCTGATTATATACAAAACGGCAACAGCCAAATGTCTTTGCCAACTGTATTTCTTGCTCTTTACTTGGATAAATCCGATATTTATATGCTTTTAACATTCAGCTTACCTACCTTTCTACCCTTGATTTTCTATGTATTGCTTTAATATTTCTTCAGAAACATTGCCTACGCTACAAGCAAAATATCCATCAGTCCAAAATGTATGTTCTTTCCAAAAAGGTTTCTTAAGATATTCTGTATGCTTTTTCCATATATGATATGTTGTATAGCTCTTAATTAGATTAACCACTTTGCTTATTGATATAGTAGGCTCAGTTTCTATCATATAGTGTATATGGTCTTTGTCTGTTTCCATATGTTTATGATTATATTATGCTTCTTGCATATCTCATAAGAAAACTGCTTGATATTATCCGACATTGATTTCGGCACTAATAATTTCTTTCTATACTTGCATACAAAAATAATGTGATACTGCAATAAATACTTATGCCTATTCTTTGATTTCCACGTTCCTATAATGCCAATTATTATACCACTAAATCATAATTTTTGCTACCTTAACCCACCGTCTAAAGCCAGTGGGATTGCGGTAGCTTTAATTTCAATGCCTATTGCCGCGACTAGCAAAGTGACGAACCTCGCCCATCAGATTGCCGCCGACTGGCAAAGAGCCAGATCGCTGCCTTTAGACATTAGTCATTTGCCGAGAGCGTGAGGAACAATTCGTCGCCCGCTCCTACCGTGTAAATGTGCTTTGCGGTTGCATGGCGAGTGCCGCATATAACAAACAGATAAGTACCCGGACTAACGTAGGCACTCACCGGCGGAGCAATTTTCAGCCGCAAAATCGGGCTGCCCGGTGCCGGCGGTTGAAAAAACAACTGCCAGTCAATTCCATATTTGAGTTCAACGACCTCGCTGCTCAACGACAGATGCACGGCTTCTGTGATCAGCTTTTTACGGTCAGGAGATAGTAAGCGCGGTACAAATACCTTATTTTCGTCACCAAGAATGCTTGTGCTTGTTGGATCTGCACCAGCTTCACTGCGCCGACGTTGCAATTCTTTTTGCACATCACTCAGATTTTGCAAATCCTTATGGCGAGCCTCGTCAGCCAACAGATCATTTTCTGCGATTGAAAAGAAGGCCGGAGTCGGTTCTGCCACAGGGCAAAATTCCGGTGAATAGGCCATAGCCAAAAAACGCTCTGACGCAAAGTCAAAAATATCCAGACTGTCAACCCATTTATTCAATTTCGCCGGCAAACCCAAAGTTCGTGCAATTGCCAGCCCGAGCAAGAGTGCGCGAGAACGCTGCCCATATTCACTGAAAAACCTGCCAAACATAGGTAAGGAATAGGGATGATTTTGCCAAAAAAGTACTTTGGCGTGGAACGTGGCTTGATCGGCTCGCAAAATCGGCTGTATCGGAGCTTGGTTAGCGGTCAGTACGGTGCGCATTCGGCGAGGCCAGTCGGTCAACGGTTCGCTCAGCAATTGCAGATTAAAGGTGTAGCGGTAAAAAAGCTCCGGCAAAAGATAATCGTCTGGTAAATCCGGCCATGCTTTTAGTAAAGCCGGGTTTAAGGCTACCAAATTACTTTCGGTCAATTGCTGTAAAAGATGAATATAGTTGCTTAATTGTACGGCGTTGGCAGCTTCGGCCAAAAAATTTAAAATAGCCTCCCCGTTGCGCCCGGTTTTTTGCAATAACTCATAAACTGATCTTTGCTTGGCTAATGGACGTTCTAAAAGTAGCTGTAAATTGGTGCTGCTGAGGACGGCCTGCTGTTCACGATAGCTGAGTAAGTCCCGGTAAAACTTGGGGGAAAGCAGTTGGGGCGGAATACAGCACTGCGGTAGAGTTGCAGTGGTTTCGGAATCGATAGGGTAGACCCTGTTCGGTGAGGCGGTGTCAGGGGTCGCGGTAGCCTTGGTTTTCTCGTGATTAGCGGTACTTTTTTTCTTGATTTCTACAGTTTCCGGGGCCGCTGTTCTGCTGTTCGCGGCCGCATTCTGAGCTGCCGCATTCTTTGCTAATGTGGCGCGTGTAGCCGGGGGAAAATCACGGTACCCGATCGCCGGCTTCAGGTGCAAAATTTCATCTCCAACTTTGGTGGTATCGATAACCTGCAGGTCCAACCAATTTAAAACATTGGCCTCACTGAATGCGGTCGGAACTGAGCCTTGCGCCTGTGAACCTGAAACTGGCTGACTGCATTCGGAAGGATTCAGGGCGAGAGCGACTTCGCCTAGGCCGAGGGGCAAAAAATAAACTCGCCCCGGTTCAACCATAAATTCACCCAGTTTTTTTGCAATACCTTCTGACGGAGCAATAATTTCTACCTGCCCCGCGGCGGCGACGGTGAAAGAGAGTGATACGGTTGGCGCATAAGCTGCTGTTAAATTTAAATAAGCGTTATTGGCGCGATGCATGAGCACAAAATCTGTTTTCTCGTCGGCAGGTGTAAATATTTTATACAGTTCGGCTGAACCGGGAATATACGTGTAGACATATAGCCAATTCCTATTATATCCGAATGCACGGTTGTTTATTGCCGCTAAAAGGTTATCTGCCGAAGCAATTGGTAGCAAGTACCAGGACTGGCCTTGAAAAAATTCAACGCCATAGCGGCTGGCTTGCACTGTGTCGGCTTCAAAATGTAATAAACGAGCCGGAATATTCGTCTGTCTTAAATATCTAACGACGGTTTGGGCTAACTGAAACTCCGTGAGGCCGTTTTGGACGATGGAACTAAGGTAAATTCTTAGCGCCGTCAAGGTCAACGTTGCCGGATCAGCAAATTCGGTTGGTCTGAGCACTGTAACTATCTCAGAACCGGCCTCGAAATCAGCAGCGGCACCGGCTCCGGCTCCGGCTTCAGCGTAAGAAAGGGGCGGAAAATCCGGCGTCAACCAAGCTGAAGAAGCGACTTGAGGCGGCAGGACAAAATACAGCCAAAGGGGCAAAGGAATGTAGTCAAAATATTCTGCTGAAACTTTTTGTAAGGCCGAGTGCGCGTGCTCAACCAACAGCTTAAAAGAAAAAACCCGCCGCTGATGCGAACTTAGACCGAGATAGAGAAATTTGACTAAAGTAAATTCCAGTTTCGAGCAGAAAATATTTATATCTACATAACCTAGTTGCGACCTTGCTGACGTTTCAGCTTTGCTATACCGATAAGTGGAAGAGAGCAAACTCATGGCCGCGGTAACATCCAGATCTAAAATAGCCGCGACGGTTTCCCGCGTGACCGTGAATTCTCCGGCTTCAACTGAGCCGATCGATGGCAAATCTGATGCATTGGCCAAGCCCCCATCAAACCTTGCCGCTAACTCCGCCTGTAAAGTCTTTTCAAACAGTGTATTCAATTTATTTAGCCAGTATGACGGCATAAAAACCTCCTAAAATTGATGCCGTTGCCAAAAATTATGCACAAAATGCCCTAATTTAAGCAAAAATTCGACGCAGCCAAACCTGGTCAACAGCTTTTGAAAAAGTGGGTAGAGCAGTAGCAAAACTAAAAATGGCCAAAGTGTAGGCGATAAAATAGGCTTGATGAAAAAAATATCCGATAAAAAAATTAATTCGAAAACGAATATAAGTATGCAAGCAGTGTACAGAATGCGTTTTAATTTGTCCCATGGCCTACAGGCCTGCCATAAAACAATCATGCCGCCAGTCAACAAAGTTATTGCCGCCAATGCAGAGGTTTTGTCATAACTTAGTCCGCAGACAGAGCCAATAGTGATCATCAAAACAACCATGAGGGTACAGGTCAGGCCGGCCGGGGCGGATGCGTACAATACCCGCCGCAAAAAGGCACCGCCGACTCGCCGCTTATTAGGGCGCAGCGCTAAGAAAAAGGCCGGGATACCGATTGAAAGCGAGGCGATAAGGGTGATTTGAATTGGATAAATCGGATAAGGGAACGGCAAAAAAATGAACAGAAACGCCAAAAGCGAGGAATAAATTGTTTTTACAAGAAAGAGGGTGGCAACCCGCTCAATATTATTTATAACTCGCCGCCCTTCGTTGACAGCCGGTACAAAGGCAGATAAGTTGTTCTGCAAAAGGACGATATCGGCGCTGGCGCGTGCTGCATCGGAGCCGGAAGCCATGGCAACGCCACAATCAGCATCTTTGAGAGCCGGAACATCATTAACTCCGTCACCTGTCATGGCAACGGTATGCTCATTGGCTTGGAGGGCTCGCAGCAATGCTTGTTTGCGATGGGGGGTGACCCGCCCGAAAATGCTGTATTTTTCGACAATTTCGCGGAGATCGGCATCGGCGGGAACTTGGGACATGTCAATAACGGAATCGCTTTTTGGCACGCCGGCTCGCCCGGCTACCGCGGCAACCGTGTGCGGATCGTCGCCGGAAATAAGCTTCAACGTAACCCCTTGAGCGCGAAAATAGCTGAACGTTTCGCTGGCATCGGAGCGCAGTTGGTCGCCTAGCGTCAAAACGGCCACGGGTTGGGCGGCGGAAAAGTCAAATGAGTCGGGATCGATTTCCCGCTGCTTATCAGGGGTTAATTTGGCAACCAAGATTACCCGCAATCCCTGTGAAGCCAAATTTTCTATTTTTCTATATATTGCCGGGTAAGCTACGGCAAGGTCGGGGAGGACAAAGGTTGGCGCGCCAAAATAGATAAGAGTGTCCCCGAATACGGCCCCTGCCCATTTCCGTTCGGAATTAAAATTAAGCAATAGGTCAGGACTGGGCAATGGTAAGGTGACTCCCGGACAAGAATCGTGCAGTGCTGCCAACGGTTTTTTTAAGGCCATGGCAGTAGCGTTGCGCTCAATTTGAGTCTGGATTGCCGCGGCCAAAAGTAAATCTTTTCCGCCAGCGGTAAGACTTTTTACCCAATTTTCCGGCGTTGTCGCGGCCTGGATTTTCTCATCAGCAATCGGGTAAAATTCCAGCCAATCCATCTGCCCGGTTGTGATTGTCCCGGTTTTGTCCAAACACAATGTATCAACCCGTGCCAAAGTTTCAATAGCCGGCAAAGTCTGCAACAAAGCATGGTGCTTGCCAAGGTTAATCACACCTACAGCAAAAGCCAAAGAGGTCATCAAAACAAGGCCTTCGGGAATCATGCCGATAAGAGCAGCAACCGTTGAAACGACAATTTCCGCCAAATCGGATCGGCCGTTGAGTAGCCGAATTTTGCTTGCAAATAGCAGCAGTCCGAGCGGAATTATTACGATGCTTAAAAATTTGATAATGCGATTTAGTGAGGCAACGATTTGAGAATTACTCTTTTTAGTTCGTTTTACTTCGCGAGCGATTCCGGCTGCATAAGTATCGCCGCTGACTTTGGTGATGGTCATGGCGGCATCTCCAGCTACGACGAAACTGCCGGAATAGACTTGATCTCCGGCACTTTTTTTCACCGGATTAGACTCCCCGGTCAAGAGAGATTCATCTGTTTCCAAACCACGAGAGAGCAAAATTTTTCCGTCTACCATGATCTGGTTCCCGGAACGCAGCAGCATAACATCGCCCAAAACCAAATCGGATGGTTTTAAAACGTGTTCCCGGCCATCACGCATAACTGTAACTTCCGGCTCAACCAATAGTGAAAGCCGATCAACCGTAATTTTGCTGCGAATTTCTTGGGCGATACCGATGACAATGTTGCTGATAATAACGCCCATAAATGTCATGTTTAACAAGAGGCGTGGCCGGCCGAAGGAAACGACAATTATACATATCGCCAAAATAAAATTGAGGATATTGAACAGTGTTAAAATATTATCTCGGCAAATATCCCGGATGGACTTGCTTTTTGCCACGAATGGGACGTTGGTTTGGCCGTTTTTTTGGCGCATTAAAACTTCCGCTTGGCTTAGTCCTTGCAGCTTATAGGGTGAATTATTCATTTATCCTCTGCTTTCAATTCCAATGTGATTTTGGTATGGTCGGGAATCAGTCGACGATACTTTACTCCGGCCGCATCCATCATGCGTTTGGATGCTTTTACGGCATCGGTGGAGGCATATTTGTCGGAAAGATAAATCACTTCCACCAGGCCGGCTTGAATAATGGCTTTGGAGCATTCGTTGCAGGGGAAAAGATCCACGTAAATTCTGGCACCATGCAAAATCGCTCCAGGATTGTTAAGGATGGCATTTAATTCGGCGTGGCAGACGTAGGGATATTTGGTGGATAAATAATCTCCTTCGCGTTCCCAGGGGAAAGTTTCGTCACTGCAGCCGTACGGCAACCCATTGTAGCCGACGGAAATAATCCGATTGTTTGGGCTGACGATGCAGGCGCCGACTTGCGTGTTGGGGTCTTTGCTGCGTTGAGCCGAGAGCAGCGCAACGCCCATAAAGTATTCGTCCCAAGATAAGTATTCTTGTCGCTTGCTCATGTGTACCTCCTAAGTTGTTTTCGCCATGTGCACTAACGGCCAAACGATAAACTATAAGATGTCGCGGCAGCCGTGGCATCTCGGAATCCCGGGAGGCCTTGGCCGTGAAACCCGGGAGGTCTTGGCGAGATTACTGTTTTTCGAGACCTCGAATTACCGAATTCGCGAGTTCCCGAAGTAGGCTAAGTAAACAGCTATACATTGCTTAGTCTGAATCTGTATCTAATCTTGAGTCCGATCCAGACCTTGAGCCTGAATTTGAGTCTGAATCACCGCGTCGGGTCGAGCCGGGCCGCAGTTTCTTCAGTATCCGATCAAACAATCCACTGCCATCGCCGTTCTCATCTGAATCCTCATCATCCTTAATACTAGCTCTGCCGGAATTTTGCTTAGGAATGAGAGGACTGTTCTCCTGATACCATTCTGTCATGACCTGATTGGACGGAGTTGACGGAGTGGCCAAGAGCCCGTCATAAATGTTTATTTTTCGCTCGACAATGTCATTCGGACGATCGAACGGCTTGTCTTTCATATTGATATGAATCTTGTCCATGACCGCACGCCAGATCCGAACAGGATTTTCCCAGTCCTGCTCCGGTATAGCGGTTTGCTTGACCATGTTATCGAACCCGAACCACACCGCACCGGTATAATAATGAGTGAATCCCGCGAACCATTTGTCAACGTTACTATCGGTAGTACCGGTTTTACCGCCGGTGGAGATGATTTCTTTATTTCCGTTAACTACCGGCCCATATTTACCGGCATCAGTGTACATGCCGAACGCCGAAGTTGACTTGCGCAAGTTTTCCTCCAGCATAGTGTTCATGATAAATGCTGTTTCCGGTTTGAAAATCCGTTGTTCTTCAGGTGTATTTTCCAAAATAACGTTGCCGTCTTTATCAACGACTTTAGTAAAAGCATAAGCCGGGCGATAGACTCCGTTATTAGGGAATGTGGCATAGGCCTGTGCCATCTGTAAGGGGGATACACCGTGTTGCGGAGCACCGACGGCTGCAGCAAGTCCGACCTCATCTTTCGTCCAGTCAATCCCCATGTTTTTCAGATAACGCTTGCCGGTGTCGACACCGATTGCTTTCAAAATAGTTACTGCCGGTACGTTGAGCGAGCCTTTAAGTGCATTGCGGAAAGTAACTGGTCCGCGGTATTGACGGTCATAGTTGGTCGGCCAAGGCTTATCTGGGCCGTTAAAGAAAACTTCTTTATCCTGAATTATACTGCTTCCGACAAACTTGCCTATGTCTAAAGCCGGGCCGTAAGCGACTAATGGTTTAATACTTGAACCGGGCTGACGTTGTAAATCTGTGGCACGATTCCAAATTAAGTTAGTCGTTTTTTCGCCGAAGCCGCCTTGCATTCCGGCAATTGCTCCGGTTTTGTTATTAATGACCACCATACCGGCTTCCGGTTTTTCCGGGTAATCTTCATAGAAGGACGGATTTTTCTGGAACAAGTCTTTTTTGCTAAAGGCTTCGTCAAGTGCCGCCTGTACGGCTGGTTCCATTGTAGTGTAAATGTGTAATCCGCCGGATGACACGTATTGATAAGCTATGTTGCGGCTTAAGCCTTGCTCGACCAAACGATCGACGACTTGGGAAATTACGTATTCAACGAAATATGAGTTAACTTTGGCTTGGGCCTTATCTTCAGGTACCGGTGCAAGAACGATATCGGTTTTGAGGGCGTCATCGTAGTCTTTCCGGCTTATTTTACCCAGTTGATACATTTTGGCCAAAACTACCTGTTGGCGACGCAAAGTATTACGCATACCGTTTTCTGTGCGCGGATTGTATATGGCTGGTCCTTTCGGGATAGCCGCCAAAAAAGCGCATTCGGGTAGGGTCAGGTCTTTGGCTGATTTGTTGAAGTATCCTTCGGCTGCCGCCTCGATACCGACGTAGCTATTGCCCATGGGGACTAAATTAAGATAAAGTTCCATGATCTCAGTTTTGCTGAGTTGCTCATCTAGCATGATGGCGCGGTACCATTCTTGAATTTTACGTTGGCTGGAAACTTGGTTATCGCCAGTTACCAGTTTGACGGTTTGCTGAACGATGGTGGAGCCGCCGTGGGTGGGCGTGCCGCCGTTAGCCAGGGCTGAAAGAATTGCGCTGGCAATACGCTTGGGGTCGATGCCGATGTGGGTCATGTAGCGTTCATCTTCGATGGCGATGAAGGCGTTGGCAATGGCTGTGTGCTCGACTTGGTTATATGTCACATAACGGCGATCTATATTCTGCGATCCTGTTTGCTTGGCAATGAATTCTCCCTTGGCATCGTAAAGATATGTGGTTTCGGAACCTGAGCGCAATAAATCGGCGGGAACCGGCTTGGTGGTAGAGATGTAGCCGAACAAAACGCCGCTGCCGAAGCCGCCAATTAGAAATAATAACAGCACAATGGCGAGAATCGCTGTCTTGGCAAAGCGGGTTAATAGCAGGGCAATGGCTTCTTGGGTCCCATAGGCGGGGATCGGAAGGGAGGGTTTGCCACGTAAATTTTTGCGTAAAGCTTTGCGTAGGCGGATCATTTCCTGCCGGGTCACCTCGCCGGGCAGGTGGCGTTGTAGGCCTTGCGGCGGCATGGAGTGGGCGAAGTTATCCGAGCGAAGGTTGGGGTGTTGAAGTGGCGCGGGTGTTTGTTCAGGCATCGCGCGGTTCGGCGGCGGAGGCTGAATTTGCTGTTGCTGCTGGGCAGATTGTCGTTGTTGGGCAAGCTGCTGCTGTTGGGCAGATTGCCGTTGTTGGGCAAGCTGCTGCTGTTGGGCAGATTGCCGTTGCTGGGCAAGCTGCTGCTGGGCAGATTGCCGTTGTTGGGCAAGCTGCTGTTGCTGGGCAGATTGCCGTTGCTGGGCAAGCTGCTGCTGGGCAGATTGCCGTTGTTGGGCAAGTTGCTGTTGCTGGGCAGATTGCATCTGTTGGGCAAGCTGCTGCTGTTGTTGGGCAAGTTGCTGTTGTTGGGCAAGCTGCTGCTGTTGGGCAGATTGCCGCTGTTGGGCAAGCTGCTGTTGCTGGGCAGATTGCCGTTGTTGGGCGAGCTGCTGTTGCTGGGCAGATTGCTGCTGTTGGCCAATGATGTTTGGCGACTGCCGATTGGTTTGTGGCCGCGCTGGAGATGTATCCGCTAATCCCGGTTGTTTCATCTGTTGTGACGGCATCTGTTGAGGTTGTCGTCCAGGTACTGCTCGACCCGTTTGCGGTGATTGTAATTGCGGCTGCCGCGGTAAAGTGTCAGAGTACCGCGAGGAATCGGAAGGCGGTTGCTGGGAAGTACCTTGGCCGGATAATCGGCCTTCCGGTGATGTGGGAGAAGCACCTTGAATCGGGCGTGGGTTTTGACCGATAGCACCACGATTGGCCTCGGGTATCGATTTATTTGAAGATACGTCGGAATTATTATCAGGATAATTCTTCATATTGCGTAACCTTTCTTGTCAGAATGCCTGTACACGCCACCCCGGTATTCCAGAGATTTGCATACAAATAATCACTGTAATTATATCAATTTTTCCCCGGCTGTGCTTGTCTAAATATTAAAATTAACCTACACTATTAGTTAACAATTTGCGTAAGGCGGTACCGGAGATGGTGCGGTAAATGATATTATATGTTTTAGAAAAAATATTCACTTGCAACTGCGGAGGAAAACGGTGCGACAAGCAGTGCGACAAACGGTGCGCTGAACTGGCGCGGGAAAGCGACTGCGGCAAACAGTGCGCTGAACTGGCGCGGGAAAGCGACTGCGACAAACGATGCGCTGAACTGGCGGCGCGGCAATGCGACTGCGACAAACAGCTGCAGATGGGCGGCTGGAAAGATCCTCGGTGTAGTGCGAAAAAATCAGCATCCCTCTGCTGGGCAACTAAAAAGACAAAAATGTGCTCTTGGCGTTCCCTCAAAGTACTATTTGCCTTGTGTTTGGCTGTCGCCCTGATAATTACTTCCAATTTAGCTTTCTTCAATACCTCAATAGCCGCGATTCAAACGGATGAAAAAACGTCGCCGCTAGTTATGTTTAGCCCAGATCCTCCGGCAAATCCTATTGTTCCGGCTTCATCTGAAGTGCTTGTCCCTGAGCAAAGTGTGCCGGCTCCGGCGGAATTACTGCCAGCCGGTAAAGCATATAGCGAACCGTCCAAACCTAAGGTGCCGGATGTCGACTTGCGCGGCAACAACCGCGAGGTAAACGGGATTAATCTGGTTTTTACTCCAGGAATACATGGTGCTATGCGAGAAAAAGGCACAATTTTGACGGGTAATGTTTCGGTTGAACTTGTCCCCGATGAAACCAGACATGCCAAAGTTACGGCTGCTCAAATTCCTGAGGTAAAAGCTGATGCCGGTTGGGATTTTGTCGGTTGGCGTATCGACTTGGTGCCGCGCTTAGGCTTAGAACCGATAAGCTGGATTGATTCTTTACTCTATGGAATCAGCTCGGAAGTTGACTTTTTGATGAACTTGCAACGTAAGGGTATTTATACCGAAAATGAACTGTTGAATTTTTCTTTCCCGACTCAATATCGGAAAGTGTATCGCATTACGGCTGAATATCGGTATAGCCCCAAAGCCCCTAAAGCTTATATTGAAGAGGTTCTTCTAGCTGATCGGAATATGTCAGGAAACGAGTACCTGACCAGCGCAATTGTCGCAACCGGCGATCGTTCACGTAGTTACGACATCTGTGCTGCGGCGGCTGTGGTAGTGTCTTTCCTTATCGTTGCAGTTCACCTTTGGATATGTAAGCGGCGGCTTCTATGTCGCTAACCGGCTGCCCTAACCGGCAGCGGCGGTTGGATCAGCTATGCCCGCGTATTTTTTTGCGAAATGTCACCGCAAATTTAAATAGTTTATAAATAAGTGGGCTCAGCGGCTTGGTAAATTCGCCGACGTACTCGGTCAATTCCGCGCCCCAGTGTTTTTTAAAAATATAAAGTCCTCCATAGCGCGCGTCCTGTTGCGGATCCAAGCAACCGCTGACTCCACCGAAGTCAAAAGCGGTATAGCCGTCCGCTTTGGCAGCATCGATGAGGGCAGGCAAAAGACCATATACCGGCATAGTGCTGCGAAACTCCTGCGCACTGCCACCATATAAATAGGAGCAAGTTTTACCACAAAAAAGCAGGGCAGCACAAGCCAAAGGAACAAAATTTTTGCTGCATTTTTCCAAATCACGACAATCCGACTGCAAACGAGCCAAGGCCTGACGTCTGGCATTTGTATCCTCCAAAATTGCTTGCTGTTTCAGAGGATTCGCTTTAGCTGCGCGTCGCTCGTTTTGCTCGATTTCTTTTTGCAATTTAATTTGTGCTTCAGACCAATCGGCCAAGGCGGCGGTTTTATCTAAGTAAATGACGCTAAAATTTTCGTGACCGTGGCTCCGGAAGGCATGAATAATGTGTTCATAATAGTCGCGATTACGTACGCCGATGTGATCGCGCTCGCCCGTGGCCTGCAAAATGGCAAAAAAGTCCTGTAAATCGCCCGGATTTTGCCGACGTATTACAAAAGCTTGCCGCTTCGCTTTATTGATCTGGCTGCGACAAGTAGCAGAAATAGTTTCTCGCCAGTTACCATTATTAGCCGTTAAATCCAAAACCATATTGTAACGTGGCTGAATTTCTCGCATGTCGGTTGCAAATCCGGCATGAATATAGCCGTGCTTTTGCCAAAATGCTATAAAATCGGATCCTGCCTTTTGCCTCAGCATCAATGGATCGCTTGTGAGAGAAATTGCATGATGCTGTCTGGCCACGATTTCAATTTCATGCAGCAGACGACTCAGAAGATCCGAATTGGTAAAATCTATAACTGGACCTCTCGGCACGTAGGCCATTGAAAAATGCTGAAGCGGAAAGGGTAACTGCCTAAATAAAATTTGTGCTCCGGCAATAATTTTACCTTCCTCGCGCAACACAACTATTTCCGAATCCCATGCCGGTAATTTTGCTTCTGCCCAAGCGAATAACTGCAAAATATTGCCGGAAGGATGCTGATTCACAAAATTATCCCATTCAGCGGTATTACAATTACGGGTAACTTGTAACATAACCGAGCTTGCCTCCAATATTCAGTGAGTTTATAGTATAGCGTTTCCATATTTCACGTGCAATCGCAACTTGCGCCGACATTTAGTTTGATGAGAGGGTACGGCTTGAAATTAGGCAAAATATAAACGCAACGAAAAAGTTTGGCGCAAAGCAAACGTCTAATGAAAGTCGACCGTGGTACAAAATGAGCAGCGCAGGAATGAGCACTCCTACGCTGCCCGTTGTTAGGGATTACAGATCGCGCAAGCGCGATAACGGCAGGCAATATATAATTTCCATCTAGGCTTAGGTGTTAGCTTTATGTGCCGCCAGACGACGACGCTTTTTGTCCAACCGGTCACGGGTAATGTCAATTAAAACGGCAATAATTATAACTAAACCAAGGATGACATATTGTACGGCAGCACTGGCAGAAAGCAAGGTGAAACCGTTACGCAGAACAGAAATTATTAAAGCACCAATCATTGTACCTATCATTGTTCCTTTGCCACCCATGAAAGAAGCTCCTCCGATGATACAGGCGGCGATGGCATCCGTGTCATAAGGCTGAATGGCGTTTGCTCCGTTGGCAATGCTTGTTCGGCCGATTAATACGATGGCAGCGATTCCGCACATAAAACCTGAGAGAGCATAGCAGAATGTTAAAACATTAGCCGAGTTTATACCGGACAATCGTGCTGCCTCCGGATTACCGCCAACACAGTAAATTGAACGACCGAGGGCGGTTTTGGTAAGAAATATGTGCATGACTGCAAACAATACGATAACCAAAATAAAACTAACAGGAATCCCAGGGAAACCTGGAACTTTAATGATTGAATATGAACCAAGCCACATAATAGGCTCTTTGAACCCGGAAACCATGCGAGAATTAACCAACAACAACGCAGCGCCGGCTAAAATGTTTTTCATACCCAAGGTCGAAACGAAGGGGTGAGGCAAGTGCAGTCTGGTCAGTAAAGAACCGTTAATCACCCCAATTATGGTTCCGAGAATCAGCGCAGCGGGAATAGCGACAAAAATACTGTCGATGCCTTTGGTATGCAGCAAACCGATTAAACAAGTACAGGCAATAGCGTTTGCCCCTACAGATAAGTCAATGCCGGCGGTGATCAGGCAAACCAACATACCGGTTGAAATCAGGGCGTTAACTGAAGTCTGCTTAAGAATATTCATCAAGTTGTCAGCCTTGAGAAAGGTAGTTGGTGTAACTATAGCCAATACTACACAAAGCAGGAGCAGAGCCAAAAATGTGCCCAGCCACGAAGATCGGTTGCCTATTTTTTTTTGCTTAATCATCTAATGTTCCTCCCCATGCGGCATGCATGATACTTTCTTGATTAAAATGTTTGCTGTTACGTTCTACGGTAGCCATGACACGACCACCGCGCATGACTACTACCCGATCACTCATCCCCAAAATTTCCGGCATTTCGGATGAAATCATGATTACACATTTACCTTCCTTAACCAGGCGGTTCATCACATTGTAAACTTCGACTTTGGCACCAACATCGATACCTCGCGTCGGTTCGTCAAATATGTATATATCCGCGTCACTGTTAATCCATTTTCCTATAACGACTTTTTGCTGATTGCCTCCGGAAAGTTGGCCGACAATTTCATCGGCTGATGGCGTTTTTATTCGCAAAGTCTCTATGTTTTTAGCACAAGTGTCATCAATTTTTTCCTCGTTCAAAAACAGCCCTTTACTGTGGCCCTTTAACGTAGCAAGAATAAGATTGTTTTTTACCGATTGCGCTAATACCAAGCCCTGACCTTTGCGGTCCTCGGTCAAAAAAGCTATGCCGGAATTTATTGCATCTTTAGGACTATGAATCGTTACCTTTTCCCCGAAAATATAAATTTCTCCGCCATCTAGCGGGTCTGCTCCGAAAATAGCGCGCATGGTCTCTGTTCGCCCAGCTCCTACTAGGCCTGAAAAGCCTAGTATTTCGCCGGTATAAGCTTTGAAACTCACCCCATCGAGGACACCGCCTTCAACCAGGTTTTTGACTTCGAGCGCACATTTGCCACGCGTCCCAAATTCCTTAGGGAATTGGTTGTTCAATGTTCGTCCAACCATAGCCTTGATCAAAGAGTCGTGCGTAAGTTCTTCTGTAGCGAGGGTTGCGATGTGCTGGCCGTCGCGAATAATAGTCACTCGATCACATAACTCGAAAAGTTCTTCTAATTTATGAGAAACAAACAAAATGGCTATACCTTGTTTCTTTAGCTGCCTACAAGTTTCCATCAGCTGTTTGACTTCTTTTTCACCTAGAGAGGATGTTGGCTCATCCATGATCAAAACTTTTGATTTCAATAAAATGGCTTTCCCGATTTCTATCATTTGCTGAATTCCCATGCCAAGTGTTCCGGCTATGGTACCGGGATCAATATCGTGGCCCAACGAAGCCATAATTTCTTTGGCGGTTTTATTCATAGTTTTGTAATCCAAAAGGCCATTTTTACGACGCAACCAACGATTAATAAATATGTTGTCGGTTATGTTTAAAAGTTTTTCTATATTCAGTTCTTGATAGACGCAAGCTATACCTGCTGCGGTTGAATCATTAGGCGTGTTAAACACTACCGGTTCACCGTTACTCAGGATTTCCCCTTCATCAGGGTGATAAACGCCGGTTAAAATTTTGATAAGTGTTGACTTCCCGGCACCGTTCTCTCCGATCAAGCCATGAATTTCGCCGGCTTTAAGCTGAAGATGCATATCTTGCAGAGCCACAACTCCCGGGAAGCGCTTGGTAACCTTATTAAGTTCGACGATATATTCGCTCATGTAATCCCTTCTTGCTTTGTTCAAAAATTTTTATAAATGACTTTGCGCGGCATTATAAATTATTGACATGCTATTGGCTTATTAGTGACATGATTTTTTAGCTTTAAATTGGCAATTAAGCCCCCCGGGGCTGGCGGGTGGGCTTAATATGCGCTGCTTTTCTATAGGCTTATTTGTTGAGATATCCTTCAAGCGTCTTCTTACGATCAGCGGCGTTCGCTTTTGTTACAATGGAAGCACCGGAGTCGATGAACTTTTCAATTTTTTCGCCGTTTATGGCCTTCACTGCAGCTTCAACCGATTTGTACCCCATGCTGTAACCTTCTTGGGCAACTGACATTGTTTCATCGCCTTTTAGGATGGCGTCGCAAGCGGAAATAATTCCGTCAAAGCCGAGGAAAATGGTTTTTTCATACTTAGGGTTACCCTTGGCGGCACGTGCGGCTGCCATGGCAATATCGTCATTGTTACAAGCGATAATTGAAATTCCTTCTGGGTGAGTTTGCATAATTCCTTCCATGCAGGCAACAGCTTTATCGGCTACGGCATCGGCATATTGGGTTTCGCCGGCAAGAAATTCACCGCCCTCGGCCTCGACTCCTTGTTTATAGCCTTCCATACGGTCGGCAGCTGTTGTATCACCTTGCACACCTGAAATACAGATAGCTTTTATTTCTTTCCATCCGGCAGCTTTGGCCGCCTTTACGGCTTCAGCTCCACCGAGCTTACCAGCAGCTGCGTTACCGGTACCTACAAAAGAAAGTACTTTAGGGGAATCTATTTTTGTGTCGACCGCGATAACCGGTTTTTCAACATTGGCAATTTTGCTTGCTACCATATCAGCTTGTAATGGTGCCATTACAAACGCATCATATTTGCCTGAGGCTAAGTCGGTTTCGATCAGAGCGAGCTGTTCATCAAACGCAGTCTCAGATGAGGCTCCGACGACGTTTACTTTTACCTCTGGGTGCTCCTTGCTGTAGGCTAAAGCTCCAGCTTGAACATACCCCCAGTACTCAGAAGCTGTCGTTTTCAAAATAACATCGATGTTCAGTTCTTTTTTTCCTCCATTGTCATCCGGCTTTTTTGCATCCTTTTGTTCGGTTTGGGTTTCTTTTGAACCATCGGCAGGTTTGTTACTCACACCTGAATCACATGCGACAAGTCCTAGAGTAATGCTTGCGGCCAAGGCGGTAGCTAAAAGTTTGTTGAGCCTCATAAAAACCTCCATAAATCATTGAAATTTGCTCCGCAGATACTGCGGGCAATATCCGTTCCCGGATGAAATGGCGTTCGCTTCTGCAAACGTTTACTACAAATAAAATAGCATGAAAAAACGGCTGTGTCAATTATATTTTGCGCAAAATGCAGTAAAACTTTGCTTGTAACAGTATAAATTTATGCTTATTGCACAAATAAATAATAATAAAAATTCTTCATTAATGCACATCGAAAATAAAATTCCTTACCTTTAACTTGTTTTTAGGAACTGAGGATGCCTTGCGATTCCATCCTTATCAGTCCTGGACATATGCACAAAAAAATAAGAGTCATACTTATAAAAACTGAACGAATATCCAAAAAAGAGGGCGTGCAAAATACTGTTTTGAAAAGAGTAAGATTTATATTGAGCGAAACGAAGATACTCGAAGACGGAACCGATCTTGCCGAATGAGATTTTTTAAGCTCTCAAGCCGTGAAATGATTGGCAAAAGGATAAAAAGTATAAATTACTTGTGAAAACGTTTTAAAAAAGTCGCAAATTTCAAGAAAAAACCGAGGAAAATAAAAAAATGTTGTTATTTTGCTCAAAAAAAGTGGAAAAAAATATCTGGATGGGGTACAATTTATATGTAAAGACCGTGCCACAAATGAAAGGGGATCACTCATGAAAACGTTTCCGATAACTGTCGGCCAAGCGCTGGTAAAGTTTCTTAACCAACAATACGTCGAATTTGACGGACAAGAGCAGCCTTTTGTAGAAGGAATTTTCACGATATTCGGCCATGGAATTGTGCTCGGACTAGGCGAAGCTCTTGATGCTGATCCTGGACATTTGAAAGTTTATCAGGGGCGAAATGAACAAGGTATGGCGCATGCAGCTATCGGCTATGCCAAGCAGAAAAACCGACGTTCAATAATTGCCTGCAGCTCTTCGATTGGCCCTGGAGCTACGAATATGGTGACTGCTGCACTGACGGCAACTGTAAATAATATTCCGTTACTTTTGCTGCCGGCTGATGTATTCGCAACCAGACAACCTGACCCGGTTTTGCAACAGTTGGAACAAGGCCACGATTTAAGTTTGACAGCCAATGACTGTTTCCGCCCGGTTTGTCGTTATTGGGATCGGGTCAGCCGTCCAGAACAACTTATGACTGCGATGATCAACGCTATGCGTGTTTTGACCAATCCTGCTACCGCCGGCGCGGTATGCGTTGCTCTGCCCCAGGATGTTCAAGGCGAAATTTATGATTTCCCAGAATATTTCTTCCGCAAAAGAGTGCATCATATAGCCAGAACTAAACCTGAAACCTATGAGCTTAATAATGTCAAGGAGGCATTGCTGCGCTCCAAGAAACCTTTAATCATTGCCGGCGGTGGCGTTCGCTACTCGGAGGCGGGAGAAGCGCTTATGAAGTTCTGTCGCGAGTTTAATATCCCGGTGGCACAAACACAAGCCGGACATTCTTGCTTGCCTGACTCGTTTGAATTGGCTTGCGGCGGTATAGGTGTAACGGGTGGATTGGCTGCGAATATTTTGGCGAAAGACGCAGATTTTATATTGGGAATAGGAACTAGATTCAGCGACTTTACAACAGGTTCAAAGTGGATTATATTCCGCAATCCAATTATGAGAATTGCAACCATCAATGTTTCAGATTATCATGCAGAAAAATTAGATGCCATAAGGTGTGTGGCTGATGCCAAAGAGGCAATTACTGAATTGCATCTAGAATTGCGCGCGGCAGGCTATAAGAGTTCGTACACGGATGAAATAAGCAAAGCCAATGCAGCATGGTCGGCTGAAATGAATCGGGTAAATACGATGGAATACGGTACACCTTCGTTCTCCCCGCTGATATCTTGTGGCAATCCGGAGAAACAGATTGCAGATTTTATTAGAGTTACCGGTGGTGGGCTGTCACAGTGCAATGCTTTGCATATTTTACGCCAAGAATCGGCTCCAGATGCAATTGTTGTTGCGGCAGCCGGATCTTTGCCGGGTGATTTAGAGCGATTATGGCTTACTGACACTAAAGACTCATATAGCATGGAATACGGCACCTCGTGTATGGGCCATGAAATTAACGGCGCACTCGGGGTCGCTCTGGCTGAACCTGAGAGGGAAGTATATGCGATGACTGGCGATGGATCATTCTTCATGCTGAACTCTGAAATAAGCACAATGCGACAGGAACGGCGCAAAGTGATAATTATGGTTTTTGATAACGCTGCTTTCGGTTGCATCAATAATTTGCAAACGGGAAATGGCGTTAATTCCCTGGCGACGGAGATGCGATATCGTAACTCCGAGACAGGGCTGTTAGATGGAGATTATGTATACACTGATTTCGCGAAAATAGGCGAAGGATATGGATTAAATAGTTATTCGGCCAGAACTCCGGATGAATTACGAGCTGCTGTTCGTGCTGCGCGAAAAGCGGACGGCCCATGCTTGATTGATGTTAAAGTTTTGCCCAAAACGATGACTGACGGCTATGAAGGCTGGTGGCACTGTGGATTGGCACAAACATCGACAAATGAAAAAGTGAATGAAGCGCGCTTGAAGATGGATAGACATTTGGCGGAGGCAAGGAAATATTAAGTTATTGATGCTGAGTCGAAAATTTTGATTGGAAATTAATTCGATTTTATTGCAAATTTTAGCGGTAGAAGAAAATTCAATCGAAAGAAAAATTCACCCGATATATCTGGTTAACAACGGAGGATTAAAATGCGCAAAAAAGTAAAAATAGGATCGATCGGCCTGGGGCGTCTCGGATATGAACACGCGTGCAATATAGCCAGCTTGATACCTGAAGCAGAATTAACGGCACTTTGTGACATTGATGCTGAACATCTGAATAAAGTTGCCGATGAGCTTGGCGTTAGCAAACGTTATACCGACTATGAGTCGCTTTGCAAGGATCCCGATCTGGATGCGATTGCGATTGTTTCCCCTTCTGCATTACATGTGGAACAGATTGAATGTGCAATGGCCAATGGCAAGCACGTATTTTGCGAGAAACCGCTAGGGACGGATGTGCCGCAGTGCCTGGCCGCTGAAAAAGTTGTCGCAAAATATCCAGAGTTAAAGTTCATGCTCGGCTTTATGCGCCGCTTTGATGATTCATACATGGACGTTAAAGCCAGAATAGATCGCGGCGAGATTGGCAAAGTGATATTGATGCGCTCATACACACAAGATCCGGTATCGACAATTGAAAGCACGTTGAAATTTGCTCCGCACAGCGGCGGTCAATTCCTTGATATGTGTGTACATGACCTTGATTTGCTTCGATGGTTTACCGGTTCACCAATAAAAAATTTATGGGCAATAGGTGGCGTTTTCGCGTACGATTTATATAGAAAACTGAATGATGGCGATAATGTAGCGGCTATGTTACAGTGCGAAAATGAAGCAATGGGCTTTATCTTCGCCGGCCGGGCAGCGGCGCATGGTTGCAACGTTGAAACCGAAGTAATTGGTACAAAAGGCACGTTACGGATAGCTTCCGTTCCGGCAAAAAATCTAGTGGAAATTATGAGCGAACATGGTGTTAGCAGAGTTTGCTATGAGGACTTCATGGCTCGTTGGCATCAAGCATACATTAATGAAATTCGTGAATTTTGCCGCTGCATCATTGAAAATCGTCAACCCGACGTGACCGTTCAGGACGGTACGGCGGCTTCGGAAGCAGCTTATCGCTGCAAAGAGTCATTTGAGAAGGGAAGAATGCTACCACTGCGTGATTAATAATGCGCCTCGATCAACTGACGCAAAACCTTGAATTAAGTGAGCAATTTGTATAAATAAACTGAATTTTAAACGAAAATATAAGCCCTAGTTGGGCAAGAAAGGAACGCAATATGAAAAAAGACATTTTGATGGGTGTCATAGGAACCGGCCGAATTGGTAAACTGCATGTTGAAAACATAAACCGGCTTGTTCCGGGCGGCAGAGTTATTGCCGTTGCGGATGTGATGATCGAACAGTCACGTGCCTGGGCCGAAGAAGAGGGGATAAAATATATTTATAACGATTACAACGAGCTTTTGGCAAATCCGGAAGTTGAAGCCGTTGTTATTGCAACCCCTACCAATACTCATGCTGAAGTTGCCATTGCGGCGGCCAAAGCAGGAAAACAAATTTTCTTGGAAAAACCGGTTGATCTGAGTCTGGACCGTATCCATGAGGTTATGGAAGCGGTTAAGGCGGCGGGTGTAATTTGCCAAATCGGGTTCAACCGCCGTTTTGACCACAATTTCCGTCGGGTGCGGGAGATGGTTGAGAACGGTAAAGTTGGAGATCCATATGTGATTCGAGTTACTTCCAGAGATCCAGCACCGCCGCCGATTTCCTACATTAAGGTATCGGGAGGCCTGTTTGTTGACATGATGATCCATGATTTCGACATGGTTCGTTATCTCAGTGGTAGCGATGCAGTAAAAATTACCGCCAAAGGTGCTAACTTGCTTGATCCTGCCATCGGAGAAGCCGGAGATATCGATACTGCAGTTGTAACTTTGGAAATGGCCAATGGGGCTATTGCGGTTATCGACAACAGTCGTCAAGCTGTTTACGGCTATGATCAGAGAGTGGAAGTGTTTGGTTCAAAAGGCCAAGCGATTGCCTACAACGATAAGCCTTCTACGGTAGAACTTTATACGGAAGAAACGGTAAGCACGGATAAGATTCGTTACTTCTTCCTTGATCGTTATACCGGAGCGTTCATTGACCAATTTGTTGCATTCATAGACGCAGTAAATGGCCAAAGTGAAGTAGTTGTAGATGTTTTGGACGGTTTGCGTGCAGTTGAGATGGCCCTAGCGGCAACTGAATCACTTCATACTGGCAAAACGGTTGAACTTAAGCTTTGATCAGGTAGAGATAATAAACTCGGCCTGCTAAAAATTCTCTTCGGAGGTGGCAAATGAATTTTAATCCTGAATATGTACAACTTGGTATAGCACCTATCGGCTGGACGAATGACGATATGCCGGATTTGGGGTCGGAAAATACTTTCCAACAGACTGTCAGCGAAATGGCTTTAGCTGGTTTCACCGGCTGTGAAGTCGGTTCAAAGTACCCGAAAGATCCGAAAGTTCTTAAACCTGCCTTAGACTTGCGGGGAATCAGGATAGCTAATCAGTGGTTCTCGTCATTGCTGACGTCTGAGCCTTATGAAGTTACGATTGAAAATTTTAAAAAGCAACTCGATTTTTTGCAAGCAATGGGGGCAAAAATAATTGGTGCTTCTGAGCAAGGCAATTCTATCCAAGGAAAGCCGATACCGATTTTGGATGATCGCAAGCCGATATACACAGAGGAACAGTGGAAATTGATTGCCAAAGGAATGAATGAAATGGGCAAGATTGCCTATGACCGCGGCATGACGCTGACCTACCACCATCACATGGGAACTGGTGTGCAAAGTATGGCAGAGACAGATCGATTCTTGGAAATGACTGATCCGGAGCTGGTGTTCCTGCTTTTTGATACAGGACATTTTGCCTTTGCTGGAGAAAACCCTGTGGAAGCGGTTGAAAAATATGTACATAGGATTCGACACGTCCATTTGAAAGATATGCGCCCGGATGTTGTTGCTCAGGTTAAAGCAGAACACATGAGTTTTTTGGATGCGGTAAGAGCCGGAGCATTTACCGTTCCAGGTGACGGTTGCATTGATTTCCCGTCAATTTTCAAGGTGCTTAAAGAGAATGATTACAAGGGTTGGATGATTGTTGAGGCCGAGCAAGACCCAGCCAAAGCGAATCCATTAGAGTATGCGATTAAAGCGCGCGCATACATAAGAGAAAATACTGGTTTGTGAGCATTATAGCGAATAAAGAGTGCGTCGGGCATGATGAATGGCATTCGGCAAGCCTATTGCTTGCCGAATGATGCCGGGAGGCCGTAATAGATGATAACAATCAAAGATATAGCTAAGATAGTTGGCGTGTCATATTCGACAGTATCGCGTGCCTTGAATGATTTACCGGGGACTAATCCCGAGACAAAGCGGAAAGTCTTAGCTGTGGCGAATGAACTTGGCTATCAACCGAACGCGATAGCCAGAAGTTTAGTTACCAACAAGTCGTCAACATTGGCTATGGTGGTGCCGGATCTTACCAATCCATATTTCACCACTATTTTGCAGGCCGCGGAACGTGAAGCTGAAGAAAGCGGCTATCAGTTCCTGATTTGTGAAACCATGTGGCGACGTGACAAGGAAAAGAAAGAACTGAAGGTTTTATATGAAAAGAGAGTGGACGGAATTATCATCTACCCGGCTAACTCTTTGTCGGAAGAACCGATTGATAACTTTCAGATACCGGCAGTTATAATTGGCCACTCGACTCATCCAGCCAATAATTGCAGCGGATTTGTTGAAGCGAACAATCGGAGCGGAGCAAGGTTGGTAGTTGAACACATGCTGGATTGCGGGTATCAACGATTGGCTTTTGCCGGTGGTCCGGTTGATTCAGGTTCTAGCAAAGTACGCCTTCAAGGATTTATTGCCACCTTGCAAATGTATGGACATGAGGCCGATCCCGATCTGATATCCGCCGGAGATTACACATTGGAAGCTGGCTATCGGCATGGCAAGAAGCTTTTTGCTCTGCCAGAAAGTAAACGACCGGACGGTGTTGTTTGTGCCAATGATCTGATTGCGTTAGGTATGTTGCAGGCGGCTTCAGAGAGTGGGATTAAAGTGCCTGAGCAACTTGGAATAATTGGTTTTGATGATGTAGAGTATGCAGCTTTACCACAGATAAGGCTTTCCACAATAAGAATACCGTGCGATGAAATGGGAAGGATGGCATTTAAGCTATTGTTGAACAACTTGATGCCAGCGGATGAAAAAAGTGGGTTGAGTTTACCGCCGGGAAGCAGAATTACTTTGGAACCGAAATTGATTGCCCGAGACACAACCAATTGGCGGCGTAAAGCTGATTTTTACAGTATAAGACGTCCCTCTGAAGAAGTTATGGTGGCTGACAGCGGTGGTGAGTCTGAGTATTCAGTCAAATCAAATAAAAAAACGGATAAACGTAAGTAAGGTCGACATTCGACAGTAGGGTCGACATTCGACTTTGCGGAGCAGGGTGGAAAAACCGGGGAGAATGGGTAACTGCATGCAGATAGAAATAGCTATAGATGCCAGAAAACAGTACGTAGAAGTTCCTGAATCGAATCTTCTCGGTATTTTGACTCAGAACGAGGTAGAGGTTGAGCGGAGGGATGAAGTAGCGGTTGAATACGCAATTGAGCATCCGATCGGAACCGGCTATTTGCATGATATAGTCAGGCCTGGAGAGAAAATAGCGATTATAACTTCCGATCTTACAAGGCCGATTCCTTCTTACCAAGTTTTGCCGGCAGTCCTGAACGAGCTATATCGAGCTGGCTGCCGTGATGAAGATATAACGATTGTTTTTGCCTTGGGTTCGCATCGTAAGCAAACTGAGGCAGAAAAAGAGAGACTGGTAGGGACGGAAATATACAGAAAAATAAGCTGTGTGGATGGGGATATTGAAGATGTCGTTCATATGGGAACAACTAAAGAAGGAACGCCTGTTGATGTTGTTCGAGTTGTAGCAGAAGCTGATCGGCGAATTTGTCTGGGGAATATAGAATATCATTATTTTGCCGGTTATAGTGGCGGTGCCAAAGCAATAATGCCCGGAGTATCAACTAGAGCGGCCATTCAGGCCAATCACAGTAAAATGGTGCAAGAAAAAGCCGCAGCAGGAAATCTGATAGAAAATCCTGTTCGCGATGATTTGGAGGATGCGATTAATTACTGCCCGATTGATTTTATTGTCAATGTGGTATTAGACGAACATAAAAAGATAATATTTGCGGTGGCCGGACACTTTATTGAGGCACATCGCGCCGGATGTCGTTTCCTAGACGGCCTTTATTTGAAGCCGATACCGGCTCGGGCGGATATAGTTATTTGTTCGCAGGGCGGAAAACCGAAAGATCTTAACTTGTATCAGACGCAGAAAGCGTTGGACAATGCTAAGCACGCAGTGAAAGATGGCGGAATAATAATTTTGGTAGGCTCGTGCAAGGAAGGTATGGGTGAAGGCGTTTTCGCCCAATGGATGACAGAAGCTGAAAAACCGGAGGATCTCATCGAACGTATTGCGAAGGAATTTAAACTGGGTGGACACAAGGCCGCGGCCATAGCTCTGGTAATGCAGCGAGCAAAAATATTTTTGGTATCGGATTTGCCGGATGACTTTGTGCGCAACATTTTTATGGAGCCATTTTCAGAGGTGCAGGAGGCCTATGATGCGGCCATAGCTGAGCAGGGAAACAATGCGACAACTCTTGTCATGCCGTTCGGCGGATCAACTTTACCACGTTGCATGACGGAGTAAGAAATAAAATCAAATATTCATATGAGATGACGAAAGACGGCAATAGATGGCAATAGACGATTAAAGACGACTAAAGCGTATAAAAGAGGACAGCAGGAAAAAATTTAACTATCGTAACGGAGGTACTATTATGGCAAAAGTTAAAGTCGGTGTAGCAGGCTACGGGGTCATCGGTCAACGACTGGCTGACGGCGTAAAATTGCAGGAAGACATGGAGCTGGTAGGTATAGCCGATCTGGCACCGACACTGTCAATTAGAGCGTTAAAAGAGCGCGGAATGCCGTATGATTTATATTTAGTAGACGGCGCAGATAAGAGCAAGTTTGAAGAGTTACACATTCCGGTATCAGGAACGTTTGAAGAGCTTTGCCAAAAGGTAGATATTATGCTTGACTCTTCTCCTGGTGGGGTTGGACTGAAGAATAAGGCTATTTATGAGCGCATGGGTATCAAAGCTGTATTCCAAGGCGGAGAGAAGAACGAAGTTGCTGATGTGTTTTTCCACGGCTATGCCAACTTTGAAAAAGGTTTAGGCCGAAGATTTTTGAAATTGACTTCGTGTAATACTACCGGAATCATCCGAGCGGTAGATTGTTTGGACCGTAAATTCGGAATCGAGAAAGTCGCGATAACGATTGTTCGCCGTGTAGCGGATCCGGGTGACTATCACCGTGGCTTGACCAATGCCTTGCAGGTAGATAAGGCACCATCGCATCAGGCAGTCGATCTTATGACGATCATGCCGCATGTCAATGCTACCGGAATCTTGGTACATACTCCGGTAACGCACGGACATTTTATTACTGTTGTCGCTACCGGCAAGCAGAAAATAACCAAAGAAATGGCTTTGGAGGCGTTTAAAGCGCATGATCGTATTCGTGTTGTGCGTATTGAGGACGGGTTCCGCGGCAATGCATCATTCTTCAAATATGGGCGTGAACTGTGTCGGCCGCGCGGCGATCTATATGAAATAGGCTTATGGGAAGACTGCATTGTGGAGAGTGGCAACGATATTATGTTCGGTATTCATATACCGCAAGAATCAATAACCATTCCTGAAACTATGGACGCTGTCAGAGCTGCTATGCGTATGCAAACGACGAGAGAAACCGGCACGGCTGAAACCAATAAATATTTGGGGTTGGGATTATGGAAGTGAATATAATTTCCTACAAAGACATAGACTACCGCGGCAAGAAAGTCTTGCTGCGGTTGGATATCAATTCTCCGCTTGATCCGACGACAAAAAAGATAACAGATCGGACGCGCTTGATTAAAAGCTGCCCAACTTTGGTACATTTACTCAGGCAGGGTGCAAAGGTGGCCATCTTGGCACATCAGGGTGACACCCTTGATTATCAAAACTTGATCGAACTATCGGAACATGCCGCTATATTGAGCGAACTAACCGGCTATCCAATTAAATATATTGATGATGTTTGTGGCCCTGCGGCTATAGCTGCCGTACAAGCTTTGTTGCCGGGGGAAGCGGTCTTATTGGGCAATGTGCGATATTTGACAGAAGAAATTTCGACTTTTGAAACGGTGGTAAAGCTTAGTCCGGCCGAACAAACGAAGACATGGATAGTACGTAAACTAGCGCCGTTGTTCGATTGTTATGTAAATGACGCTTTTTCGGCAGCGCATCGCAACAGCCCGTCCATGTGTGCTTTCCAAGAACTTTTGCCGACAGCAGCCGGTGAACTGTTGTTTGCCGAGTATGAAGCTCTGAGCAAGGTGTTGAAGGCACCTGCCCGGCCGGCCACATTTGTCTTAGGAGGAGCAAAAATATCCGATGCCTTTGGGATGATGGAACAAGTCCTGAGCAATGGAACGGCGGACGTGATTTTGACTTCTGGGGTAACCGGGGTGGTTTTCTTGCTGGCGAAGGGGGTAAAAGTCGGGAAAAAATATGAAGAGTGGCTGCGTGATCGCAAATTGCTTGACTTTGTTGAGCCAGCTCGTAACTATTTGACTCAATATGGGGAACATATTAAACTTCCCTTAGACTTAGCCTATGAAGTTGACGGTAAACGATGTGAAATAGCGGTAGCTGATTTGCCGTTGGATGACGGGATGTTCCTTGATATAGGGGAGAACACGGTGGCGGCTTACAAAGAATTTATTGACAAAGCTGGTACTTTGTTTATCAACGGTCCGGCGGGAGTTTATGAAAATGAATTATTTGCCTACGGGACGCGGGAGCTTTGGCGAGCTATTGCGGCGGCGCCGGGCTATTCCGTGGTTGGTGGCGGCGATTCGGTTCAAGCGGCCGGCAAGTTCATCGACCTTAACGACATAAGTTACGTCTGCACTGCCGGCGGCGCGATGGTGCGCTTCATGACCGGTAAGAAATTGCCTCTAATCGTAGCCATGGAAAAGGCTGCAATTCGAGAACGAGGCTAAGGAGTTGAGAGGTTGCGAATGGACAAGAAAAAAATCAAAGAGTTGGAATTGTTTGCCGCTGAAATTCGCTTGGAAACTACCAAGGAAGTAGCCAAACGCGGATTCGGTCATTTGCCGGGGTCATTATCGGTGGCCGATGCTTTAGCGGTATTGTATGGAGATGTTATGCGCATCCGCCCGAAAGAACCTAAGTGGGAGGGCCGCGATTTAATGGTGATGTCGAAAGGGCATGCCGGCCCGGCTGTATACGCAACTTTGGCGCTTAAAGGTTTCTTCCCGATGGAAGAGTTGGCAACGCTAAATCAACCGGGGACAAATTTGCCGAGCCACTGTGATCGTAATAAAACTGTCGGTGTTGACATGACCACCGGTTCATTGGGGCAAGGTGTTTCAACGGCTATAGGTATGGCTTTAGGACACAAATTGGCTGGAGATGATGTGCGTACTTATTTGATCGTTGGCGACGGTGAATGCGATGAAGGACAGGTCTGGGAAGGCATGCTGTTTGCCCATCAGCAAAAATTGGATCATTTAACGGTTTTCGTTGATTATAACAAAAAGCAATTGGACGGCACGGTAGAGGAGGTTATGGACCTCGGAGATATTGAAGCAAAATTCAAAGCTTTCGGTTTCCATACGGAAAACATTGATGGCAATAATGTTGCTGCTATCCTAGAAGCATTGGCCAAATGCCGTGAAGTTAAAGATGTTCCTTCCTGCATAATACTCAATACTTTAAAAGGCAAAGGAATTACGGAAGTTGAAGAAATGAAGTTGAATCATCATATTCAAGTTGATCCGGAGCTGGCGAAGAAAGCGATAGCTGAGTTGACGGCTGAAGTAGAGCGTTTGAAGGGGGAAACGGCTAATGTTTAAAGTTATATATGATGGAAGCGCGGAAACTAAGGCTCATAAAAATATTTTTGGGGAAACCATTGAAGCCTTGGCTGCCGAGGACAAAGCTGTTATCTATTTGGATGCCGATCTAATGAATTCAGCCGGTACGTATAAGTTTTGGCGCAAAAATCCGGCTCAAGCGATTAACTGCGGAATCGCTGAGGCGAACATGATGGGAGTTGCAGCCGGTCTTTCAGCTGTTGGGCGTAAGCCTTATGTCCATACTTTTGGGCCTTTTGCCAGCCGCCGTTGTTTTGACCAAGTGTTTCTTTCGATTGGCTATGCAAAGAACAGCGTGCGAATTTTTGGCTCCGATCCCGGAGTTGCGGCCGCTTTTAACGGTGGGACGCACATGCCGTTTGAAGATATGGCTCTGATGCGTACGATTCCCGGGGCCAAGGTATTTGACTTGGCGGACGGAGTTGAGTTTGAGTGGGTTTTGCGTGCGGTGAAGGATCTGGAAGGCGTAGTCTATATGCGCAGCACGCGCAAGACATTTAAGAAAATATACGAACCGGGTTCAACCTTTAAGATAGGTAAAGGAAACTTGTTGCGTGATGGCAAAGATTTGACTATTATCGCTTCCGGCTTGATGGTCGGCGAGGCGATGGCGGCAGCAGAAATGTTGGCTGCAGAAGGGAAATCGGTGCGAGTAATTGACATGTTCACGGTCAAGCCGTTGGACAAGGAGATCGTTTGGCAGGCGGCAGCTGAAACTGGAGCTATTGTTACGGCAGAGAACCACAATATAATCGGAGGTTTGGGTGATGCGGTAGCGGCTGCGTTGTTGGAGGGTAAGGCAGTGCCCTTTGCCAAGCATGGTGTCAATGATCAATTCGGCCAAGTAGGCCCGGTTGATTACTTGCAGGAACAGTACGGTCTTACGGCTAAGGCGTTGGTAGAAACTTGCCACAAGGTTTTGGCTCGTAAATAAGACGTGCATCGGACGGCGTTGAATCGCGTGAAAACGCGGAGAAACGTGGGAAATAAACCTGTTGTTTGCGCTCAGGCGAACGGTGTTCGGCACGCAGAGGAGGAATAATGTACCTAGAGAAAAAAACTGGTCGCGGTTACAACGAATTTTTGAACATTGACATCAACAACGGTGAAGGCAGCCTGATGGATGTTGGTCTGTTAATTTTGGAACCGGGTGACACTTTTGAGTTTACTGAAAAAGATAAGGAAGTGTCATGGATTTTGATGCAGGGCGAAGCGACGGCTGAGTTCGACGGTCGAACAGTGGAGATGAATCGGCCAAATCCGTTTGATTATAATCCTTGGTGTTTATTGCAGTGTAAAGGTAAGCGAAGCACAGTGACAGCGCACTCCTATTGCGAATTCTATGTGCAAAAGACTTACAACGAGCGTGAATATCCGACACATTTGTATACGTCGGATGAGGTGGATACTTGGGCCAGAGGCAATGGTGGTGAGCTGGACGGCATGATGCGCCGCGATGTAAGGACATGTTATGACTATGAAAGTAGGCCGGACAGCAATATGGTTTTGGGCGAGGTGGTCAACCGCCCGGGTAAGTGGAGCAGCTATCCGCCGCACAGTCATCCTCAGCCGGAGGTGTATTTTTACTTCTTCCAGAATCCTAAGGGGTTCGGGGCTGGGTGGACGGACGGCAGGCCTTATGAAGTGCATCATCACGGCTGCCTGGTAGTAACGAATGAGGTTACACATCAGCAGGTAATGGCTCCGGGCTATCCTTGTTGCTATACTTGGGGCATTCGTCATTTGGATGGCAAACCATGGGAAAAAACACGTATTGATGATCCGACGCATGCTTGGTTACTTGAAAAAGATCCGCAATACTGGCACGGCGGTGAATAATTTGAAGTGATGAATTACCCGATCAGGGTTGAACGTGCCTTAACACCTTAATAGGGTGAACAAAGAAAAGTCTGCTTAGCACTTGCGATTTTATACTTGTACTTGTGTTTGTACTTGTATTTGCGCTCGGCTAGGCAGGCTTTGCTTATCTATGACAGTTGTATCAACCGAATCTTAGAATAAAACTTTGTGATCTTAATGTGAGGCTTTGTAAACTAAAAGAACCGAACTTTACCAATGATGAAACATCCATGGAAAATGAATGTTTAGGCAGTATGTTCACTTAATTCAGGTACCCTTTGGTGGATGAATTGAGTGGTAAGTTCAGTTGAAAGCTGTCAATTAGTGCTAATGATTATAGATCACAGAAGATTCTAAGATTAATGCATCTCGGGCTCTGCGTATCTTCAGCATAGAACGCAATCCTCGAGTTACATTGGGCTACAAGTTACATTGGGCTTTGCTCATGTGAAGGGGCTGGAATCAAGCTTATTGATCAACTTCAATGAGATAAGACCAAGCTGCGGTTTACTTTTGCGGCTTTATTAGCGGCATGGCATCCGGTTGGATCTGATCTGGATCATAGCCACGCAACCAGCGGCCGTAATTAAAGTACATCACTCCGTTTTCTGCGTAGACATATTCTTGTTTGTAGAGAATTCCGGCATATAGATATCCGTTGTGCCACTCTTGCCAAGGCAATTGATCACCGACATCACGATTAACGACTTGGATGAAACGTTCAGGACCGATAGGTGGTTTTTGCATGGAAAGAAGTTCTTCAACTAATTTCATATCTGAGCGATTCTCTTCACTGTAGTCTTTCTTTGTTTTGTGCACATAGCCCTCAGGCAAATTAAATTCAATCATGTACACAGGGTGTCCGTCTAATTCGCCAATCTTTTCGTATGACTTTACATTAGATTGACCATTGGTGAAAACTTCTTTAACCGCTGGTTTTTCGTTAAGAAACGGCATGAAAGCCATAATTGCGGATAGTGCAATAGATATTACCAGTTTTAGCATAATACGACCTCCTTTGCTAAAAATGTCGGTTCAATTAGTACAATTTAATTATGGTTCTAACTTAGAACAATGTCAAATGCAAATTATTGCGTTATTATGTCAATTTTCCGCAAGTTTTGTTAAACGAAGGATCGAAGCACCGTTAATACTTGTGACGCACTTATGCTATATGCTGAAGGAATCTATATAACGAGTCTTTCTTGCTCCATATCTCTTTTATGTATCTGTTCCCAAAAACCTAAAATGGCGAGGATTCGTTAAGGCGGGGATAAAAGGAGGAAGAGGGCATGGCAGTTGTAAAAAAGAACAAGCGTGGAAGGTTGTGGTGGGTAGCCGAAACCTTACAAAGATGGCTCCGATCAGTTCCTAGAGATCTGGTCATCTGTGCAGGGTGAAGGGGGAATTTGTAAAATCTAGGTTTAATTGTACTTTGGGAGCAGCTGCGTGCTTGGCTTTAGTCGTTAGAGTCGGTTGCGAAAATCTGCATAGCTGAAACGTCGTAAAACGGTGACTTTACCGTCAGGTTGCAGAAGAACAATCGCCGGTAGTGGCATACCGTTAAATGTATTTGTTTTTACCATGCTGTAAATTGCCATGTCGCAGAAAAAGACTTGGTCGCCGGGGAAAAGAGGGGCTGGGAAATTGTAGCTGCCGATGACATCTCCCGCCAAGCAGGTCGGCCCTGCCAAGCGGTAGGGGTAAAGGCTTGCGGAGCCGGCAGTAGAGCCGGCAGCAAAGCCAGCAGCGGAGCCGGCAGGAAAGTCGGCAGTAGAGCCGGCGTTCGCATTTTCTACTTCATTACCAAACGGAGAAGCCAGTGTTCCTAAAGGCAGTTTAGCTGCCGCCAGACGTTTTTCGGACATTTCCCTGGGGTTATCCGTGCAAGGCAACAACGATGCGGCGGACGGCATAACCGATGAATACAGCGGAAAAACGCGCGGCTGATAAGGCATTTCCAAAACATCCGGCATGTGGCAGGCGGCAGAGGTATCGAGGATGGCACAAGGCATATCGCCGCTCGGGACGACATCCAGCACAGTAGCTTTAAGGAATCCGGCATTTAAAGCGACCGCCTCCCCCGGTTCCAGGTAGACCGTCAAGCCGAAAGAATTTTGGGCGTCCTTAATGACCGAACACAGCGTATCCAGATCATAGTCATCTTTTGTAATGTGGTGGCCGCCCCCCATGTTGATCCATTTCATTTTGGGCAGGAACGAGCCAAAATTGCGTTTAACCACTTCCCAGGTATGCAGCAGAGCATCGGAGCCTTGTTCGCAAAGACAATGAAAATGTAAGCCTTCAATACCCTCGAGCAGGCCTTTGGCAGCTCCGTCAAGGAAGTCGTTTAAGCGGATGCCAAGGCGAGAGCTTGACGAGCAGGGATCATACAGTGCTGTAGCGACTTCCGAATATTCCGGATTAATCCTCAGTCCGCAAGAAACCGGGTGAGTGGCGAATTTTATCTGATCGCGGAAAGTGAGCCATTGTGAGAAAGAATTGAAAACGATATGATCGGTGAAATCAAGGAGCTGTCCGATTTCGTATTTGGTGAAGCCGGGAGAAAAGCAGTGAATTTCGCGGCCCGGCATTTCTTCGTGCCCCAAGCGGGCTTCATATAAACCGCTGGCGGTTGTACCGTCGAGGTATTGCCCGATCAAGGGATAGGTACTGAAAGTGGCAAAAGCTTTTTGCGCCAAAAGAATTTTACACCCGGTTTTTTCCTTGACCAAATGCAACTTTTTGAGGTTGGCAGTCAGGAGTTGTTCGTCGATTATGAAAGCCGGAGAGGGTAGGCATTGCAGCTCGGCGGGGGAAACGGACGGAATATTTTTTTCTTTTAGCATAAAATCACCTTAAATGTTAGTGCGGCAATTTCCATACAGTTCCATACAGTCGCTATTGGCGTACAGAAGTTTTGGCCGCAGAAATTATTGAAATGCGGAAGCCTAGAAACAGTCTTAAACTACCGAAACAGTCTTAAACAACCGGAACAGTCTTAATCTACCGGAACGGGGTTAAAGTCTTCGCGCCACGGCAGGCCAAACTTGTTCAAGCGATCCATGAAAGGATCCGGATCAAGCTCCTCGACATTGTAGACTCCGGGTTTGCACCATTCTCCGGTTAAAACCAAGGAAGCACCAATCATGGCGGGGACTCCAGTGGTGTATGAAACCGCCTGGCTGCCGACTTCGCGGTAACAGGATTGATGGTCACAAATGTTGTAGAGATAATAGTTCACTGGTTTGCCGTTTTTGACACCGTGGAAAATACAGCCGATGTTCGTTTTTCCTTTGGTGCGCGGGCCTAACGACGCCGGGTCGGGCAAAACTGCTTTGAGAAATTGCAAAGGTACAATTTGTTTGCCTTCAAAATTAATTGGTTCGATGGAGGTCATGCCGACATCTTCCAAACATTTGAGGTGGTTGAGATAGCTTTGGCCGAAAGTCATGAAGAAACGGATGCGTTTGATGCCTTTCAGATTGAGGGCGAGGGATTCGAGTTCCTCGTGGTGCAGCAGATACATGTCTTTGCGGCCGACTTCGGCAAAATCGTATTCGCGCTTAATTGCCATCGGTTCTGTTTCGACCCAGTGGCCGTTTTCCCAGTAGCTGCCTTTGGCGGAAACTTCGCGGATGTTGATTTCGGGGTTGAAATTGGTAGCGAAGGGATAGCCGTGATCGCCGCCGTTGCAATCCAAAATGTCTAAATAGTGAATTTCGTCGAAATAGTGTTTTTGGGCATAGGCGGAAAAAACGCCGGTAACGCCGGGATCGAAACCGGAGCCGAGGATGGCGGTAAGGCCAGCTTTGGCAAATTTTTCGCGGTAGGCCCATTGCCATTTGTACTCAAATTTAGCGGTATCGAGGGGTTCGTAATTGGCAGTATCCAAATAGTGAACGCCTGCAGCTAAGCATGCGTCCATTATGGTTAAGTCTTGATAGGGCAGGGCGACGTTTATAACAATTTGGGGTTTGAAATCGTTAATCAGTTTGATGAGTTCGTCGACGTTGTTAGCATCGACTTGGGCGACACTGACTTTGGTGGCTCCGCCATCGACTTGTTTTTTGAGAGCTTCGCAGCGGCTGAGGGTGCGAGAGGCGATACATATTTCTTGAAAGACGGCGGAATTTTGGCAGCATTTATGAACTACCACTGAGGCGACGCCGCCGGCTCCGATGATGAGTGCTTTTCCCATAGTAAATCTCCTTGTAATTCGTTTTTATCGGTATAAATCGTTTGAATCGTTAAATTGCTTAAAATATTACGTCGTTTTGCTGTCTAATGATCATTGTATATTATAGCCAAATTCAGTACTGCGGCCTAGTGCGCCGATGCGCGGCCACCTGTAGCAGCAATTCCCGCAAGATCTTACAAGCCACGGCGGTGGAAACTCCGCTAGCATCATAATGCGGCGACAGCTCATTTACGTCAAAGCCGACGATATCCAAATCGCGCAATTCCCGAATAGCGTCAAGCAACTGTAAAACAGTAACGCCGCACGGTTCCGGGGTACCGGTTCCGGGGAAATATGCCGGATCGAGTACATCCAAATCGAGAGTGAAGTAGACCGGCTGCCCCTTCAACTCCGTGCAAACCTCCGCCAGCCCGGAAAAATCGAATTTTTGCAAATGAGTGTGCGACTTAGCCCAAGTAAATTCCTCCTTTAGGCCGGAGCGGATTCCAAACTGCCAGATGCGACCGTCACCGACCAATTCCCAAGCCCGACGAATTACACAAGCGTGCGATAAAGGATTGCCGAGATAGTTTTCGCGCAAGTCAGTGTGGGCATCGAAATGAATGATGTGCAGGGCGGGATATTTTTTTACCACGCTGCGTAAAGCCCCCAAGGTCACCAAATGTTCGCCGCCGATCATGGCCGGGATTTTTGAGGCAGCCAAAATTTCGTCTACGTGCTCAGAAATTTGGTTTAAAGCAACGTCCGAGCAGCCCATGACAAGTTCGAGATCGCCGCTGTCCATAATGGAAAAATCGGTCAAGTCCAAGTCAAGACGGGGGCTGTACGTTTCCAGCCCGTAGCTGTCGGGGCGCATGGCCTGAGCGGCAAAGCGTGCTCCAGGCCGAAAAGAAGTGGTTGAGTCGAACGGTGCTCCGAAGAGCACGATGTCGGCCGTGGCAAAATCGGCGTCACAGCCGATAAAAGTTGATTGGTTAATTTGCATGTGTTTGCTATCCTCCTTATCTCTTATTTTGAGTCACTGATGTCACTGCGTATGAGTCCGCCAGCGTGGCATTCAGACCATTTAGCAACCCTTACGGTCGCTGCCGATCAAGTTCAAAACATAAGTCGGCAGAGCGAAACAGCCGCGATGCAAGTCAGTATTATAGTAGTCGACATCGATGTTCAGCTTATTCCACTCTTCAGCATGCAAATCGCGCAAAGGGTGATATTTTTTCGAGCAAAAGCCGAACAGCCAATGACCTGAGGGGTAGGTCGGGATATGTGCCTGATACAGCCGATTGATCGGGAAAAAGCCGGAAGTTTTGTGAAAAGCGTTGCGGACGGTTTCTGCATCTTCGACATAGTAGGGGCTTTCATGTTGATTTACCAAAATTCCGTCGTCGCGTAAAGTTGCGTAGCAGTTGCCGTAAAATTCGCGGGTGAACAAGCCTTCGCCCGGGCCGAAAGGATCGGTGGAATCGACGATGATCAAATCATATTGAGCGTGACGACCACGGACATATTTAAGCCCGTCTCCGATGATGACATTGACGCGGGGATCGTCGAAACAGCAGGCAGTTTGGATCAAATATTCTTTGCAAATGCTGATAACTTCTGCGTCTATTTCCACCAAATCTATGTGTTCGATATATGGATAAGCGCAAAGTTCGCGGATTGTTCCACCGTCGCCGGCACCGATGACTAGGACATCACGCACGTGGGGGTGGACGGCCATTGGTACGTGGACGATCATTTCGTGGTAGATGAATTCATCTTTTTCGGTTAGCATGACGCGTCCGTCTAGGGTCAAAAATCGGCCGAATTCGGGTGAGTCAAAAATATCGATGCGTTGGAAATCGCTTTGTTCGGAAACTAGCTGTTCATCAACTCGGATGGAAAATTTAGCGTCCGGGGTGTGATTTTCGGTAAACCAAAGTTCCATAGTATTTCTCCTAATCTAAAAAATTTGGTCAAATTGTTGTGGCTGTTTGCTGCAGTCGGCGGTTGCGGCCGCACGGTTGCCCGGCTGAACGTTAGTTGGGGCGAGCACCTGTAGTGGCCGCGCTAGACCGCCGCGACAGCTGTGTCGTACTCCCTACCCGTAGTAGCTGCGATAGCTCCCCACGGTAGCCGGGGGTAGTCTGCTGTGTGATCAAGCTGCCACGGTAGCCCGGCTGTTGCGGTAGCGGCCATTGCGGTAGCAGCCGTTGCGCCCGCCCGGCTCAGTCCAAAACCAAAATATTGTTAACTGCCAAGTCAACGGTACCGGTCATATTGGCACCGTGTTCTTTAGCATAGCAGATATAGTCCAAAGCGGCAGCGGTTATTTTTTCACCGGGGGCGAGGATCGGAATGCCAGGCGGATAACACATGACGAATTCGCCAGAAATATGGCCGAGCGAGTTCGCTAGCGGCAAGCTGTGTTTCGGGGCATAAAAAGCGGTGCGCGGTGTGGTGACGACGACCGGCTCAACGTATTCATTTTCCAACATACCTATCGGATCACGGGCGTAAAGCCGCTTTATTTCAGCAAGCGCGGCAATCAAACGTTCGATTTCCATGGCGCGGTCACCGACTGACAAAATTGCCAACATGTTGCCGAGGTCGCCAAATTCTATTTGTATGTTATATTCATCGCGAAGCAGATCGTAAACCTCGATGCCGGCGAGACCGATGGATCGGGTGTGGATGGACAGCTTAGTCGGATCGAAAGCATAAAAATTGTCGCCGTTGCAAAGTTCGCGATTGAAAGCGTAATAACCGCCTATGGCGTTGACTTCGTGACGGGCGTATTCAGCCAAATTCACCACTTTGTTGAAAATATCAACTCCGTTTAAAGCGAGGTTGCGGCGCGAAAGATCCAAAGAGGCCATGAGCAGGTAGGAGGCGGAGGTCGTTTGGGTTAGGTTAATCGTACGGCGCACTTCACCGGGATCAAATGATGGCGAGACCAGCAAAAGGGAGCTTTGGGTAAAAGATCCACCGGTTTTGTGCATGCTAACGGCGGCCATATCGGCACCGGCGGCCATGGCCGGGACGGGGAGATCTTTGCCAAAATAAAGGTGGGTTCCGTGGGCTTCGTCTGCCAGAACAAGCATACCGGCTGCATGAGCCAGTTCGACGATTTGCCGGAGATCGCCACAAACGCCGTAGTAGGTGGGATTGTTGACCAAAATAGCCTTGGCATCCGGGTTGTTATGGATGGCTTCTTTTACGGCTGTGATGCTCATGCCGAGGGGAATGCCGAGTTTTTGGTCGGTACCTGGGTCGACGTAGACGGGGACCGCGCCGCTGAGAATCAGGGCGTTGATGGCGGAGCGATGGACGTTGCGCGGCATGATAATTTTGTCACCGTCTTTGCAGGTGGTCATAACCATCGTTTGGACAGAAGAGGACGTGCCGCCGACCATAAGAAAGGCGTGTCCGGCTCCGAAGGCTTGAGCTGCCAAATCTTCTGCCTGTTTAATGACGCTGACGGGGTGGATGAGGTTGTCGAGGGGTTTCATGGAGTTGACGTCGATGCTGACGCAAGCTTCGCCGAAATATTCGACAAGGGATTTGTTGCCTTTGCCTTGTTTATGTCCAGGGACATCGAAACTGACTATACGAGATTTTTTGTAGTTTTGGAGGGCCTCAGCTAATGGTGCGCGAGCCTGGTCCCAGAGATGTTCGGTTGAGGCAGCGGCAAGTTTTCCGGTGCGCTTGGCAAAAAGGGAGTGGCGGCCGCCCAAAATTGGGATGCCGGGGCGTGCTTCAGGTGGTTTGTCGGGTTTGCGCAAGCCGCCGGAGCGTTGTTCGGCGGGGGGGCCGTAGCGTTCGCGTTTTGTCGTCGGAATATAGGCGGGGCGCTTGGGGTAATAGGGGCGTTGTTCGGGGCGTGAGGCGGTGTTTTGAGTTGGGCTGTTTAGGCTGTTTCGAGAGGAACTGCTGGGGGAAGCGGTTCCTTGAACGTTGGTCGAAGCCGTAAACAAGTTTGAGTTAACGTCGTCCGAAACAGTAAGTGAGTCTGTGCTAACGCCGGCCTCGCCTGCAACTGTGCCAGCGACTGCGCCGTCCGCACCTGTAGCTGAGCCAGCGACTGCGCCGTCTGTATCAGTAGCTGTACCCGCACCTGTGCTTGAGCGTACATCAGCCGCTTCAGCAGCCGTACCCATACTCGTGCGTGCAGCCACGCTGGCCGCATCTGTACGAGCGGATTCTGCTCCTGCTATATCAGCTCCTGCCTTATCAGCAGCAAACATAAAAGAAGAATTACGATTCATGTACCTCCCCCTTACGCAAAAATACTGACTGCCGCCACAAACTAGTCGCGGTCGTAGACATTCATGCCGCTAAAAATTTCGATCATTTCCCGCCGCAAAGAATCAGTGATACTCAGCCGTTGCTTAGGGGAAAGCTCGTAGGCATCAGTGTTAAAAAGGTAGTTTTGTAATTCGATCTCTTTGATCAAAAGCTGGGTATGGAAAATATTCGCCTGATAAACATTGACATCTATGGCATCGTACTTTTTCAAAGTTGCGGCATCGATATAGTCCTGAATGGAAGTTATGCGGTGATCAAGAAAAAGTTTGCGGCCGTTCTCCTCGCGGGTAAAACCACGAACCCGATAGTCGATAGTCATAATATCGGAGTCGAAACTGGAGATGAGAAAATCCAGAATATTCAACGGGGAAACTGTGCCACACGTGGAAACATCAATATCAACCCGAAAAGTGGAAATGGAATTATTAGGATGGTATTCGGGAAAAGTGTGAACCGTCAGGTGACTTTTATCAAGATGAGCGTGAATAGAGTCCCGGTAGCGGTCAAGTTCGGAGCTGAAACCGGCACCGAGATTACAGGACGGATCAATCATGCCGGAAGCAACCTTCTGGTCGGCGATAAGCACGTTGACAGAAGCCCCTTGCGGCTCGTAATCCTGCTTGGAAATATTGAGAACGGAGGCGCCGATCATCTCGGTGGCCTTGAGTAAAATCTTCGTCAAACGGTCTGAGTTATACTGGCCGTCAATATATTTAATATAATCGCGTTGCTCACGTTCACTTTTGGCGTAACACACATCGTAAATGTTGAAGCTAAGTGTTTTGGTGAGGTTGTTAAAGCCGTACAATGCAAGCCTGTTTTCCAACCCGTTTCCACCCCCTAAATAGTAAATCGTTAGCCTTAAGTATAGCATAAATTACTGACTTGTCTCAAGAATTTATTCGCAAATTTATACAGAAAAAGCCGACTCCGGAAGGAATCGGCTTTGTTGTGATTTGCTAAGAGTCAGGACTCTTATTTGCAGCAGCAGCAAGCTACATCGTAAGCGGTGATTTCGTCAAAGGTGAACATCGGAACTTTAACTGTCTTGGTTTCAACTTTCTTGCAAACGAGAGGACGACGGAGAACCTTTTCGTATACCTGAGCAGCACCGTAGTATTTAACGGCCGGAGCAGATACTTGGCAACTCGGGACGTAGATGGGGAAGTAAGAAGCGGTGTTCGGGACATCGTCTTTCTTAGCGTTGTTCTTGTCTTCAGCCTTAGCAGCTTTGCCAGAAGCCTTAGCGGTGTAGTCGGCTAAGGAGCAAGCACGCAGGGTTACTTTGTATTGTTTAGCCAAATTATTGATCAGGTTGATCTTGGTGGTAGCTTTTTTCGCTTCAAGGTCAAGATCGGAATAGGCTCGGTCGGCACCTTCTCTTGTTGCATATGGCTCAATTCTTTTGACGACTTCGGTATAGTTTTTATGTGCAGTGTATGACAAAAGATCTGATATTTCTTTGTCGTTACCTTCAAAAAGTTGAAGGTTTGTCTTTTCTCCTTCAAACACAGCACCTAATAAAGTATCGGATTTTTTATGTGCCAGATAAGCATCAATGTTGAAGGTGTTGCTTTTTTTCGCTTCAGCCAAATCATCAAAATATTTTTTATTTAATTCCAATAATTCCTTCAATTTTTTGGCATCTTTAGCAAAGACTTTCCTGTCTCCTTGAGAAACATCGCCAACTGTATTATCCACTTCACTGAGACGTTTGTATGAAACGTTAATTGTTTCAATACCTTTAGCCAATTCAATAAACTTATCAGTTGCCAGAATTTGATTGTTGGCGGAATCGAGTTCAAATTGAGCCTTGCAACGTTCGTTGCCTAATTTTGCGATGATATTGGCATCTTTCACAACCGCGTTTAGAGCGTCGTCAAACTTCTTGAGCGATTCCTTGAATCCTTTTTCAAGAAGATCCATATAGAGAACGTTCTCATTGACCTCTTTTGTTCCGGTCAGCGTTTTGAAACCAGCATGTTCCAAGATATCCAGTTCGCCTTTATTCCAATCAAGAGCGAACACGCCGGAAGCAAGAACCATGGACATTGCCAAAACTGATGACAATACTTTAAAACCTTTGTTCATAATTACTCCTCCTAGGAAATATTGTTGTGAAATTTTCTTCACAATCAAAGGTTACCCCTGATTCAGAATGAACGCAATACATTTCTATGTTTTGCACGAGTTAATAGCATAAATCCGTTTTAAACGAGGCAAAACGAGACTCGCAGGAGGGGGGCAGGCGGTCATTTTGCTGAAAGTGGGATAGGGAAATTTATTCGCAAATTTATACAGAAAAAGCCGACTCCGGAAGGAATCGGCTTTGTTGTGATTTGCTAAGAGTCAGGACTCTTATTTGCAGCAGCAGCAAGCTACATCGTAAGCGGTGATTTCGTCAAAGGTGAACATCGGAACTTTAACTGTCTTGGTTTCAACTTTCTTGCAAACGAGAGGACGACGGAGAACCTTTTCGTATACCTGAGCAGCACCGTAGTATTTAACGGCCGGAGCAGATACTTGGCAACTCGGGACGTAGATGGGGAAGTAAGAAGCGGTGTTCGGGACATCGTCTTTCTTAGCGTTGTTCTTGTCTTCAGCCTTAGCAGCTTTGCCAGAAGCCTTAGCGGTGTAGTCGGCTAAGGAGCAAGCACGCAGGGTTACTTTGTATTGTTTAGCCAAATTATTGATCAGGTTGATCTTGGTGGTAGCTTTTTTCGCTTCAAGGTCAAGATCGGAATAGGCTCGGTCGGCACCTTCTCTTGTTGCATATGGCTCAACTTTTTTGACGACTTCGTCGTAAGTACCGTTGACTTTTCCTACAAGAGTTTCGATTGCTTCAACGTTATCTGAGAGTCTTTTTCCGTTAGAGTCTTTTTTAAAAAGATCAGCACCTAAGTATGCGTCGGTCTCAATATTTTTTAACCCATTAGGAATGGTATCTGCTTTTTTAATGGATTTCCAAATTTCTTTGTTTTCATCCAAAAGATCTTTCAATTTGTCAGCATCGACTTTGAAGAGTTTTTTGTTCACAAGGACTGTTTTCACGTCAAAGTTATCTTTTGCCTGGTTTAAGGCCTTGTACTTCGCGCCGTTGGCATCGTAGGATTTAAGCCCTTTAGCCAATTCAATAAACTTATCAGTTGCCAGAATTTGATTGTTGGCGGAATCGAGTTCAAATTGAGCCTTGCAACGTTCGTTGCCTAATTTTGCGATGATATCGGCATCTTTCTCAACCGCGTTTAGAGCGTCGTCATACTTCTTGAGCGATTCCTTGAATCCTTTTTCAAGAAGATTCATATAGAGAACGTTCTCATTGACCTCTTTTGTTTCGGTCAGCGTTTTGAAACCAGCATGTTCCAAGATATCCAGTTCGCCTTTATTCCAATCAAGAGCGAACACGCCGGAAGCAAGAACCATGGACATTGCCAAAACGGATGACAATACTTTAAAACCTTTGTTCATAATTACTCCTCCTAGGAAATATTGTTGTGAAATTTTCTTCACAATCAAAGGTTACCCTTGATTCAGAATGAACGCAATACATTTCTATGTTTTGCACGAGTTAATAGCGTAAATCCGTTTTAAACGAGGCAAAAACGAGAAATGAACCTTGCAAGGCGGTGGGATCAGGCGGTCGCTTCGCCGAAAGTGGTGATGATGTAGTTGGACTGGGCGATCACTTCGCCGAAACTGGCTTTGATGAGTTTGGCTAGGCTCTGCGGGTCAAGCTCCATTTGCAGGCCTGTTTTTCCGGTGTTGGCATTGGAGGTTGGAGGGAGATGGCGAGATCAGCTGGGCGCGGAGGCAAAGGCAAAGGCAGAGGCAGCTTGTTGCGAGTAGGGGGGAACAGGTATAATTATGCGTATCTTACGAGAATTTAGGCGTCGGATAGGAAGCCGCGTAAATATACCACGCAAATATATAGCCGGATAAGAAACCACGTAATTATATAAAAAGAGGTAAATTATGAACAAAGCAAAGATACGAGCCGTCATTTTTGATATGGACGGAGTGCTGGTAGATAGCGAAGTCGATTTTATTAAGCGATTACGGCGGGTATTGCAGAAACAGCGCATCGTGCCACCGGAGCAAATGTTAGTCGAAATGGTCGGAGCCGGGGAAAAATTGTTGAACGATATCTTGCAGCGGTATCTGCCACAAATAACGTGGTCAAAATTGGTGAAAGCTTTTTTGGCGGATTGCGTGACCTTTCCGCTAGATTATCCGGGGCTGCTGTTTGCTGATGTCAAGCCTTTTTTGGCATTCTTGCGCAGTAACGGGTACCGGGTTGGGCTGGCTTCGGCCTCGGAATTGCCAACGGTGCGCAAAGTTTTGGAGGATTGCGAGTTGGTAACATTTTTTGACACTATTTATAGTGGGACGGATGTGGTCAATTCTAAGCCGCATCCGGAGATTTATTTGAAAGCGGCGGCGGCAATGCAGGTGGAGCCGGCGGAATGTTTGATCGTGGAGGATTCGGAATATGGCATTCGCGCGGCGGTGGCGGCTGGCGCCGGGGTGGTCGCGGCGCGGCGAGATTGTCATTTTAATTTGGATCAAAGTGCGGCGGACATTATTTTTGATGATATGCGTGAGCTGGAGGCGGTGCTGGCCAAAGATAAGCAGGGGGATTAGGTGGTCACTTCGCCGAAACTGGCTTTGATGAGTTTGGCTAGGCTCTGCGGGTCAAGCTCCATTTGCAGGCCGATTTTTCCGGCACTGACGATGAAGGTCGGTAGGGAGCTGGCTGAGGCGTCAATGTAGGTGGTAAAGAGGGTTTTCATGCCCACTGGTGAACAGCCGCCGTGTACATAGCCGGTTAGTTTCAGCAAATCTTTGGACGGCAACATCGCGATGGATTTTTCGTCAGCTAAACGTGCCGCTTTTTTTAGGTCTAGCTCGGCTGCTCCCGGAATGACGAAGACGTAATGGGCCCCGGATTTACCGGCTGTAACCAAAGTTTTGTATATTTTGGCCGGCGGCTCGGCGATTGCGGTTGCCACTTCTACGGCGGAAAGTGCGGTTTTGCTGTCGAATGTGTGGATCGTGTAGGGGATTTTTGCGGTGTCAAGAGCGCGTAAGGCGTTTGTTTTGTTTATTTTCATATTATTTCCTCGTTATTTCTTCGTTGTAGTTTGGTAGCCATGGCTCCGGTGCTAGCATAGCAGATGAAGCTTTTGGCTTGGATTGCTTCGGTTGTTCGGCTGCTCAGTTGTGAGCGGTTACTGTATGGCCGGCCGGTGGCGGTTGAGGCATTATTTGCGGTGACGGGTGGCGTCATTTTCGGCACGCCGCGAGTTAAATATTACGCTATCTTTTTTTTTAGTCAAGCCTGTACTATAGGTAGTATAAGCTACCGCATCAATTTATAGCCGATTTTGGGAGCCTGAGAACCGGTACATAAGTCTTGAACTAAAAATCAAAGGTTGAATGGCTTATTTTCAAAAGGCGGTTATCCTTCTGTTTGTATTTTTTCAACACTTACAAAAAACGTTACGCGCTAGCAAAACCGGGTGAATTGCGCTCGGGGTTCTGGCGGTCGCACGCCTTGCCCCGAGTTTCGCATGCGTGGGTTTTCGGGCGTGGCTTTGGCGGTCGCACGCCCTGCCCCGAGTTTCGCGTGCGTGGGGTTTTGGGCATACAGCTCGTTTGAAAATGTAAACTACGTTTTGCGCAATTGCGCCGTTTAACTTAAAAGTAATATTTATGTAATACATTTGTTGATTTGTTAATTTAAATTTGATTTAAAATCAGTCTTGAGTAGATAGTCCGCGAAACGACTAACTTGCGGACGGAAGAAACACCGGTTTGACGACCAATTTGGATATCTAGCGTTTGGGCGCGGAAAGGAAATATGAAACAGTTTATACGGCAAACTGCAGCGGTACTTAGCTTGGTCTTGGTTTTGACTTCAGTTGATGTTACCGGAGCCTTAGCAGTGAGAGCGGAAGAAATAAAACAGAACACAGGCGTGCTTAATTTCAATGATTTGAGTTCTGGCACGGGCAACGGCGCGTCCGGCAGCGAAGAAACGGGCGGCAGGGAGCTGAATAAAGCTGTTACGGCGGCCCCGGGGCAAACTTCTGACGGAAAATCAAGTTCAGCTCGGTTGAAGCAGGATAGTGCGGCAAAATATGCGGCCGATTCGGCTAAAAACAACGGCACTGCGGCGCAGAATCGCACTGTCGGCAACAGCACCGCTAGCAGCACCGGCAACACTACCGGCAACACTATCGGCAACAGCACCGGAGGACAGGATCGTGCGACAGACCCCAACAGTAGCGCAAACAGTGATCTTGTCGCGATCACCAAAGATCCGCGCATTTCTGAAAAAGACAACCAAGACCCCAAAGAAACCGACCCGACAAAAATGTTAGAAATTGGCGAGCAACCGGATCCGGCGCCGAAAGCTCCAGGCTACTATATGAATGAAAATCTGCCTAAGCGAGCAAGATTTATCGGACCCGACCCGACAGAACAAACTGCTGCAGATGATCAGGTGCAGACCAATCTTAAGCCGGGCAACCTCTATTCTTACACCATGATTATGAATTTAGTTGGCAAAGAACAAGGAAAAGACGATAAATTAAACCCGTTCTACCAGCCCTATCAGATCACAGTAGGTGAAGACGAAAGTGCGTTAAAAGAAGCCGGCATAACCTACCAGCTGCCGGAAATGAACGGGTACAAATCTCCTAATAAGGCTGCTGGAGAAAGTGGCACAGCTTTGCAGAATACGACCGATGGCCACAAAACAATCACTTTTGATTATGACAATGTCAAAAAGTTGGCAGAAAAAGGTAAGGCGGAAGGGGACGAAAACGTCGGCCAACTGAAGAATTACGTCGAGAATTTCAACTACGAACCGCAACCGATAACATTTAAGGTCCAACACATGGTCCAAAGTCTGGCCAAGCAAGGTGAATTTGAGCTTTACAATGGGCAAGGTGGCGAATCAGAAATAAAGGCCACGGTTGGTGAAGTTTGTACGATTCCGCCCTTGGCTGCGCTCGAAGAAGGCTATGAAGAAGTAGAGAAAAATATGAAAGTCCTCGTACCGGACACGAAAGACTTTGTCGTGAACAAGTACTACATTCGCAAGCGTTCCAACGTGATTTACGATACAGCTGGCGGCAAACCGATTTCTTCCCGTCGCTTTGCGTTCGGCCAAACGATTCCATTGCCGAAAGACCCTCCGGTTAAAGACGGGTATGAGTTTTTAGGCTGGAAAGTCGGGTCAGATCTTGGCAGTTATAAGAAATATAAGAAGGACGATGTGATTGGCAAAGACGTGCAGCAACTGGACGGGGCTATGCCGGGGCACGAGGTAAAATTTATAGCAACGTGGAAGGGCAAGGAGAAGGCTCCGTACAAGGTGACGTATTGGCTTGAAAAAGCGGATTATAAAAAAGAGGACAAGGGAGATTTCGCTAAAACGCATGCTTTCTTGTACGAAGTGGACAAGCCGGAAGTGCCGATAACCACTGACTTGACAAGCACATTCAAAACCTTGGCAGATGAAGCGTTGGACATTGGTGATGAAAACAAGTTCCCATCTGAGGACTTGGGTACCGGTAACAGGAGAAAAGGTTTCCTCTACGATGCGAAAACGACGGAAAAACTTAACAACGATCTTAAAATCAAGAATCCTACGCCTGATGGCAAAACGAATGTGCAGATTGTCATTAAAAGGAAACGTTATACACTAATTTTTTGCAATAGTATAAACGGAGGGGTAAAGAAGTATACGTTTGCACCACGCTGGAGTGATAAGTGGGATGCGGAAGGTAACAGATTGCTGAGTTCGGACCCCAAGATACCTTTTGCCCCCCCATTGGTCAACCCGGAACCCGATAAGAATTTTGGAAAACCTCCGGAGGCAGGGTATGACAAGCCATATCAATTTGTCGCGCGTTTCGGGCAGGAAACAATCGGCCTCTGGCCTATTCCGTTGGTTAACTGTAAATTAGGCATAAATAAGGATTTTTTTGGTTGGTACGGTAATGGTCATGATCCTTACCTAGATACACCACCATATAAGTTTGACTCATTTATCACTGATAGCTATACATACAACAAGGTCGATACTTTTGGCCATATCGATGAAAACGTTGTTATCGATTTAAATAAAGTTGGAAATAATCAAGATGAGGGAAATAAGGAATATCCTGTTTTGAATTTTAACGCAACGGAAGGTGGAGGCCATGCAGTGCATGTTGAGTTTAAGACTCAGCCTGTAGATGGAGAAAGTTATGAGTGGAATTACCGCGGTTTACACTATTATAAGTTTGATACTCATTATGAAGACTATGGCTTTCCGGCTCCTTCACTTAAAGGATTCACCCCCATAGACTATACGGGGAACAAAAATGACCCTCGCTTTAAACAACATAATATTAGTAACGGTGATGTTCAAGGAGTTAAAAACTACCTAAAAGAGCAAGGTATGCCGGAAGACATCATTGAGTCAAGACTTGAAGAAGATAAGGACTACTGGCATGGCCGGGATGACACCGGCATACTTATTACAAAATATAATCGCAAGAAGTACAATCTTATCCTGCACAACGGCAAAGAAACAAAAGAACCTCAACTGCCTTATGAGTCCAACATCAGTGATTACTTGCAGAAGCTGCCAACTCCTTCCGCGGAAAAAGCAGGTTATCCCAAAACTTGGAAATTTGTCGGCTGGACGCTCGACCCGGGCAATAAAATCGACGTGCCCAAGACCGGTTTCACTATGCCCGACTACAATGTGCAAGTTTACGCCAAGTGGAAAGATCCCAATATCTATAACTTTACAATAGACTTAAACAAAGCAGCAGCTCCCGCGGCGAAGATGGACGATTTGCAACAGGCCGAAGTGACCAATGCCACCTTTGACAACGAGTTGTACAAAAAAGAAGACAACAGCCCGAAGGGCAGCTTTAAAGACCCCGATAAGAAAATGACGTTCTTCATCAAGTCCGGTTTTAAAGTCAATGAGCTGACACAGAAACCCACTTGCCCCGGCTACACTTTCCTCGGCTGGCGAGTGCTTCGCTACCAAATCGATCCGCAAACCGGCAAAGCCGACTTGACTAAGTTGATAACCCCTAAGCCAGGGGAACAGGTTGAGTACTTTGCTTTTGGCAATGTTATCGGCGAATCCTGTGTCGCTCAGGCAATGTGGATCAAAAATGAAGTCGCGCCGGTGCGCTATGAACACCATTTTTTCGACAAACAAGACAACGAATTGGGAGCCGAAGCTACTACTGATCAAACGAATAAAGACGGTATGAAAGGGTTTAAAGGTAAAGGCCTAGTCTACATCAATCCGAACGGGCGGCCTGACTCACAAATTGCCGGTATTGGCGAAAAGCAAGACGAAAACTGGGTGCTGATTGCTTCCCCCAAGACCTTGAAAAAAGTGAAAGCCCAAAGTGAAAATAAATATATTCAGAGTTTGATGGTGAAAAAATTTCCCGAAGGTCAAGATAATCCGAATGTATTCAAATTTTACTATCAGCCGTTCAAAAAACGCTTCTACTACAAGAAGTTTATTTGCGATAATGCCGTAAATGCCGATAACCCGGGCGTGCAGCCGAGCAGTTCGTTTGAAATCATGGACCCGGATAAAGTGAAGAATAACAACCATGATTTTGACACTTGCAATTTCAAGAAGATCCCCGGTTTCCTCCTTGCCAAGGAAGAAAAGAAGCAAAAGTCGGTCAAGTTTACACTTAATAAAGAAACCGGCGATATAGAGAAAATAAACGGGAAAGCGATTAAACCGAATGATCCGCAGGCCAAGATTGGGGTGGAATTCCATTACACGGATGCTCGCGTGTTGCTGCGTAATTCAGATGCTGAAAACATCAAAACTCCTAAGGGTTACCATCGTGTCGTGATTGATTTGGCAAAAACTAAGATGGAGTTCGCCTACGATTATGTCGGATCGCACAATAAGGAAGGGAAGGCGAACGTTAAAGAAAATCGCAGTAAATATGTGGTCGACGTGGCCGATGGCTATAAAGACGAAAATATTCCAATCCCGGATGTTGTGCCGGTACGTGAATTGCCGGTGCACAAAATTTGGCTGGATCAGAACGGTCTAAATATTTATAGCGGCGAATTGTATGAGGATCCCGGCAAAGCGGAGGAAGATCTGGAGGCAGATTTGGATGAAGCGGTAGTCAAGAAACCTGTCAAACCTGCGCTGCCGATAATGAAACCAGCCGCGGCGACGATTACTTTAAGCCCGGTCGATGATTATACGGATGCAAACGGCAACAAGGTTCGAGATACGGAAGTTAAGATGTCGGCCGACGATTTGAAACTTAAGGACGAGCAGAACAACGTTTTGAAGCAGCCTTACTGGGAGAAGAAGGCCTACTTGCCGATTGGAACCCCTTTGTTTGTTGAGCGATTGGGTGATCCGCAAAATTCTCCTACCGGGCCAACACCGCGTACCTTGAAATTGGCCGATTTCGCTAGTTGTAAAAAAGATGATAAAAGTGGTGACGTAGCGGCGGAAAATCAGAAGTTACCGGCCGGAGAGCAATGGCGGGCTAAGCCGTATCTAAAAAGAAGCTTGGAATTTGATGCCAAACAACCGTGGAACGAGGCTGAATTTGAGCGGCTGCGTAAACTGGATGGACGTAAGCACGAGTTTTTCAAGTACAATGCTTCGGAAAAAAATGCAACAAGACAAACGGATGGGCGTGAGGTCGGAGTTTTCGTCGAACATGAGGTCAGCCTAAGGGATAAGAATGGGGCAGAGGTGAAAAGACTAAAGCTGTTTGACGTGGATGTCGTCGGCAGTAAGGCTGCGGAAGGCGATACCCAAAATTCCATTGACGATATGAAGCAGCTGGTGGTTGTAAACGCGGAGGTTCCGACGATTGATGTTGAAGTGCAAAAATCTTGGTATGATTACGAAGGTAAATCGCTTGATTTCAACACGTTGTCTGTGGGCTCGGCGGTCAATCCGAAACCGTTGACGATGGAAATGCGTTTCTTGGATCCGGTTGTCGCTAAAAATTTGCCGACAAGGAGCACGGATTTAACGGCTGCCGGTAAGTGGCACGGTTGGATAAGGAATGTTCGGGTGAGGTTCCGGCGCAAAAGTGACCATGTTTACGCCTATAATTTGCATGAAGTTGGGGAGGATAACGGCCTTCTCAGTTATGGGGGCAAAAAGTTTGTGGCGACTTATATCGGGCGTTGTCTGGACGGGTTCAAGGTTTTCAATCATGAGAAGATTAACGGTTTCCCGCCGGTTGTTGCTATTTGTGATTGCGCCAGAATGGGTATGAATAAGGCGTATTCGGCGATGAACCAGGTTGGCGCGTTCGTTGAGCAGAAGTTTAGGCAGTTGTTTGGTAGGCGTGGGCTTCGTTTGGGCGGTGCGCCGAGCGGTGGCACGGTAAGCGGTGGCAGGGCTGCCGGTGATATGGGGGGCTGTGACGCAGCAGGTGGTTGCCAGTCCTGTCATTTGGATTGATGCGTTAGATTGAAGCACCGACACGAATGTTCCGGGCTGTGGCCCCCAGGTGTGCCGGGGCGTCGGATCTATCTGCCCCTCCGTTTATCTTGACCAAAAACGGCCATCAGGTTCAGGTGTGCCGGGGCGTCGTGGCGGTGAGTCTGAGTGTTACGAAGGAACTAAGACGGCAGATTTTAAAACAGCAGGGTCTAAGAAAGTTGGAACTAAGGCGGTAGAGTCTAACCCGGCAGAGATGTTTCTATGAAACAGCGAAAACGAAAATCTGCAATAACCAAAAAACAGTGACAGCCAAGGCTGTGATAAGCTATAATATAGGAAAACAAAGTTTACAGAACGACCGATCAGGCCGCAAATTGATAAGGGGATCAATAAAGAGGACGACACGTATGGGAAAAACAATAAAAATACTAGCTGGAGCCTTGACAATGACCATGCTGGCCACGAGCGGGGTGACAGCGTTGGAATACACATCATTCAGCCGCGAGGAAGCGAAACTGGTAGATCAGCTTTTTGAGGAACAGAATCGCAGCAAGGCGGCTGAGGCGAACGGTGCGAACGGCGCGAACGGCGGCGGAGCGAAAACTGCAGCCGACCAAAACGGCATGATTGAGCCGAACGTAATATATAAGTCATTTGCTACGCCGGAGTTTTACCGGACACTGAAAAGATACGATGAAGCGCAAAAATCGCTCGCCCAGGACGCCGACGTGGTTGGTGCGCTCGGCACGGCAAGATGTGTAGCCCAATTTCGTTTGGACGAACTGAATCGCCAAATCTGCGCCACGCGTAAATTGATGGAATTGGCGGAAGGGATCAAACGCATCGACACATATCGTTATAAACGTTCGCGTAAAACTAGTGACCCCCAAAAACCGTACCAATTCTACCGCAATGATTTTCCGGTGATTACAGATGCTGTGCGCAGTGCAGCGAGAATATACGCGCTCGACAAAGATGCCCAAGCTCTGGACAAATTGATCAAGACGAATGCTGAGTTGGCTAGCAAAAACTTGAACGAAAAGCCGAAGTACGAGGCTTTAGGCATCGAATACATGGATCGAGTGACCGGGCGCGAGTTGAAAGACAATGTTTTGGCGATTCGCACCCTGATCGACAAAAAGATCATGACCCCGTTGTATCGTGGTCTGATCGAGAAACTGATGCTCTTTTACGGTAACAAGCAAATCGCGGATCACACGGTGGGCGAATTGACTCGGCAAGCCAAGGTCGAGGCGGCCAAGATCCACCTGTTGGAGGCTTTTGCCAAGCAGAAGAAGTTCAGCCTGCGTTCTTGTCCGTTATGCGATTACGGTGCCAAAGTAACACCTTTAGGCGTCGGGGCAGCGGAATTGGCAGAAAAGATCAAGCAAAAAGATCCGAACAAAGATGACGTGCCGAACACGGCGGCTGCAGTTGTTGCGGCTCCGGTCAAGCGTTTCGCTAACTGATTACGATTGCGGACGTGCCGGGTGGCTAACTGACTGCGATATGTATGTGGCCAACTTACGGTTACAACTGGGGTGGTTGGCCGACGGCAGTGCAGAAATTGATTGTGATGAAGTGTTAGCAACTTACGGTTGCCATAATAAAATATGTAAGCAAGTGAAAATCCCTCGCCGGTCTTGTGATATGTACCCAGAAAACTGGACACATATCGTTGCCGCCGGCAGGGATTTTTTATAGATAATTTGTTTTTGAATTGTTTCGCCGAATTGTTTCGCCGCGTCAACGGTGCGGCTCTCAGCTCGGCTCAGCGTGTGCACGTTGTTCCGCGCGTCAGTGCGGCTCTCGGCTCAGCTCAGCGCGTGCGCGTTATTTCGCCGCGTCAGCTGCCTTAATCAGAATATTTTTGCCCTGACGGATCGCACGGTAATGACTATGACTTAAAAAACCGTTCAACAAGGCGGTACGCACATCATAGAAATTGTGCGGATCGGCTGCCGCATCTTCGTCCCCAGTGCAGCCCGAAACTTTCCCCTGTTGCAAGTGAAAATTGCGATGATCATCATGATCGTGATTACCCTCACAGGTAACCTGCCGCGCTGAGGCCAAGTCCACCAGCAACGGGTCAGCCGCAAATTTGCTATGAGTATCAATATTTGTCGCCAAAAGCAAATCGCCTTCCGGGGTAAGACTGCCGGTCAGCGCCATGTCGCACGGCATCCCGTCCAAAATTATACCGTTGATCTGCTGAAACAACTCATCCCCCCCTTTGAAATGCTCCGTAGGAGCGCAAGCCGCCCCACAAGCAAAAGCACGCGCCAGATTATCCGAGCCGTGAGCGATGGCAAAAGCCAGTCTGCCTTCCACCTCCTCAATTTGCGCCGACAAAAAACCGTGAATATTTGCTTGGTCGATGATTTCATCCAAAGCAGCGGTCGGTACAGGTGGGAGGACGGCATTCAAAGCAGCCAATTCATCCTGATCTAGCAAAGTTGCGGTCAGCCTGTCTTGAAATTTAATTTTTTCGTACATCAAATAGTGAATCGGACCTAGGGTGCTACTCATAATTTCTCCTTATTTCTCCTTTTAATTGTTTACATTATACAAATAAAATGCTAAAGTTTTCATTGCCATAGTTTATTTTGCCAATGCTAAAATAAACTATGGCTAATTATAGTCAATTACAGTAATTTATTGCAATGCCAAGCGTTGGAATAATTGTAGGAGGTACGTATGAAAATAACTGAAGTGAAAAGCCCTAAAGCCCCACAAGCGATCGGCCCGTATTCGCAAGCCATAATCGCCGGAGAAACGATTTATGTATCGGGACAGCTGCCGATAAATCCGACTACCGGAGAAATGCCGACCACTATTACTGAGCAAACCGAGCAGAGCCTCAAAAACATTGTGTCAATTTTGGCTGAGGCCGGGGTTTCAATGCAAAATGTCGTTCAAGCCACCGTGTTGCTGCATGATATTAATGATTTTGGTGCGATGAATGAAGTGTATGGACAATTTTTCAAAGCTCCCTTCCCTTCTCGTATGGCTTATCAGGTGGCATGCCTGCCGAAAAACGCTAAAGTAGAAATCGCGGTAATTGCTGTCCGCAGTTGATCGCGCTAGGTTTTGCCGGACCACGATATTTTTTATAAATGACAATGCCCGTCACCGGTCACATAGCCGGTAGCGGGCATTTCTGCGTCTAATGGTACAATGGTATGTGCAAACTTGGCCGTTTCACTTATCGCATTAACTTATTATATCCTTATCACCTTATCACAGAGAATTTAGTAAGCGAAAACGGACATTTTGGCTTGGCTAAATCCTTGGGCAACGTATAATCTAAAGTGGCGGAGGACGACAAGTGCCAAAGCGTCTATTCCACATTTTTAGGAAATTGTCTATTGATTGTTGCCTATTGATTTTGCCTACTGCTACTGCTACTGACTAAGGGCTACTGTCCTACTGCCTATTGACTATAATTATCTGTAACCATGAAGGAGTTAAATATGACGAATACGAAAGCAATTTCATGCGATGCGGCCGACACCGGGGCGAGCGTGGTCGCTGCCAATGGTAAATTCGCAGCTGACACCGGGGCGAGTGTGGTCGCTGCCAATGGCAGATCTGCGGCCGACACCGGGACGGTGAGTACGGAGGGAAAAACGCGACACACTTTGTCGCTTCTCCTGCTCATGGCCAGCATAACCTTGATGGCTGTTTTATGCGAACTTGTCCCATCCGGAGTTTTACCGCTGATGGCCAAACACTTCGCCATCAGTGAAGCCAAAGCCGGAATTTTGGTTGGCGGCTACGCGGTGGCCTCGGCAATTTGCGGCATACCGCTGGTATCTTTAACGGTAGAATGGCCGCGCAAAAGACTACTGTTTATTCTGATAATTGGCTTTGCCGTATCCAATATTATTGTAAGCTTTGCTCCCGGTTTTACCGTGGCCATCCTAGGAAGAATTTTGGGTGGAATATGTGCCGGAACTTTGTGGCCGATGATTACCGCCTATGGCATGGCTTTTGTTGAACAACGGCACCAAGGACGTGCGGTAACAATAATTATGTCGGGAATTACCGTTGGTATGGCCTTGGGCTTGCCGTTTATGACTAAAATAGGCACTCTTTTCGGCTTTCAGGCAGAATTTTTGCTGCTAGGCATTTTGCTCGTAATTATCGCCGTGCTGTGCCGGATTTTTTTGCCGTCGGTGGCCGGAGAAAAGCGGTCGAGGGCTAATTCACCCTTGACCATGTTAAAAAATCGCGGCGTTTTGTTGGTCATTCTTCTGACTTTTTTAGCTGTAGGCGTAAATTACGGCCTATATACATTTATAACCAATTTAGTTGCTGTTACAGGCTACCCCGGCATCACAACAGCTCAACTGCTTTTCGGCATTGGTTCGGTTATTTCGATTATCTTGGCCATACGCTATATTGACCGTTATCTGCCGGAAATCGTCTTGGCACTGTTCTTGGTTGGGGTGATAGCAATGCTGACACTGTACTTTGCCGGCAGCGTATACGTGTTGCATCTGGCTTTTGTTTTGTGGGGGCTGGGGTTCGGCTCTTTGAGCAGTGTTTTTCAGGCGGCTACGGCGCGGCAGGTGCGCGAAGGTACGGCGGTTGCCAATGCTTTGCAGTCGTCTTCGTTTAACTTTTCGATCATGATCGGGTCGAGTGTGGGCGGAGTTTTGCTGGGGCAAAAAGGTGCGATGGCGATTGTTCTTTTGACTGCAGGTGTACTTGCATTTGGAGGGGTTGTCAGTGGTCTGACAAGACGGCAATTGAGCGGATTGCAGTGACGTTATAACGTGCTGACGTAGGTGAAAGGCCGTGCGACGTAATGCGCTGAAACCGGTGGAATGCGCTGAAACCGGTGGAATGTGTAATACCGATGGAATGCGTTGAGATAGTATTTGTTGAGATGAATCATTTACTGAGATAAATTATTTTATATGGAGGAAATACATGCTGTTACAGACTTTAAACCTATCTGATTTAAAACTTGCCAATCGCCTGGTAATGCCGCCGATGGCCACGGAGTCGACGGCTGACGGCAAAGTCACCCAAAAATTAATTGATTATTATGTCGCGCGTTCCGGCAAAATCGGCCTGATTATATGCGAACATGCTTATGTTTCACCACGCGGCAAAGCTTCCCCCGGACAATTACGGTTGGACGAGGCGGCAGATATGCAAGGCTTGCGTGCTTTAACGACAGCTGTACATGAACAAGGAGTGACCAAGATCATTCAGCAAATAAACCATGCCGGCCCACAAACAAAAGTGGTAGAAAACCCCTTTGTGGTAGATACAATGACTGCGGCGGATATCGCAGCGGTGAAAAATGAATTTGTCGCGGCGGCCTTGCGGGTCAAAACAGCCGGTTTTGACGGCGTCGAAATTCACTGTGCCCATGGCTATTTGTTGAATCAGTTTTATTCTCCGCGCAAAAATCACCGTGAGGATGAGTATGGCGGCGATGTGGCCGGCAGGTTGCGCCTGACGTGCGAAATTTTGACGGAAGTGCGCCGGGCGGTAGGCGCCGATTATCTGGTGGCTGTGCGCTTCGGGGCGGTAGATTATCGCGAAAACGGCAGCTTGCTGACGGAAGTTGCACCGGCGGCAAAACTTTTGGTGCAAGCCGGGGCGGATCTGATTGATATTTCCGGCGGCTTAACCGGCTTTATGCGCCGCGATTGCGTCACGCCGGGCTGGTTCAAAGCGGAAGCGCAAGCAGCAAAAATTGGTGGCGGGGTATCGGTTTTGCTGACTGGCGGAATTACTTCGCGAGAAACAGCGGAAGATTTGCTGGCAGCAGGAGTGTGCGATTTAATCGGCGTCGGGCGACCCCTGCTGCAAAATCCGGGCGTGATTGATGCGCTTTTGGGAAATGACTCGGCCGAATGACTAAAGGCTTTAACTGACTCCGGCGAATGGCTCGGCTGATGCTTCCCCCCAACTAAAACAGCAACTTTAGGTTTGCGTGCCTGCCGTTTTTTCACATCTTCATACGAAAAACACATCTCTCGTGTAATATGTAGATGGAGGAAAAATAAATGGCAACGATCCTGTTTATGGAAGATGAGAAAAATATTCGTGAAGTGCTGGCTGAATATATGCAAACGGCAGGGCATAAGGTTTTAGCTTGTGTTAATGGATTTGTGGCCAAAGAAATTGTACTAGGTCAAACCACCGCGATGGTTGCCGCATCGAATGCCGGAAATGACGTTGTGGAAGATTTTCAATCCTCGGCCTCAGCACCGCCACTTGCAGGCTCGGCCTCAATGCCGCCGCTTGCGGCCTCATACTCAACGCCGCCACTTGCGAGCTCATCTCCTATGCTGACAACAGACCACGCCGAGAAACCTACAAGTAACTCACCTATGACGGCCGGCAACTTACCATTTGATCTGGCGGTTTTAGACATAAAGGTTCCCGGCCCCGACGGTCTGGAAATTTTGAGACTGATAAAGAGCCGCTATGGCGACAGTATCGGCGTGATCATGCTAACTGCCTATGACGATTTACCAATGCAACTTGCCGCTTTCAATGCCTTGGCCGATGATTTTGTAACCAAACCGCCGGCCCCGGTCATATTACTCAAACGAATTGAGGCAGTTTTGCGGCGTTGCCGGTTGCACAATGCCCGCTCCGAATCGTCCCAATGCTCAACCCGGCCTTGCGCCGGGATACATCCTAAGACTATCACGCCCACAACCAGCCCAAACAACCAAACTTTACCGACTGCCCCCACCTCCTACCTTGCCGCCGGAATTGCTTTGCAGGTAGACAATGATGGGTACAGCGTTTACTATCAGCAAAGAAATTTGCGCTTGACCGTGACCGAGTTTCTTCTCTTTAAGACCCTGTACGACCATCCTGGCCGAGTATATAACCGCGATCAATTGATAACTGCAATATTTGATGCTGATTATATTGCCAGTGAGCGGACAATAGATACCCACGTCAAGAATTTGCGAAAAAAGTTGCCGGCAGACTGCCGCTCCGCGCTAGAAACGGTGATCGGACTCGGCTACCGCTGGCATCGGGAAGGACGGTGAACAATGTCAATATTTAAAACGAATCATCTCCGCAGAAAACAAATAAGTTTGGGCGGCAAAACCTTCATTTATAGCATGGCTATTGCTTGTTTAACGCTGCTCGTAGTGCTTGCATATTTATTCCTATTGCTTCCGTCACTTTATATAGAGGATCGTCGCTTGGCAAATTTAGATTATGCCAAAAAAGCCTTGCACGAATATACTGAGACCGGCCACATACCCGTAGAACCTAATCTCCAAGAATCAATGTTGGCCGGAGTGACCATTCCCCACACCGGTTATAAGTTATCTTTCAATTTCGGCACGGTAAGCGGGGAAATAGAAGTGACCGGCAAAGCCGAACAAAAAGTATTCGATTCATTTCGTAATTTTAAAAAATTCGACGATGCGGCGGCAATAAAACAGCTATGGCATCAAAATTCGTCCTATTTTAAGGATTTTTTTGCCAAACTTGAAACAGCAGTCAATCCGAGTTTTAAAATTTCTCTGCACGATGTGGCCGAGCCGCCGGGTATACCTAAAAGAATTGCCAAACTTCACTACATAAATTCCAAGGCCTTTATTGCCGAGTTTATCGCTGAGCAAAATCCGAGTGGAACGCGCTATACATCATTATGGGGAATCAGGCAAAGCCCCGAAGCAACCAAAATTGTCCTGATAAACTCAATCACCCCGCGTGCCACCGACATTTTACCGACAATTAGCAAAGGTGTACCACTGATCGTCCTGTTGATTTTCCTCATTGCCTTAGGAGGAGCGCGTTTGTATGCCGGCAAAATCGTAAAGCCGATTAAACGTCTGGCCGGCTTGGCCGAAGAAGGGATCATCGAAACGGAAAAAACCGCGGCAGCAGCTAATTTTCGCGCTGTAAATGCGCCAAATTTTACCGCAGCTGATCTTGGGATGACTTGGGCAAATGATTATGCTACCTCCAAAGAAGTTGCTGCATTGAGCAAAGCTTTACGAAGCTTGTTTTCTACACAATCTGCCGCCATGCACGAATTGATTGCCCAAAATAAGCACCGGGAAGTCTTCCTTCGTGCCGCCGCTCACCGGATGAAAACGCCGGTCGCCGCCGCCTCACTTTTGCTTGACGGGATGATCGGTAAGATTGGGAAATACGCGGATTATTCTACCTATTTGCCGCAAGTTAAACACGAGTTGAATGAGATTATCGGAATTGTCAATGAAATTAATGAACTTGGTGCAGCTGGACTTAAGGTTGACTTGACTAAGGTGGATATTGGCCTGCTTTGTCAAACGGTCGGGAAAGAATTTGCTGTGCTGCGTCAGGACAAGGGGTTGCAAATGACCTACCGGATAAATGGAAAGCCAAAGTTTGATATGCCCGACCTGAAATTTGAAGCTTCAGCTGCAGGACTTGCCACCGATGAATCTGCCCGATTAAGCGTTGAAAACGAAAAGTCAGAAGGGGTGGTCTGGCTGACCGATGCTTTAATGCTGCGGAAAATATTAGAAAATTTAGTTGGCAACGCGGTACGTTACACGGCTGCCGGCGGCGAAATATTGATAGATCTGAAAGCGGATTCCATACGGGTGATTAATCGCCCGGCACGGATTGCCTCCACTCTCTTACCGGTTATTTTTGAACCTTTCGTCACCGGCCACTCCCACGCCTTTGGGGATTCCGCTCAGATGCCAAACACAGGCAATGTTTTAGCCCCTGCATACCACCCGGATATGACGGGTACCGCTATGCAAGAAAACGAAGCTCACGGCCACGGTTTAGGCTTGTACATCGCTAAATATTTTGCCAAAATTTTAAACTTAGATCTAATTGTCCATACCGACAAAGATACTGTAACTTTTACCTTAATCAATAGACTTATAACGGCACAGAAAAATAGTAATTAGTAGCACCCGTGAAACGGAGAAAGGAACAAAGATAGAAATGCTTAAATTAGATAATGTAAAAGTGCAATTTAAGGATCAAGTTGCCGTTGACCTTAATCGCGAAATTGATATTGCTACCGGGGAACGCGTGGGCATCATCGGCAGCAATGGAGCCGGCAAAACGACTTTGCTAAAAGCCATTCTCGGGATTGTTCCATACAGTGGCCGGATAATCAGCGACGTGCCAATGAAGGCAATTGGCGTACACATGCAACAAAATGAATACTGCGAAATGGTGCCGATTAAAGTTATTATGGAGATGATTCTTGGCCACAGCCTCAAGTCAGACCCGCAAGTCCAAGAATTGATTGACTTCTTTGACTTTTCTCCCTGCCTGACTAAACGCTGGAAACACCTATCCGGAGGGCAAAAACAACGCTTGACCTTGATTTTAGTCATGGCACGCCCATCCCCTTTGGTCATGTTCGATGAAGTTACTTCCGGCCTTGATTTTGTCACGCGTGACAACCTGATGCGCAAACTGGTTACGTGGTATGCGGGCAAAGAGACGACATTACTTATTACCTCGCATTATTACGCGGAATTAAATAATCTGGCCGATAAAATTCTCCTTATCGATCATGGCCAAGTTGTCGATTATGGCAGCAAAGAATTCCTATTTAAAAAATATTGTGGTGCCTCAGTACTGACATTCCCGATCTCGACGCAGGGTAGTGCAATTGCCGCGAACCATGATCTTATCATTGCACCTAATGGCCAAATCGCCATACGTTGCCAATCACCTGAAGAAGAATTAAGTGTTACGGCAAAATTGGTGGCAGCCAATATTAACTATCAGCGAACCAACCACGATATTGAACTGATAAGTTTAAATGCTTTGGCAAGGCAAAACGAAAGAAAGGAAGAAAGAAAATCATGAATAAGTACACGATTAAATATGAGTTTCTCAACGCCCTGTATAATGGATATTCGTTCTTCTTTGGCGCGATATTCCCGATATTCCTATTACATATAATTATCTATGGATTGACAGATGAAGTGCCGGCGGAATATTTCGGTGAAGTGGTAACCGGATTGTTTATCGGTATGGCAGTCCTGGTGCCACTGGCAGCCGTCTTTCTCAATCATGTGGGCACTTATGCGAATGAACTCGAAAAAAATGTTCCGCAGCGGTTGAAACTTTTCGGCTTCAGCGATACGAATATTTTGCTGAACAAACTGGTAGCGAACGGATTTTTCCTCTTTTTTTGCGTGGCTATATATATGGTTGGAACCCTTCCGTTTTTGCCGATAAAGCTTCCGCGTGTACATGTTATTTTGGTCTGGCTGGTGTTGATTTATCTACTGGGGGCGGAACTTTTCTTACTTGCTCACGGTATAACATCGCTGGTGCGTCGCTTTGCCCCGGCCTATCTTGTTTCGATGACGCTATATTTTTTGATGATGTTTTTGGGCGGCTATATGGGGCTAAGACAGGAAAAGCTTCCCGGCCTGTTACGATCGGTTTCGGACATTTTGCCGACTACCCAGATGGGCAATAAATTTGTGGATTTTTGGCTCGGGCATGACTATAATTTCGCCTCACTGGTGTATTCGTTCTTGTTTTTTGGCGCGCTAGGTGCGCTGCTCAACGTGGTTGCACACAAAACACATGCCCGACACAGTTAGGTGCGCGGGTAGCGGGTGGTAGGTGGCAGGTGCGGCAAGGTTGGTGGTTGGTGGTTGGTGGCGCACAGCCATAAAAACGGCTCCGATTGCGATACGCACCCGGAGCCGATAGTCAACATGTTCAATGCACACGTTTAATGCATTATGATGTAACATCAATTGTTTCTGATGGCCGCCAGCACAGAAGACCGAGTTGCGGCAATCAGATCTGCCTTGCTGGAAATTACCTTGATTCCCATATTAATTTCACGCCCTAGCCCCGGTGTATTCACCTTAGGCAAGAAAAACGCCTTAAACTCCGCCAATTGTTCGGCTGTATGGAAAATAGCCGCCGTCAGACTTATGTAATACGTGAACGACATGTCACCGCCGATCTCCCTTTCTAGCCAGTCCCATTCGCGTTTGATCCAATCCCAAGTCGCGGCATAGCTGGCCGGATTATCAAGCAAATGCATGTACCAACTGCGTAAGTCCTGCGGTTTGATAATATCCGAGTCTTTGAAAGACGCTAGCAATCGTTTCAGACAAACCGGATCGGAACTACTGCACAGTGCTGTGCATAAATCATCTTTGTAGGCGGCGTTGACGGCCGTGCGATAAGCCTCCAGTAATTGCTCAAACAAGGCAGGCGAACCGTAATTCTTTATCTCGTTTTTCATGATTAGCCAACGCATAGCAGCCGGTAAGTTCGCCGGATCAGCCGTTTGGGCAAAAATTTCATGCAGCTCCGCCTTCGCATCAGGATTTTCCGCATAAATCGCCTCGTTGTAAATCAGCGGCCGTTTCTGTTGACGATCGTTGTCATCATCAGGGGAAGCAAGGGCAGTCAGACCATTGAGCTGATCAGCGGACAACGTGTTTACAAAATGCTTTAAAGCGACCTCATCCTCGCTGCCCGGAATGACAAAATCTTGCAAAGTGTTGAGCAACCCGATAATTTTACGATGAACAATCTGCCCGCCGGCCTTACGCAATTGCTTTAACAATGGAATCACTGCCGCATACGAGATAACTCCGGCCTGGGCCAAAAGCGATTGATCCTGCAACAACTGCAACTGCTCGATGCTGTCGGCCTCGGCGAGTTCCGGCAAGATATCCGCCAAAAGTTCATCTGAATAATTGACAATAAAGTGCGAGTTATTTCCCACGTTAAGCCGGAAAGCCTTCCCTGCTTCAGCCCGCAAAGCGGCATAGTTACCGAGGTTTAATTCAGCTGATTTCATCAACGTAGGCGCAGCCGCGTAATTGCTGTTCAAAGGTATTTGCCACAAACGATTGCGATCCTGATGTTCCCCGATGAAGAACTGTTTTTGGCGCAAAACCAAATCGCCGTTTTCTATGCTTGCACTGACCACCGGATAGCCGGGCTGCTCCAACCAAGTAGCCATTATTTCCCCGATTTTCAACCCGCTAGCGGCCTCTAGTGCCGCCCACAGATCCCGTCCTGCAGCATTGCCATATTTGTGTTTGGCAAAATAAGCTTTTAGCCCTTGCCGCAAAGCCTCGTTGCCAATCAAAGCACGGACCATGACTAACATCCGCGCACCCTTCGCGTAAACGATGGCAGAGTCAAAAAGCGCATCAATTTCGGCCGGATCATTTACCATTGTATAAACGGACTGAACACCGTCCGTAGCGTCGCGCCGCAAAGCTGCCGGAACATCGTTTGTGTTGAAGACTTCCCATATTTTCAAATTGGGCTCCAGCGCATCACAGGCGACATATTCCATCATGTTGGCAAAAGATTCATTCAACCAAAGGTCATCCCACCAATGCATTGTTACCAAATCACCGAACCATTGATGGGCCAACTCATGAGCAATGACTGTAGCTACGCGTTGCTTGGTCGGTAAGGAATGATTGTCGGGGTCGAGCAGCAGACAAGACTCGCGGTAAGTGACCAAGCCCCAGTTTTCCATGGCTCCGGCTGAAAAATCCGGCAACCCGACTTGATAGGATTGCGCTAACGGATAAGGCGTTTGATAGAAATTTTCGTAAAACTCGATGGAACGTACGGCAATGTCCAGGGCAAAATCCAACTCTTGCGGCTGATGGGCTTTTGTGGCCAAAACTCCGACTTTTACTCCGGACGCGGTGTGCGTGAATTTTTCCTGCAATTCGCCGCAGACAAAGGCCAAAAGATATGTCGACATTTTTACGGTGCGCTCAAAATAATGCACGCCGTCTACACATTTTATTTCCGGCTGATTGGCGAACACTCTTTCTCCTGGTAATTCATCAAATTTAATTGCTAAATCAAAGGTCGCTTTGGCGGCCGGCTCGTCAACACAGGGAAAGGCCTGCCGGGCGAAGGTGGTCTCAAACTGCGTGCCAATCAACTGTTTTTTTACTCCGTCAATTTGGTAGTAAGAGGGATATATGCCCATCATAGGATTAGTCAAAGCAGCACTGTATTCAATCTCAATCTGCATTTTTCCGGTGCTACCGGCTTTAATTTCCATCACTTCTGCATTGTCATCACAGCTGAAAGGGCAGGGTGATCCCGCAACTTTGACCGATTCCGGTTTCAGAAATTTTTGGTTGAGGCGAAAATTTGGTTCCAAAGCTTCGCCGTGGACAGTAACTTTACCTTTGATTGTTTTCTTTTCCCGGCTGATGTCGAGAAAAATTTCATACCGCTCCGGCTTAAAAGCGTCGTATAAACGTTTAAAATTATCCATAATATCCTCCATTCGTCGTTCTCAGTTTAATATGTAAAAGTATAGTAAATTCCGGCGGTCCTGGCTAGAGGAGGGAGAAGAGGGGCGAACCAATGTACGTACGAATGTACGAATGGGAGGGCATGCTGACCGCAGGTAATACGTTGACAAGGTCAATTTTAAGTGTTAATACCAAAGTTATACGAAGTCAGTTAAAGCAAACACACCAATTTTGCCGTCCAAGCCTGGCAGCTAACTTATAGCGTTATTATGTCGGAAGGATCGGCAGCAATTTTGCGTGTAATGCGTGTAACACGTGTAATGAGTGTAACAACAAAATTTTATTTAAAAACAGGAGGAATGATTATGCAAGATTTAATTATTATCGGAGCAGGTCCTGCCGGCGTATCAGCCGCACTATATGCCCAATCCCGTGGACTTAGCTTGACCATTTTTGAAAAAGACCGCATCGGTGGCTTGATCGGCAAAGTTTCCAAAGTTAGCCACTACACCTCGGTCGTCGTTGACGAAACCGGCCCGGAATTTGCCGCGCGTCTAAAAAATCAGATTGAGGCCTACGGTTTGAAGGTGATCAAAGAAGAAGTAACCGGCTTGAGCAAGACTGATGCAGGCTTCACGGTGCAAACTGCCGCCGCGAGCTACACCGCGAAAAAAGTCATTATTGCCACCGGTTCTACTCCGAAAGAATTGCCGCTGAATACAGATGGTTACAAGATTGCGCATTGGACGCTGGGCACAGAAGAAAAATGTCAACACAAGACGGTGATCATCAACGGCGGCTCGGACGGGGCAGCAAAAGAAGCTTTGCATATTTTGCCGTTCGCCAAAGCGGTACACATGGTGCAGAATATGCCGCAAATATTATGTATCGCTGAGTTCAAAAAACAGTTGGAGGCGGATCCAAAGCTTCATGTGCATTGCGGCACTTCTTTGGCTTCTCTTACTAAAACCGGCTCTAAGGTGACAACGGTTAAGCTAGCTGATGGAACAGAAATAACTGATGCAAACGGTATCGAAATTTTTGCGATGATTGGGCAGACGCCGGCAACTTCCTTTATTAAGCTCGATCTGCCGCGTAATGAGCAGGGTTTCCTTGCCGACGAAGTTAAGACGGGGATCGATGGCCTTTATGTGGCCGGTGATGTCCGTGCAAAAACGGTAAGACAGGTGGCGACGGCAGTAAATGACGGCTGCTTGGCCGGGATAATGGCGGCAGCGAAGTAGCTCAAGCGCATACTTGTTATCGGCTGGCTGCTCCGCGGTGCCATGCAGTGCCGCTGGCGGTACAGTGCCGCTGGCACTACAGTGTACCATCAGTACCGAAAAATATGCAAAGAAGGCGATAACCGTAAGGTTACCGCCTTCTTTACTTGAATGTGACATGAGCAACGCTCAGTAAAGTTGTCAATTTAACGAACAGAATAACCGTGCCGCCGCAGCTGTGTCAGGAACATCGTCTTTCTTGGCCGAAGTCTTAGCTTTGGGGCAAGTATCGCATGTGAACGGAATGGCTCTCAAGTCGAAATAGCTGCTACCTTTTGAGCTGGGCGAGGAGGAGCCGGGATTATTATTGTCGGTACCGCCACTCGGTTTGTTTTTTACAATCAGCTGGATTGTATTTTTTGAGGTTTGATTATTATCAAAAGTTGCGGTTAGTTGAATTAAGTAGGTCCCGGCGGGGGCTTGCGCGTCTTGGTGTATCTTGAGGACTTTCGCAGTTGCGTCGTACTTTGCGGTCACATACGCAACATCTCTGTTTTGCGAGATGATCTCGTTGTTGTATAACACTTTTACGGCGACATCTTTAGGAATCTTGGGTTGATGAGTTGTCTTGTCTTCCCAAGCTAGTTTAACCTCAAAGTCTTTGGTTACGCCAATGGTATTTTCAAAATCTTTATGATCCGGTTTAAATTCTAAATTGTTTTCCTGCGGTTGTGGCTGTGGCTGATCAGGATTCGGGCCTGGCACCGGCGGTTGCGGCTGAGAGCCATCCTTGGGTGGAATCGTAAACTCGTACTCAATCGTTGCAGTTTTAGGGCTGGCACCAGCAGCGGTAGCAGTAATTCTAATGGTATATACCCCGGCAGGGATTTCCGTTACTGTAGGTTCTCCTGAACCCGAAGCAGGATATTTGATATTGCTTATTTCTACAGTTGGATTGCCTTTTATGACTCGGGCAGTTAAACCTTTAACCGGAGTTGAAGGTGATTCTTTTTTGCCAACCGTCGCGGTAATTTGGGCATTTGTAGCTGTACCACCTAACTGATAAGGCACGGTTAAAGCCAATCCCCTATTGGAATTGCTCTTCCCGAATTGCCCGGCAATGGCAGCAGCAATATTTTCATCTGCATCCTCAGGCTTAGTAAGTGTGAGCGTAGGCACTAAATTTGTAGGACCCTGTACGGGTTGGCCGTCTGAGCTAAGGTATTTGGTTGTGTCACTCGCGTAATCCTTGATACCTTTTGGGAAGTCGCAACCTTTGAAAATGACTTGGCCGTGGTTTACCGGCGGTAGCTCAAAAGTGCAGTTTTCAAAAGTCACCTGAGCACCTTTTTCGATCTCAACCGTGCAGCCGTTATTGTCCAAATTATTTTTCTTTTTGAAAGTAACATTTTTTACTGTGAGGTTAGCACCTGTGGAAATAATAAGTTTCTCATTGGCACTACCACCCATGTAATAATAACTATTAGTTGTCTGGCTTTTTTCAGCCGTCAGCTCTTTTATCTCTTTGCCAATTTTAGCATTAGGCCCAAGACTTCTACAATTGGATTTCAAAGAAATAGCATTATATCCACCGTCAACCGCGTTTTGGAGCAAAGTGTCAAAGTTAAAGCTACCGCCATCGGTTATTGGGAAGACTTTCAACTCTTCTTGCGCTTGTACCGGTGTTTGTAGGAAAACCACTCCTACGGTTAGCAAACTGAAAGCAGTTAAAATTGCCAATGCCCTAAAGCCTTTTTGCCTAGTTCGCTGGCCGTCAAAAAAATTCGGTAATTTACATTTTAAATTCATAAAACCTCCAACTTGTGGCGTGCTGTTGTGACCAAACGTCATCGCCTAAATGAACTAATTTACCTGCGAATCCAGTATACTTAGCCTCATCTAACTGTCAAGAAAAAACGGGCTAATTACGGGCGAATTTCAAAAAATATCGCCCAATGGCTGCCACAAAATCTAGGTAGGCTCAATGCGTGTCGCGGTTCTGTCCGCAAGCGACGTGTTCTGTCGGCTATTGCTATTTGCTGGGGAATTTTGGTATACTTAAGCCAATTAGTAGGTTTGAAGTAATATTCGGGAGGTTTTTATGAAAAAAATATACCGGTCAATTGCGGTGACGGTTTTGGCGGCTCTGATGGCTCTGCCGATGGTGGTTCGGGCGGAGGATACAAGGCCGATTATCCAAGAAATAGGAGTAGAAGGGTTAACTGGTCCGGAAGATGTACGATTATATGTTGGTGAAACATCTAAAAATGTACTAGATAGATACGCCAACATTACTTTTAAAGCTAAACTGCCTGGTACAAATGATGTCTATGCAGATATGAAACTCAAGGCTGTAGGATTTTATTCGCAAGGGCAAGGATATCTTGAACAAAAACTGTCAGACGATGTATGGCCTTTTGAGAAAACACAAGATGGACTGAAGTTGAACAAAGATAAAATGAAGTTTAAAACAGTTTTTACGCTCGCTTTTAAAGATCCTAAGTTATACGCTAACTATCAATTTCTTAGCAAGAACACTGATGATAAAAATACAAAGTTGGTTTTCAAAGGTAGTGGTGAAAAAGTGTCTTCAGCTAGAGTGGAAAATTCTTTTCAAGGCGGGAACCCAATTGAGTTACTACATGTCCCGTTTGATGCTACTATCTTTCGTAGGTTCAATTTTATAAGTGAAGGCGCTCAAGTTAAAAAAGTTGGCGCAGGCAATTTTCTCGAACAGTGCGATACTGAACTACCGTTAGAGGAAAACCGTACAGTTGGAATTTGCCTAAGAAAAGAAAACGAACCAAATGATAATGCTGCGGTGGAAGTTAATTTGCTAAGTGGAGCAACTAAGTATGCTGTGTTTTTAAGGGATTTTGCGGAAAATGATAAATTTCTCCCAAATGAAACTAACATTATGACATTGGGATTAGACGAGACAAGAAAAGCTGACGCTCTGAAAACATTGTTCACGGTAAGGGCAGATAAAGATGATAAAATCCCTTATATAGAAGCCCAAGATGTAACCTTAAAGCTAAAGCCTGATGAAAAAATAACAGCTGAGAAATTGATTGAAAAAGCTGTCAATAAGCTGACCACAGATGTTTTGACTAACTCGGCTCCTGTAGACAAGAGTAAACTAAGTAAGGTGAAAGCTTTAGTGAAAGAGGCGAATGGAGGCCACCATGGGTTCACAGAAGGCGATATTGCGACTGCCAAGGCTAAAGGTACGAACGGCTTAGAAATTGAATACCATTTTACTTCGCCTGAAGGAGATAAACTTGAATGCTTTTTCTCCGCCAAATTATTTGTCGAAGCCGCTGCGCCTAACCCGCCTGCCCCGGCACCGCAACCGCAGCCCAAACAACAAGAAAAAACCGGCAACACCTATTTCGACCTCGGCCGTAATTTCCTGCCCAACTGCCCCGACAGCAAGTGCGCTAAGGCCGGAACCAACGCGAAAAAAGACGATGTTCCGAATACCGCTGCGGCCGCGAACAACTAATACTCTGAATTTTCCCGAATATAATGCCAAAGCTCTGCAACCCGCAATTGCAGAGCTTTTTGGTATAATTGTGTGATAAACTATTGCGATTGCAGAAATAGCTTAGTATAATGAAAACACGAAATCGATAATGACGCTGTAAAATGCGAATTTGTGGAGGACCTATGATAAAAGTATGTCGTTCTTGCTTGGCCGCAACCCTTGCGGCACTGATACTGACAGTACCGATTGTTGCTGACAATGATCCGGCTAATCAAGCTGCGGATAATGCTGAGCCGATTACCGAAATTCAGTTGACCCTGAAAGATGGTAAGAAACTTTCCAATTACATTGGAAGCACGGTGACAAACCCCAAAGAAAGTCTTGCAGAAAAGCTAGACGGATACGTGGGGGAAGAAAATAATCGCCAAAAATTGGGTGATGGTATTATTAATAATGTTAGCTTTGAGTACGTAGACAAAAGCGATAACCCGTATCCTGACAAAATATTTTGGCCGATAAGAAAAGGCGCAAAAGGATATGAGTACGTTCCTGATAAAGATATGAAGTTAAAGTTTACCTTTCAGGTAGGGGATAATAACGGTATAAAATATAAGGTTGATACAACAAAGTCCTTGCAAGTTAGTATCGGCGACCAACAATTTGTGATTTCTGAAAATGGGGTCAAGGAAACAGGGGGCGTGTACACAGCATATTTGCCTCTCCATACCTATCGGCAAGTGAAATTTATATCAGATGGTGGTCTTGAGGAATTATATTTAGAAAATATATCTCGTCAAAGATCGAATGCCTCCCTAGAATTTGATCTTGATATAACCGCAGGGGAAACAACTTTTGCCGCTCGGAGAAAAGATCTTAAATTTAAGGGTAAAGATCAACTCCAACTTCGAGCATTCTACGTAAAGCTACCAAATGGAAATTCGCATTACAATAACACGAATGACCTGTTTGCCTTTCTAGATCTAGACGAAAAGAATAAGGAAAATGCACTAAAGCCACTTGAAGTAACTTTAAAAACTTGGAATGACAATGATCCCGCTACGATACCACCTCTTCTTATCGGCAAAGATGCAACTATCATGGAGGGTGAAAAATTCGATCCTCTGTCATTAATTGTTGAATTCCGTGAAAAAGCGAATGGTGACAACGGTGATAAAAATAAGGTAAAAATCAACATAGGCGATTTTAGCTCGGATAATCCGGTTGAAGGTAGATATAAAATAAAAATGGAATTTGGGAATGTTACATGGACATCTACGGTTATTGTACGTGCTAAACAAAAACCGCCAGTGCCGGCCCCACAACCCTTGCCTAAACAGCAAGAAAAAACCGGCAACGCCTACTTCGACCTCGGCCGTTATTTACTGCCTACCTGCCCCGACAGCAAGTGCGCTAAGACCGAAACTAGCGCGAAAAAAGACGATGTTCCGAACACCGCTGCGGCAGTAAACAACTGAACTGGACTTATAACCCCTAACTGGTCTGTGATAACCATACTGTTGCTAACGCTAATGCTTATTGACAGCAGTCAAAATTAACGGTAAAATACACAGGCCGATGTGGAGAGATGGTCGAGCTTGGTTTAAGGCACCGGTCTTGAAAACCGGCGAGGGTTAATCCCCTCCGTGGGTTCGAATCCCACTCTCTCCGCCAAAACTACAACCACTGCATTTTGCGGTGGTTGTTTCTTTTTATACAGAAGACATAGAAATTTTACACTAGGTTTTATGCTCTCCGCAATTTTTTTGTACCGTTTTTGTACCGTTAAATAGAAAGGCTTGGATTTAAAAGAGGAAAACTACCTCAGTATCTTCTCCGTACTCTTCCTTATTACTAAGACGCAGGAGTTAAAGAAAAGTCTTGCAATTATAGCGAAATAATGCTACACTTTATAGGCTTGAACTGCAGTTTGGCAGGGAAGCGATAATCGGTTTGGAGAAATACCCAAGGGGCCGAAGGGGACGGTTTGCTAAATCGTTAGGCGCGCAAGCGTGCGAGGGTTCGAATCCCTCTTTCTCCGCCAAAAAGTTCTTTAGATACATCTAAAGAACTTTTTTTATTACCTTACTTATTTTTAGAACCACATATTTCCTGATGTCTCCTCACGAACCCAGATAATTCCACGACTATTCACAATACCCGATCGCAGTGCGCAAAATGTTCCTGTCAGATAGCAAAACATATAAATTTCCCGAGTTTTTTGCGAAAAGTAGTTGAACTGTAACGAGATTGCAATTTAACTCGTTAATTGTGAATAAAAGTGAAATAAAACGAAATTTGCCTTGAATATTGTGGCAGACAAGCGTAAAATTAAATCAGTTAAAGAACGTAATTGTCACGTGAAAGTGGCTTTGGCGTGGAAAGGTGGGCGTATGAAAACAGGTTTAAAAGCGACTTTGTTAGCTTTGATACTGACCTTGGGAATTTACGGCGGTACAGTTGTCAGAGCTGAAGATAATGACGATGATCCGAAGTGCAGTATGTGCGAAGCTTTGAAGGCGGAAGAAGAGGCTAAGAAGGCAGAAGCAGCCAAATCGCAGCAGGGCGTAGGTGCTCGTGCAGCTGCCCTACCTAAGCAAAACGTGGTAAAGGCTGCCCCGGTCAAAGATTCGGTACCGAACACCGCTGCCGCCTCGACTTTCACAGCAACCGGTTTAGCCATTGCGTTTGCTGCCGGTTCAGCTTTGATAATCAGCCGTAAACTTACGGAAGAGAATTAAATCGAACGGAATATACAAGACTAGGATGACGATTATTTCCGGATATTAAGCGAAAGCTTGTGCTGCTGCACGTTGTCCGGTGGTTGTTGAGCATTGATCCTGCCACTGTTATCTGCTGTATTGGCGATGACGGCAGGATTTTTTGTTCCCATTTCTAGATAAAGGCGTATAATATATACTATATATAGTTACCAAAGGTTAACTGTATAGCCGATAATCGTTCCCTTTCGGGAAGCTATTTTGAGAAACGTTCCTGGCGACTTGGAAACTGATAATGCCTTTGCCTGAGGGACGCTTTCGCGCACCATGAACGGTCCGATGTCGGGATCAATACTGTTAATTTAAAGCAAAGAGAGGGACATACCATGTGCACAACATTTCTTGTAGGCAAAAAGGCCAGCTATGACGGCTCAACCCTGGCAGCTCGTATTGAAGATTCAGCAAACGGCATGTTTAAGGCCAAGAAATTTATCGTTGTAGAGCCCAAAGATCAACCTGTTCATTACAAATCCGTGCGTACAGATTGCGAAATAACTTTGCCGGCGAATCCGCTACGTTATACGTGCTTGCCGAATGTGAAAAAATGGCGTGGAGTTTGGGGTGCTTGTGGCATAAATTCAAAAAATGTCACGATGACGGCCACGGAAACTACGACCACCAATGATCGGGTGCTTGGGGCCGATCCGCTCATCCCTTACGTAGAAGGTGTACTGAAAAACGGCGGTATCGGGGAAGAAGATTTTATCGTAATTGTATTGCCATACATAACTTCTGCGCGTGAAGGTGTGGAGCGGCTGGGAGCTTTGATCGAGAAATATGGCACATATGAAAGCAACGCTGTCGTTTTTCAAGATGTAGATGAAATTTGGTGGTTTGAATCGATCGGGGGCCATCATTGGTTGGCGCGCCGGGTGCCGGATGACTGCTATGTTGTCGGGCCGAACCAATTCGGTGTCGATTCCTTCGACTTTGCCGATGCTTACGGTACTAAGGAATTTCACATGTGCGCGGCGGATTTGCAGGAATTTGTGCAGGCGAATCATTTAGACTGCACCATGGAAGGGGATTTTGATCCTCGTGCTGCTTTCGGCAGTGATTCGGAGGCGGATCATGTCTACAACACGCCACGCGCTTGGGTAATGCATCGGAAATTTAATGGCAACACCTATGATTTTGACAGCGCAGACACACTTTGGCATCCGGAAAGTAATAAACTGCCGTGGGCGATGCGGCCGGAGCATAAGTTGACGATTGCGGACGTAAAGGACATTATGTCGAATCACTATGAGGGAACGCCTTTTGATCCGTACAGCCGTCACGGTGACACTTCTCGTGCCGGGTGCTATCGACCGATCGGGATCAATCGCAACGACGTTTTGGCAATTACCCAAATCAGGCCGTATTTGCCCGAGGAAATCCGCGCGGTGGAGTGGCTCGCTTTCGGGTGCAACGTCTTCAATGCGATCGTGCCTTTTTATGGTAATGTCAATGCAACCCCAGAATATTTGGCCAACACCACTCTTGAACCGACAACGGAAAATTTCTATTGGGTGAATCGTATTATAGCAACGATTTGTGATCCGCATTTCGGTGAAACCAAGTCGACGGTCGAGACTTATCAGGAGGACGTTTTGGCGACCGGTAATGCTTTGCTGAAAAAATATGATGAAGCATTTTTGGCTGATAAAAGCAAGATTGCGGATGTTGCCGCATTTTTACAGGCGGCGAACACGGAAATGGCTGACTATTTGAAGCAACGCACGACGAAATATCTTGATGATGTGCTGTTTACGGCTTCTGCTCTGATGAAGAATACTTTTGCCAGGTCGGACGCGAGGTAGGCGGAATTGGTCAGATCAGCCGAAGTGGCCGGAGCGGCCGGAGCAGTGAATCTAGGAAGCGGTCGGAGCGGTAAATCCCCGGAGTGACAAAGTGAGAATACTTTTCAAACAAGCCGCTGTCAATATGATATAATTTAGCATGACTAAGTTTTTGAGAGAGGTGAATTATGAAAAAAATATTAGCACTAACTATGAGTTTAACACTCGGGTGCTTGTTGATGTCTTGTGGCGGCAACAACACCGCTGAATCAGGCAAATCGACTGACAGCACCACTTCGGCAATGGCAGCCGCATCCGCCACTGGAGAAAACGCTTCATCCGCTGCGGCTACGGTTTCATCTGAATCCACGGAGACAAAAATGACCAAAGCAAATGAGACTAAGTCGAACGCATCGGCAACCGGAAAGGCAGAGGTTCGTGGCCCGAAAAAAGATGTTTACAAAGGTGCAGAAACGCCGGCGGCTTACGAAAGTGAGACAAAAGACGGCAAAAAAGTTACCCTCGATCAGTTTAAAGGCAAAGTTGTTTTGCTGACCATGGGAGCTACATGGTGCCCGGACTGCCAAAAAGAATTAAAAATGCTCAATAAGTTATACCAAAACTACAAAGATAACAAAGATGTAGTTTTCCTGCCCACCTATCTGGTTGACGGCAAAAAAGAAACCAAAGACACGATTAAAGCTTTCTATGAAAAAGAAAAGCTTGACCTGCCCTGTTATTATGGCGACAAGGCGACTTTGCGGGCAAATTTCCAAATCGGCTGGATCCCGACCTTGATGGTAATTAATAAGGAAGGCAAGTGCGTGCCGATGGGCAAAGATGACGCCGGAAACATTGAATATTATCGTCATACGGACATAACGCCGGAACTATTGACTGAAAAAATATCCGCTGCGTTAGAAGCAAAATAGGACGGGGAGTATGATTAGATCGGAAAAAGTACAGCACATGGTTTTCGGCTATGACATGAAGTTATCCGGAGGGCGGTTTAAGCATTCTAACAGGCTGCTTGCGGCGGGAATGAGTCTTTTGTTGGCCTGCAATTTGGCCGGCTGCGGTGGTAATTCCGCCGCTGCCCCGTCCGGTTCTGCGGCCGGAGCTGCATCGGAGGCTGCCGCTGCGTCAGCAGGTTCTGAAGTGGCTGGCGGTACTGATGTGTTTCTGCCGCCAGAGTCAGCTAATTCGTCCGAAAACGGGGCCGGTGGAGCAACAAATCCGCATGTTAAGCCAGGGCAATATCCGGGGGTTGAAGTCCCCTCGGACCTTGATTTAGAGGATGATGCCGGTAATAAGCTGAAACTAAGCGATTTCAAAGGTAAATATGTAGTCGTTTCTTTCGGTACGACATGGTGCCCGAGCTGCAAGGCGGAACTTGGGATTTTGCAAAAAATCTCAGAAAAATATAAAGATAAGTCTAATCTGGTTTTTTTGCCGCTTACTTTGTTAAAGGAAGACAAGCAGACCAAAGAAATGGCTCAAATGTTTTATGAATCTGAAGGCTTGACTTTGCAACGGCACTATGTTGACCAAAAAGCTGTGGTTGATGCTTATAAGCTAACTGATATTCCTGTGCTTATGTTTATCAAGCCGGACGGTAAGTGCATGCTGCTGGGAAAGACGGCAGATGACAAGCCGATTTATTACCACGTTGGCGAAACAGAAGCGGATGAGATGGCTGCTATGGTGGATAAGCTGTTGGCCGCCAAGTAATGCATTAAGTCTTCACTTTACACTCACCTACCGCAACGGTGGTTACACTCACCTACAGCAACGGTGGCCGCCTTGATTTTGTAATTTTGAGCAAGAGAATGGTTTTGCTGCTATCGACCTAGGCAACTTGGGAAAAGTCATTTTGGCTTGGAACATAGCGCATACAAATATTTAAAATTTCTGAGAGAGGGCCTTTATGAAAACGGGAGAAAAGGTAATTGCGGCTAAGGTGGAAGATCTGCGTCGCCAAGGCCTTTTGAGTGAAGAACGTGTTCTGACCGTACCGCAGCAAAATCGCATCGTAACGACTGAACAACCGGATGTAATCAACATGTGTGCCAACAATTATCTTGGCCTGGCCAATGATGTTCGGCTAAAAGCGGCGGCCAAGGCTAGCTATGATCATTGGGGTTACGGCCTCAGCTCAGTTCGTTTTATTTGTGGAACTCAAGAGGTACACAAGCAGCTAGAGCATAAGCTGGCGGAATTTTTCGGTTTCGAGGATGCTATTTTGTATACCTCGTGTTTTGCTGCCAACGGTGGGCTGTTTGAAGCTTTGACCACGGCGGAAGACGCGATTATTTGCGATGAACTGAATCATGCCTCGATTATTGATGGCGTGCGGCTGTCCAAAGCTAAGTGTTACCGCTACAAAAATAACAATATGGAAGACTTGGAACGCTGTTTGAAAGAGGCGACCGCTGCCGGAGCTGTGGTGAAAATCATCGCTACAGACGGAGTTTTCTCGATGGACGGAATTGTTGCCAATCTAAAAGGTATCTGTGATTTGGCAGATAAATACGACGCGCTGGTTATGGTTGACGACAGTCACGCTTCGGGTTTTGTCGGAGCGACCGGGCGCGGTACCCCGGAATACTGCGGCGTGCAAGGGCGCGTTGATATTTTGAATTCCACCCTGGGTAAGGCATTAGGTGGCGCCTCGGGTGGTTTCACATTGGCGTCTAAGACGGTTGTCAATTGGTTGCGCCAAAAAAGCCGGCCATATCTGTTTTCAAATTCCTTGCCTCCGGCTATTGCCAGTGCCGGCATAGAAGTACTTAATTTGTTAGAAAATGAGCCGGAACGTTTGGCTAAGCTACGGCATAACACGGAATTTTTCCGCACCGGGGTTAAGAAAATTGGCCTAGATGTTATCCCGGGGTCACACCCGATCGTGCCAGTCATGATTTATGACGCGCTGAAGGCAATTGAGATCGCCGGAGAGTTGCTGAAGATGGGTGTCTACGTAATTGCTTTCAAATATCCGGTAGTGCCGCAGGGCAAGGCGAGAATTCGTACTCAGATCTCGGCGGGGCATACGGAAGAAGATTTGCAATACGTTTTGGGATGTTTCGCTAAGCTAAAGCATGTTTATAATTTATAAAATATGCCTGCTTATAATGACCGCAATTGCAAGAATAACAAAAAATATTAAAATGCGTTACAAATGATACAACAACTCTGTTGCATCTGTGATATATTTTAAACAACAAAATAAATAGCAAACATTAAAGATAAACTTTCGAAAAAGTTAAGAGGAGGATTTAATTATGAAATATGAAAAAGAATTTAATGCGTACTTAGCAGACTTGGCCGTTATGACCATGAAACTGCATAATATTCACTGGAACGTTGTCGGCAAGGACTTTACTCGTGTGCATGAGTTCACCGAAAAGGAATATGAGACGGTTTTTGACTACATGGACGCTGTAGCTGAGCATTTGCGTAAGTTTGAATGTGTACCGCAGGCTAACATGAGTGAATTGCTGAAGGTTTCTCACGTAAAGGAAATTCCGGCGCGTACCTTTACTTGTCAGGAAGCATTGGAATTGGTGTACGCCGATTTGCAAAACCTACGCACCGTCGCTACTGAATTGCGTAACGCTTGTGATGAGGAAGGTTGGTTCAGCGCGGTCGATATGTTGGAAGATCACATCGATCATTACAATAAGCAAATTTGGTTCTTGCGTTCAATGCTGGCTTAATTGATTAGTAAGTCATTAGCAGTTGATTAGTAGACCGACCTTTGTCCATGATACAAAAAGATGCCGTCTTGCGTTGGCAAGCGGCATTTTTTGTGCGTTAACTGTTTTGGTATTGACAATTGCCAATTCGCAATATATAATTGCAAGTATAAAAGGAGGAGTTGATATGAGCTGGCAAGAGAAAGTTAAAACCTTAATGCTGGATAGGGGCATCAATCAAAAGCAGTTATCGCAATTAAGCGGTATCACAGAAAGTTCTGTTTCGAGGTATCTTCGTTCTGAGCGTAGGCCACGACTTGATATTGTTGTGAACTTTGCAAAGGCATTTGGTGTTTCAACCGAGTATCTTCTTGATGAGGGGGAAGATAGTGGAACAAGTGCTTATGAAACAATTTCTACTGCGATTGCCAGGAAAGGTGGGGAGCTGACGGCTGAAGAAAAAAATGAGCTTATCGCACTACTTCTTGGGAGAAAACTAGTAAATTAAAACGCTCCTGAATTGTTGGAGCAATTCAAATTGGAAAGGCGTGCGTGTGGGAGTTATACGAACACACGGTCAAATCGGCACAATCTTTCCTGATGCACGGCAGATGAATTTGTATGGATTAGCGAAATTATTGATGATCTGGCTGCTAAAACACAGGGCTGATTAGGTGGGTGCGTTTTTGTTCATTCTTATGCTTACATGTCGAATAGGTCTGTGTGACTGCCAGTATCGATAAGAGTGAGGGTGAGAATATCATCCTCTAGTAGATAAACAAGTAACCAATCCGGTTTGATGTGACATTCGTGAAAACCGTTGAATTTTCCTTTTAGTATATGGTCTTTGTATTTAGGATCAAGCGCAATACCTTGTCTTAGGTTATCTACCGCTTCATCTAAAAGAGAAAGGCTGATTCCCCGTTTAGCCATACGCTTATAGCTTTTCTTATATGCGTTCGTAAACTTTATTTTATACATCAGTCTTGCAACAACGCTTTCTTAAGGTCTTCCATAGAAGAATACGATGGTGCGTTAGGGTCTTTGGAAATTTTTCTAGCTTCTTCCATAGCGGCCAGCGTTTCAGCATTATACTTTGGGATTTCCACCTTAAAGGGAAGACCGCCGTGCAAAACGCATTGGCGTAAGAAGATATTTACGGCACTTGACATGTCGAGGCCAAGTGCGCTAAACAGTTCATTTGCTTCTGTTTTGACATTATTATCAATACGAATTTGAGTAGGACTTGTTGCCATAGTATCAGCTCCTTTTTCACGGTTATAATACAATTAGTATACATTGTCAAGCAATAAATAGGCAATGACCGCGTCAATTTATTGTAGGTTTCGGTAACCAAAACCGATATAAAGTCAATACTTGTAATCACCGTCTGTTATAGATTGACGAATCTATACAACGAATCCCGCTTACTCCTTTGAAAAACGGCGGTAGCAATAGGAGAAAACTCAATCTCTGTTTGCTTTCTTGCCTTTTATTTTGCCGTATTTCTGCCAAATTTTAATTCCGTTATAGTTGTTAGAATAATATTGGAAAATTTGATTTATGGGTTGATGGGAATAAAAAAGAAGTCCAAATACTCGCGGCTATTTACGTTGGAAGAGACCATGCTATGGCTACTGTGCTTTAATTGTTTAATTAGATGACCGGCGATCACCAGTAATTGATAAGATACGAATAAAGATATTGACAAAGTCCAAGTATAAGGACAGAGCATACATAATCGACAAAGAACGAATGCTGGCGTCGAGCGCAGCCACATCCGATTCGCGATAGGCCGAAGAACGTCTTGCTACCAATTCAGTTACCGATCGACGCACTTTTTGCAAGTCATAAGCGGTCAATCCGATGAACACGGCCAATATAGCATAATTTATCAATAAATTAATCATTGGTAGATGCAGGAAGATATTGGCGACCCCGATCAGCAGTGCCCCGAAAAGCAAAACATAACCAACTGAACCGAGAGATGACAAATCTCGTTTGGTTAAGAAACCGAAAGCAGCCATTACAGCAAAAATCAAGGCGGACAGAGCGAATCCACTCACGATGGATGCGCCGCTATAAAATATTATTAATGTGCTGAAAGTAATGCCGGTAATTATCGAATAAACCAAAAACATTGCTGTAGCTATTCCGGCTCGGGCATGACGCACTTGCGAACTGAAGATAAAGACTATCGCCAGCTGAACCAAAACAAGACCGATAACCGTACCGCGAGTTAAATAGCGGGACAAATTATAGTAATTGGCCGCAAAGGCACTCACAGCGGTAAGGGCAACGCCGAGGAACATCCAGCCGAAAATTCGCCAAGTTATTTTATACATCATAGCCTGTATATTACTGATTTGTTCTTGTGACAGATAAGTTTGACTGTTATACATGTTACTCATAACCTCCGTTTGAGAGGTATTGTAGCATGAAAAAGCCGAGAAAAGCGGTCCTGCAGAAAATGTTATAAATTGTTTAAAAAAGTCGCAAAATGTCGATGCTTTGTCGAATGAAGCTTGCTATACTTATAAAAGCGGACTGAGGCGAACCGCAAAAAAGTAAAAAACGAACGCAATATGAATGAAAGTACGAACAAGCGCATGAAATTAAATATGAAAGCGAATACAAGCAAAATATGAAAGAAAATACGAAAGCAAATATGAAAGATAATTTGAGCATGGACATACTTACCCGTTCCGCTGAAAACATGTCGGAAAAAATACCGGCAAAAGTGCGAGCGGTGGTCTTGGCGGCCGGGCAAGGGAAACGCCTGAACAGCGAAGCGGCCAACCTGCCGAAAGTGCTGCGCCGGGCGGCCGGGCACACCCTTTTGGAGCATGTTCTGCGGACCTTAAATTTTATTGACCCGTCGGACACCATGCTTGTTGTCGGCTATATGTGGGAAAAAGTATGTGCTACGGTAGCCCCGGAATACTTACACGTTATCCAGACAGAGCAACTCGGCACCGGACATGCCGTCGCTCAAGCCCGCGCCTGGCTCGAAGAAGTAGCGAAAAAATTACCGGCCGCCCCGATTTTATGCTGCTATGGAGATATGCCGCTCATCAGCCGCGAAACGTATATAGGAATGATCAAACATCATATAGCGAGTGCGGCTACCTGTACGATTTTATCGTACGATACCCCACTTGACTTGGCTTATGGACGGATAATTCGCAACGAAGACGGCGAATTTTGTGAAGTGGTGGAGGATCGCGACTGTACCCCGGCGCAAAAAGCAATTCACGAATACAATGCCGGCGTATATGTTTTTGCTGTGCAAGCACTCTTGGACGGCATTGCTTCATTAAAAAATGATAATTCCCAAAATGAATACTACTTAACCGATATTCCCGGCTTTTTACGCAGTAGAGGAGACAAAATTGAGCTTTACCGCTCAACCGGCAAATATGAGGGACTCGGGGTCAACACTCAGGCCGATCTTGATCTGGTTAGCCGAATTTTAAGAGGGGAGCAAGGATGAAATGACAAAAATACATATAATTTCCGGCTTTTTAGGTGCCGGTAAAACCACGTTGATAAAATATTTGTTGGAAGGGCGGGCCGGGCGCGGCAAAGTGGCGATTGTTGAAAACGAATTCGGTCAGGTTGGTCTGGATGGAGCGTTGCTGCGTGAGACTGCCGTCAACATTTTGGAAATGAGCTCTGGCTGCATTTGCTGCTCGTTAGCCGGTGATTTTCGCGGCGCTTTGGCGAAACTTTTAGCTACCTACGATTTAGCGGAAGTGATAATTGAGCCGTCCGGGGTCGCTTTGCTTTCCGATGTTAAAAACGCTTGTTTTGACTTGGTAAAACGTAGCATGGCGGGGCAAAAAATCGCTGTTGATGAGCGTGGCTTAAGATGGCGGCGACAACTTGCGTCGCAAAGTGGGAACGCCGATGCCGCGGCTGCGAGCAATGGGGCTGAGTCTGCATTAAGACGTGATGGGGTACCGCCTGAAGCTTCCGCGGCAGATAATTCGTCTATCCAGTTGGGGGCGGCAATTACTGTTGTTGATGCTAAGAAATATCGTCGCTATTTGCAGAATTTCGGGGATTTTTTCGCCGATCAGCTGAAAGGCGCGACAGAAATTCTCCTGACGCGAACGGAAATGCTTACGGATGCTGAAAAGTTGCGCTGCGTTGAGGATCTGCGTCGCTATAACCAAAAAGCGAGAATTCATTTTACCGGGCTGATGAGTCTGTCACCGGAGGACTGGAATCATATTTTGTTGGACGGGGAAAAGTTGCCTGATATGGCAAAATTCCCGGCGGCTTGGGCGGGTTATTATGATGCAAATGCGGCGGAAAAAGATAAAAAGGTTGGGGCGTTGGCCGGTGGGCGGAAGTTCATCAAGTCGCAAGCCTCTGATGCGGATAAAGCGATTTCGGGGGATCTGACTGCTGCAACCGCGCCGGGAGCGACGGTCGCTTCACATGGTCAACCTCAGGCTTCGGTCTCGGCACAGGCAAAATCGGAGGCTCCTGCAAATTCGGTTAAAGAGCGTCCGACTTTCGTATCTCTGAGCTACAAACTGAAATCTTGCTCCGTATACAAGGCAGAAGCTTTGCGTACTGCTTTGCAGGCGGGGGCTTTCGGTGGAATAGAACGCTGCAAAGGACTTGTGCCATTGGCAGGAGCGGACGGCAATCCGACCGAGGAATGGCTTCACCTTGAATATGCCGGCGGAGAGTGGCAACGTCGTCTCCAGACAAAATCCGATCGGAGCGTGATTATCTTCATCGGGACCAATATCAATAAAGATGCCGTCGAAACATTTTTTAAGGTGAACGGCTTGGAGTTCTCTGATGCCGAAGCTTAGATTTAAACTTACGCAACGTGTGCCGATAATTTTGGTTACCGGTTTTTTGGACAGCGGCAAGACATCATTTATCGCGCGACTGGTCAAGACGTTGCGTGACAATGCGCCGAAAGCTAAGCTGGCTTTGTTGACGTGCGAGAAAGGTGAGGCTGAGTTGGATATTGCTACATTGGCAGAGCTGGTTGCGTTTAATGAAATCAGCCGTCCTGAAAAACTCACCAGAACTTTTCTGACCGAAATGTTGCGGGAAACGTCGCCAGATATGTTGATCGTCGAATATAACGGGGTTTGGCCGTTAGCACAAATAAAGGCGGCAATACCGCCGTGCATGGCATATTTGCAGTACTCTCTTAATGTTCAGTCAGTTGCTGCTGCTGATCGTCAAATTACGGGGATGGGCAGTTTGTCGGCACAAGTTTTGAGCGAAAGCGAGGGTGTTCTGCTGAATTTTTATTCTCCTAGCGCAACGCAAGAAACCGGGCTGACGGGGCAGGCCGTGGATGCGGCCGAAAGTGCTCAGCAAAAGATAGCCGAGGTTCTGCGCCGAAAGCTACAGGCTTATAATTCGCGGCTGCAATTTTTCTGCTGGAAGAAGAAGGCGGAATCAAATCCAGCCGATTTTGCAGTCTCAAGTGCAGCCGGAGCTGTTGATGAGCTAAAATTTGCCGTGTCGGAGAACTTGCCGCCGCTGCCGAGCGGCTTGTTGCGAAAAATTACGGACGCCGGAATCGGGGGCGGCCTACAATTTTTGTTGGTGCTACTGGCAGTTTGGGCGGCGGTTCTGCTGCGAGCCTGGTTCGCTTTGCCCGGCTTGGAGAATTGGCAGGCTGCCGGGGTGGCAATCAGCAAATATTTTCTTGCTTTAATGTTCCAAATTGTGCCATTTATGCTCATGGCGGCCTTGATTTCCTCTGTTTTGCAGGTGACAGTAAGCGATCTTACTGTACAAAAATGGCTCAAGCGTCCATGGTACATAAGTGTGCCGTTGACTTTGGGCTTGGGCAGTGTTCTGCCGATTTGTGATTGCGGACTGGTGCCGATAATCACTCGACTTTTACGCAAAGGTGTGAGTCGGCCAATTGCGTTTTTGTTTTTTGTCGCCTCTACGGTGACCAATCCGTTGGTTATCTTGTCTACTTTTTATGCTTTCCCAGGACAGCCGCTTGTTTATGTATGGCGTCTCGGTTTAGGCTTGATGACAGCTGTTTTACTTAGCGGTGCGGTTTGCCTGCAGGAATGGTCGTGGCGAAAAAAGGGTGAGTTGAGGGCGAAAGAATCAGTAGTAGCGGATTTGGTTTGCACTTCGGGTTATATCGGTGAGCTTAGCGGAAATTCCGGTATAAATAAGGCGGTGGCGGTATTCCGACATACGATACAGGAATTTATGACATTGATGCCGTATGTTGTTGCCGGTGCGTTGCTTAGTGCGATTGTGCATGAACTTTTTACCGCTTCTTCGGCTCAATTTTTGAGTCGGAACACGCATCTCGCCGTTCTGTTGACGGTGCCGTTGGCAGTATTTTTGGCGGTTTGCGCTAATTCCAATGCTTTCTTGGCCAAAAATTTCACATCTTTTTTGCCTGCTCCGGCAGTTTTGATCTATATGGCTTTTAGTCCGTTACTTGATATAAAGAATTTGTTGCTTTGGAAAAACGGCCTCGGTAAAAAAGCGGTAGGGGAGTACGTTGTTACGCTGCTGATAATTATGCTGCTGCTCTTCGGCGTTTTGTATGTGTTGCCGCGCGGGGTTTTGCCGCGACTGGGCGGCTTTTTGTAAGGCCGGCAGTTTTCGGTTATAGAACTTATGGTTAGGGGAGATGTTTATGTCTCAAAAAAATACACAATTTGACAGGCTGAAGCTTGCAGTGGCAGCGTCTAAAAGCCATGAGTTTAGTTTCTTCAAGCGTCCGGGGGAGGCAGGTAAAGGCCGCTCGTGTTTATTAAACGGCCGTATTGCTTTGCAAATCGTAATTATGGCTGTTCTGGCAATATTGTTTATATATATGGTGGCCACGGGTAATTATAAAAAATATATTCATCCGCGGTATTTGCCGTTTTTATGGCTGAGTATTTTTATATTGCTTGGGGGGATTGTCGCGCAGGCCGCCAGAATTAATGAAGTAAATTTGCGGTTTAAACTGAACGGTTTCCTATGGGTCCTCATACCTCTTTTTGCGGCGTTTTTTGCCTACACGCCAGCCCCGACCGAGTCAATTGGTCTCGAAAGATATGATGAGCAGGTCGCCGGGAGCGGTAATCAGAGTACGTTAAATTCAACCGGGGCGCAAGGGGCAACTGGCACCGGTTCTGGAGCTGCCGGCATGAACGGAACTGGTGACGGAGCCGGCCTAACCGATCAAGCCGGAACGGATCAGGCGGAAGTTCTCCCGAAGATAAAAGGATCAATCAATATTGACAGCGCACATTATGCGTCTTGGTTAGTAGAAATGATGACGAATACCGATAAATATGTGGGCAAAACATACACTTATCTAGGTAGAATCAGCCAAGAGCCAGAACTGCCGGCGGACAAGTTTTTGCCGGGCAGACCGATCATGTTTTGTTGCGCGGCCGATGCAAAAAATATGGGGTTGCTGGCGGATATGCAGCCGAAAATTAAGGCTAAACTTGGGCAGTGGGTGTATGTCACGGCCAAAATTGTTAAACGCAAGGGTGGCGATCCGCTCAATCCTTCGGAGGAAGCGGCGATGCTGAAGATTATTGATTTGACTGATGCACCGACTCCGGTCAACATTTATGCTTATTATTACGGCACTGTCAAAGTTCCTACGGAAGTAAACAAGTAAGGTTCAGAAGTAAACAAGTAAGTCGAAAAATTGTACACGGACAAGTAAGCCCGAAAAAAGCAAGCCTGCTTCGCGCATAGACGAGGCAGGCTTGTTAGTTTTTAGGTTCCCGTTAAGGTAATGTTTACCATGAGGGCAATTTATCTCAAATTACTTGTTGAATTTGAAAGCTTTCATGCCGAGGTAAACAGCTTTGTCGCCCAATTCTTCTTCGATGCGGAGAAGTTGGTTGTACTTGGCTACACGGTCGGTACGAGAAGGCGCACCTGTTTTGATCTGTCCGGCATTGGTGGCAACGGCAATATCGGCAATGGTGGTGTCTTCAGTTTCGCCGGAACGGTGGGAAACAATGGCGGTGTAACCGGCAGCTGCGGCCATATCCATAGCTTCTAGAGTTTCGGTAAGTGAGCCGATTTGGTTAACTTTAATCAGAATGGAGTTGGCAGCACCTAATTCAATACCTTTTGCCAAACGCTTGGAGTTGGTTACGAACAGGTCATCGCCGACCAGTTGGACTTTGTGACCGAGGCGTTTGGTTAGTTCTTGCCAGCCTTCCCAGTCTTCTTCGGCGAGGCCGTCTTCAAGGGAGATAATCGGGTATTTGCTGGTCATTTCTTCCCAGAAATCAATAACTTGAGCCCTGGTCATGAATTTGTCTGATTTCCAGAAATAATACTCGCCTTCGTGGCCTTTGGCTTTGGCAGCATCGTACAGTTCGGTCATAGCCGGATCCATGGCGATGTGGAAATCTTTGCCCGGTTTATAGCCGGCAGCTTCGATTGCCTTGACTAAGTATTGCAGCGGCTCTTCATCATTTTTGAAGTTAGGAGCAAAACCGCCTTCATCACCTACGGATGTGGCGTAGCCGTCAGCTTTGAGCAATTTTTTCAGAGTGTGGAAAACTTCGGCGCACATGCGTAAAGCGGTGCGGAAGCAGCAAGCTCCGGTCGGCATAATCATGAATTCTTGTAAGTTTACGCTGTTATCAGCATGTTTACCACCGTTGATGACGTTCATCATCGGGACCGGCAAAGTTTTGGCTTTGATACCGCCGAGGTAAAGGTAAAGGGGAAGTTCGAGCTCGGCAGCGGCAGCTTTGGCAGCGGCAAGTGATACACCGAGGATGGCGTTGGCACCCAGTTTGCCTTTGTTGTCAGTTCCGTCCAATTTGAGCATCAGACGATCCAGGCCTTCTTGATCAAAAACATCGTGGCCTATCAGCTCCGGAGCAATAATGTCGTTGACATTGGCGACAGCTTTTAAAACGCCTGTGCCGTTGTAACGGCTCTTGTCACCATCGCGCAGTTCGACAGCTTCGAAAGCACCGGTTGAAGCACCTGATGGGACGGCGGCACGACCAAGGGTGCCATATTCGGTGATCAAATCAACTTCAACGGTCGGATTGCCACGTGAGTCGAGCACTTCGCGTGCATGGATAGACGCAATTTTAATTTGTTGTTGCATGAAAAATTCCTCCTCAAAAATCATTAATAAGTGCATGTATATTATAGTACACCCGGGGCGGAAAAGCATCGCCACAGACAGATTATAACGTAAATTGAATATAACTGCTAATGCGATTTTGAAAGTTTGTTGTATCACCTCAAAATTTGTTGATGGCGTGGACGATACGCACGGGGGCTTGCGATGCGACATTCTGATATAATTAATCTACAGATTACTACCACCAATAGGATGAAGATGACGCCTATTTAAACCGGAGGACGAATGATAAAACAAATTGCACATATAGGCTTTACAGTCCACGACCTCGATAAGACTATCGAATTTTATAAAACAGTTTTACAGCTGCACTTTGTCGGAGAGATGAGAATGGCGGGAGAGGCGACAGACAAACTGTTTCAACGCCGCAATGCCGCTTGTCGGGTGGCATATTTCACTTGTGATCCGACGGCACACACCTCGTTGATTGAACTGATTGAATTTGCCGATATCAAGGTACCGCGCATACCTACTTCACTGTTTAATAATTCAATTTCTGAACTTTGTTTTACCGTCGAAAACATAGACGAATTTTATCGCCGCCTGCTTCGATACGGGGTAGAAGTCTTATCCGCGCCGCAGTATTTTGATGCTACAGAGTATGATATGGGCAAAAGCAAAGCAATTTATTTTAGAGATCCTAACGGTATAATTTTGGAGGCGACCGAAACGCTTGAGTGAGGCTGCTAAAAACGACCGAACTGGCGTTATAAATGCAGGGGTACCGTGTTATAATCAGAAACGAATTGGCATTTCCAGGACTACGAACTGGCGGGGCATCGTACGCTGATCTGTTCTCACGGCGCAGGGAGATGTTGCAAGTCTTTGTATAGAAAAGAGGGATATTTTATGGCTGAATTCGGAAAGATGGTTTATTATGATCTGGCCGATCTGAAAGAACGCCTTGGCCACGTAGAAATGCGTTGGTTTGTCCGCGAAAGCGAGAGTGATTTCCTGCGGATGGCTAACGATGTGGCAGACCGGGCGGCTTGGAACCCGGATATTAAAGCTATTTTTATTTCCGGACCTTCATCTTCCGGCAAAACGACCTTTGCCAACCGGTTGGCTGGGGCGCTGCATTTGCACGGCCGTTCAACCGTTTCGTTGCATCTTGACGACTATTACCGTGAAAAACGCACGGGCAAAGATGCTTTAGGCCGTCCTGATTTTGAAAGCATAGATACTCTTTCTATTGACTTGATAGTTGAACATATAGATAAGCTTTTACATTACGGCGAAGTCAACGTCCCAAGCTATGATTTTGTGACCCGTAAGCGTTCCTTCGATCCAAGGAACAAATTAACGATGGAGCCGCGTGGTATTTTGCTGGTAGAGGGTTTACACGGCCTCAGCAAGGAAATCGAGCAGGGGATCAATCCGGCTAACTGCCTGAAAGTATTCATAATGCCCTATGCGACTTTGACCGCAAATCGCTGCTTGCTGGATTCCCGTGACATCCGCATTTTGCGCCGAGTTTCCCGCGACCATTTTAAACGCAGTACCAATCCTTTTTCCACGATTGACTACTGGCCCATGTTGGACGCGAGTGAAGAAGCCGTCTTCCCCGAGTATTTGGCGCGGGCCGATGTTTTTATAAACAGCGCGATGCCTTATGAATTTTTTGTTATTGCACCGTTGGCTGCCGGCCTGATTGAACAGGAATTAGCTGATTATCGGGAAGGCAAAATAAAACAATCTATCTATATGTCAAACGGCAAATTGTATGCAGATCTCTCGTATACTGTAAAAAAAGCGACTGAGTTGGTGGCCGCTACGCGAGACATTCCTTGTGTGTCGCCGGATGTTGTACCGGCAATTTCGATTTTGAATGAATTTTTGGGAAAGTGACGGCAGCGAGAATAGATGCGGAAAGATCAAAGGAAAGCAATTACTTTTACAGCTTTGCATTTGCAGCACGGTGGGGTCGAGCTAGCTATTACTCAGCAGGCGAATTATTTGGCTGCCGAAGGATATAAAGTTCGGATAATATGTACCTATTATTTGGGCGAGCCGGCTTATCATTTGGCCCCGGAGGTGGAAACCTGTTATTTGACCGATCGGCGGCCGAATCGCAGTGAATTGGGGGCAGCTTTACGCGCCAGAAGGCCATTTTCTGTGCTTCGCGAGGCCTATCGTGCGGCCGTGACTTTGTATTTAAAACGGCAAACCATGGTCAAGGCGATTAAAGCTGTAGAAAATGGGGTAATTGTCAGCACGCGGCATGAGCATTCAATTTTGGTCAGTCGCTATGGGCGATCCGGGGTGCAAAAGGTGGCGCAGTTGCATCATGATCATCGCTTTGATCCAAAGCTTTTGCGTGGCTTTCAGCACCATTATCGAAATATTGATGACTTTGTCTTGCTATTGCCAAGTCTGAAAGCTGAATTGGAGCCGCTGATTCGGCCGTACAATTCGTCCATACGCCTACACGCGATTGGCAATTGTCTTCACATGGATCCGGGCAAAATGCCGGCTCAATCGACATCGCTCACGGCTGTTAAACGTCACAACCATTTGGTTTGGGTGGGGCGGCTGTCCCCGGAAAAAGGGGTTTTGCGACTTTTGCCGATTGCAGAGGGCTTGCGACGGTTGCTTCTAGCGGATATGGCTGCTGGTTCAAGTAGCCGCGCCGAGGTGGAGCCGCTGTTTGTGATCGACGTTTATGGCGATGGGCAAGAAATGGCGGAGCTGAAACGGGAAATTGCCGCTGCCGATCTAAGCGAATTTTTTGTTTTGCACGGCATGCGGAATCGAGAGGAAATTTTGGCTGCCCTAGCCCAAAGCAAGGTAATGCTTTTGACCAGTCATACGGAAGGCTTCAGCTTCGTTATATTGGAGGCGGCGTCCATGGGGGCACCGATTTTGGCTTATGATGTGCGTATGGCTCCGCGTGACTTGGTAAAAAATGGGGAAACCGGATTCCTGATTAAGGACGATGACGCTGAGGAAATGGCGGCCGCAGCGGCAAAACTGTTGACCGAGCCGGCAACTATCGACATCTTGCAACCCGGGTTGGCGGCCATGGGCGAGGCTTACAGCGAGAAGAAAATTATGGAACGCTGGATGGAACTTTTTGCTCTGGGGCCGGTTAAAGCTCCGGGGTCGGTTAAAGTTAGATCGGATAAAATGCGTGAATACTTCGAAAAATTGTACGACAAGACGATGGCCGAGCTGGTGCCGGAATTGCTGAAGCGGCTTGAGCAGGAACTACCGCCGATTTTGGTAGTTACCGCCAATCCGGAAATCCTCATGCTGGGACAGCGATTGCCGTCTTATGATGGAATATTGCGTGATCCCGAAACGCTGATTGTGGCGGATGGAATCGGAGTGGTAAAGGCAGCGAAAATGCTGGGCTTGCCGTCTCTGACCCGTATTCCGGGTGTCGAACTGGTCGAAAAATTGTTGGCTGCTTTAGCACCGCGCCGGGGCAAAATCTTTTTGTACGGTGCCAAGCCGGAGGTGATGGAGGCTTTGCTTACTAAAATTAAGCAAGCTTATCCGGATTTGCAAATTGTTGGTGCTTATCACGGTTACGGGCAGAATGAAGCTGTTTTGCAGGCGGAAATCGCTGCCACTCAGCCGGATTTGGTTTTGGCTGCGTTGGGGGCGCCGCGGCAGGAAACGTTTTTGGCGCAATGTCGAAAAAGCCTATCGCAGGGGATTTTGATCGGGGTCGGAGGTTCTTTTGATGTGATCAGCGGGCAAAAACGGCGTGCTCCAAAAATCTGGCGTAAGCTCAATTTGGAATGGGCTTACCGGCTGCTGCATGAGCCGAAACGGCTGGGGCGGTTTGTCAGGAATAATCTTGGTTTTTTAGGGCAGGTCTGGCGAACAAGACTGACCGGCGATAAGCTTGACCGGTGAAAAGTCTGCTCGGGATAAGACTGACCGGTGATGAGGCTGCTCAGCGATAAGAATGTCCGAGATAAGAATGCCCGGAAAATTGGAAAAAATAACATAATTGATAGGCATAAAATGGAGATGAAAATGATCGAGGAAAAACGTAAATGGCGGATAATGACTGTTTTCGGCACACGGCCGGAAACTATTAAAATGGCACCGGTAGTTGCCGAACTGACCAGTAACTCGAAAACCGTACCGATAGTTTGTGTTACGGGCCAGCATCGCGAAATGCTACGACAGGTTTTAAATGTGTTCGCGATCAAGCCGGACTATGATCTGGATATAATGCGCCCAGGCCAAACCTTGACCGACATTACAACAGCGGTTTTACGAGGAATGCAGGGAGTTTTGGCCGAGGCCAAGCCCGATCTGGTATTGGTACACGGAGACACGACCACCGCCCTGGCGGCCGCTCTGGCGACTTTTTATGCGCAAATTCCCTTGGGACATGTTGAGGCTGGTTTGCGCACGTACAACAAGTATTCACCTTACCCGGAAGAAATGAATCGGCAAATGATTTCTGTTTTGGCCGACATTAATTTTGCCCCGACAACAGCGGCCGCGGAAAATTTGCGGCGCATGGGGGTTCCGCAAGAAAGGATTAAAATTACCGGCAATACTGCTATTGATGCCTTGTACATGAGCCTGGCCAAGGAAAATTCGGAACCGTTGCTGGCTGAGCTGGCGGCTTGGTCGGCCAAAGGAAGACTGGTACTGCTCACGGCACATCGCCGGGAAAATCTTGGCGATCCGATGCGGCATATGTTCCGAGCCATTGCCTGGTTGCTGGCCGAACATCAAGACATGTATGTGGTTTATCCGGTCCATCTTAACCCACAAGTACAAAAAGCAGCTCGAGAAATTTTGGGAGGCCAGCCTCGCGTAAAGCTGATTGATCCGCTGGACGTCTTGGAATTTCACCACTTGATGAATATGGCTTACTTGATTTTGACCGATAGTGGTGGCATCCAGGAGGAGGCCCCGGCCTTGGATAAACCGGTTTTGGTTTTGCGCGATACGACGGAGCGCCCGGAGGGTGTAGCGGCCGGAACGTTGCGCTTAGTCGGGACGTCGGAAGAGGCAATATACCGCGCTGTGAATGAGTTGTGGACGAATGAGACGGCATATCGGGCAATGTGCCGAGCGGTTAATCCTTATGGCGACGGGCATGCGGCAGAGTATATTTGCCGTGCTGTTGTAAAATTTCTTACGGATCGGACAAACTGATTATGTTACTTGATAATTCTTCTGCGATGATTTCCGCTTGGCCGGATAAAAAACTGCGGCCCGGAAAAATTTTCCTGATTTTATTGATTTTCTGCCAGCCATGTTTGGATATCCTTTCTTTTGCTTTAGCGGTGCATGGCTACGGCAACGCGGTCAGCACGTTGTTGCGCGGTTCTATAATGTTGCTCTTGGTTGGAGGCGGACTGTATTTTGCGCCTGACCGGCGGTATCGCCTGGTTGCTCTATGTATAGACATCGGGTGTGTCGTCTTTTGGCTGGTTCATTTTTGGATAGGGCGGCTGAGCGGTATTACGGCGGTAACGGCTGATTTAGCCAACTACTTGAAATTAGCGCAATTGCCGGTGGCCACGGTTTGTCTGATTAATCTATTTGGCGGTGAACGGCGCGTGCTGCGGCGCATTTTTTGGCGGTGTGCGGCAGGCGTGTTCGGTCTGATCTGTCTCTTAGACTTGATTGCCTTGCTGAGCGGGAGTTTTTGCTACACTTATGTCGACCTGCATCACGGGTTGCTGGGTTGGTATCAAAATGCCAATGCACAAAGTAATATTTTGGCTGTTCTATATCCTTTGACGCTGTATGCATTATTCCGCGCGGCCGATGATGCGCTTGCGTCCAATTGCTGTGGTGGCAAATTGCAACAACTACTTTGCCGACCGAGCTGTTTTGCACTATGCTTTGGGGCGGTGACCCTGGCTGGCGGCTTGCGCCTTTTCTTCTTCGGGACAAGAGTTACGTTTTATTCTTTGCCGGCCACGGCAGCAGCGATGTTGCTAAGCTTGCTCGGTTATTATTTTTATCTGCGGACTCGGGCAAAAGTGGCACGGCGGGGCGGAGTCGGAGAAGAAGTCTGTTGCGGCGCAACGACTACGGCACGTCGGCAATCGGGGATCAACTTGCTGAAAATCGTCGTAATTTGCCCGATTTTGATGGCGGTTTTGGCCGTTTCCTTTAAAAGCTATTCCCCCATGCAGCAAATGCGTGAACAGGACTTTGCCATAGCTTCTTCGGCCGCGCAAAACATGATCAAAAACCTGCCCCGACTCGACGGGAAAAAACATGAGTATTCGCTGGAGGATTTGCGGCCATTGTATGAGTTTTACATGCCGAGCATCGTGAAGGAATTCGGCTTGCGCGAGGTAGTTACAGCTTACAACAGTTCGACCGATTTTACGGTTTTGCGCAATGTGCGAACCCAAAAAATTCACTTTGCCGCCTTGCGTTTAGCTCAAAGCCCGGCCGCTTTGCGTTGGACTGGATTGAATTTCGCGACCATGTCTGTCCCCTGGGAGGACGGTAGCTATGATTTGGAAAGCGATGCCCAGGCATTGTATTACTATAATGGGTACATAGGAGTCACGTTGTTTTTGCTGGGGTTGCTTTGTCTGGTGATCATGCTAGGGAAGCATATACGCCGGGTGGGTTCACGAAAATTTTGGCAAAATCACGAGATTCTCATTGCCGGCTATGGCGTGGCTTTATTGCTGGCGGCGGCACTTGTTGGGGGTTCGGTGCTGCGTCGCCCTTCGGTGTCGATATATTTAGCTGCACTTTTGGCTATAGTTTGGTGTGATTTGGTCGAGTCATCCTCCGCGGCCGGTGGCGGTTGCCGGTTGAGCGACTAGGTAATCAATAATGATTTAATTAAAATGATGCGCTTGCGCCGAATGCACTCTACAATATCAGTATTTAGTTGTATACTGTTATGCGGGTTTGCCAGAACCGATTCTGCTCGTTTGGCTTGATCCGTTCTGACCGAAATACATAAAATGTAGTTAAATTTGTTTGCACAAAAAATATTCGCAGAGGGGGAGAACCACATTACTATTGATACCGAAACAGCAGCCGTAAATACGGCACAACTTCCGAGCGGTACCGATCTTTACGATACGCCGCAATTTATAGCCGATTACACTTATGATGGGGAATTAGGCAATTTCACGGGCGGCGATGCTACTACTTTTAAGCTATGGGCACCTACGGCCGAACGCGTCAATTTGCTAACTTATGATGAGGCCGGTAATGTTACGGAGACCTGGCCGATGTATCGTCAAGATAAAGGTGTTTTTTCTTACTCAACAGACTATGACTTAACCGGGACGCGTTATCGGTATGAAGTTACTGTGAACGGACGAACTGCACAGACAGTTGACCCTTATGCCAAAGCGGTAAGCCTTAACGGTATGTACAGTGTCGTATTTGCTCCACGGCCGACTCCAGCACCTCTCGCCAATTTCGGTGAACTCAAACTGCCGATTATCTATGAACTGCACGTGCGTGATTACTCAATCTTGACAGCCGGTGGCATGAAAAATCGCGGTAAGTTTTTGGCGATGACGGAAACCGGCACTCACACTGCCGATGGGCAAATTACCGGTTTGGATTATCTGAAGTCCCTCGGAATTACGCATGTCCAGTTGATGCCGATTTTTGATTTTAGCTCTCAGTCGGTGGACGAAGCAGCTCCGGAAACCAAATATAATTGGGGTTATGACCCGCTTAACTTTAATGCAGTGGAGGGAGCTTATTCCACTCGCCCGGCCGACCCGTTCAACCGCATATTTGAGTTGCAAAAGCTGATTGACTGCCTTCACGCCAATGGTATCAAGGTGATAATGGATGTCGTTTATAACCATGTTTTTCAGACGGGAGAACATGCTTTTGACAAAATTGTTCCCGGATATTATTTCCGTACCGGGGCAAATGGCGAGTATTGCAACGGCACCGGTTGTGGCAACGAAATCGCTTCTGAACGCCCGATGGTGCGAAAATATATAGTCGACTCAATAATTCATTGGTTGACTACATATAAGCTTGATGGTTTCCGCTTCGATTTGATGGGAATATTAGACATCCGAACGATGCAGGAAATTTACCGGGAAGCATGTATTGTCAATCCGGATATTTTCATTCTAGGGGAAGGGTGGGATATGGGCTTCCATCCACAGGACGATGGAGCTAATCAGCGGCATGCTGATAAACTGTCGCATATTGCGTTCTTCAACGACAATATTCGCGATTTAATCCGCGGTGACAACAGTCCGTCGCATGGTTTTGTCAACGATGGCCATGACTTGGAGGCCGGTTTGATGAACGGAGTGCGCGGCGGCCAAAACTGCGGCCGACCGTATCTGTCCGCCGCCCAGGTAGTTCAATATGTCGCGGCTCATGATAACTACACTTTATATGATCAATTGAAAAAAACTTTGCCTTCAGCGTCGGAAACTGAATTATTGCGTCGCTCGGCCTTAGCTACATCAATTTTGTTATTGTCTTTCGGCACCCCATTTTTGCACGCTGGGCAGGAGTGGGGACGCACCAAACAGGGGGCGAGCAATTCGTATAATCTGCCGGACAGTATTAACGGCTTTGATTGGCAACGGGTTCAGGCAAATGCGCAGTTGACGGATTTTATCCGGGGAATAATCAAATTACGCAAACATTTCGCAGCAATTTTTAATCTAACCGATTATCAGTCGATTAACCGAGCATTCAGCATTTTGATGCAAGGCTACGGTTGTCTGGCTTACCGATTGAGCTTGGGTGAAGATGCCGCGACGTTGGCGAGCGGGAGAGGTGCGGAAGGTGAGGAAGATGCATCACCGGCCGGATCTGAGAGTTACTTGTACATTGCTCACAATGTCGGCAAAGAACCGATAAAAAATCTTCCGTTACCGGATGGCAAATACAAGGTGCTAGTCAATACTCCGGAAGTAAACCTTGACGGCTTGGGTGAAATGACGGTTGAAGATGGTTTCGGGACAGTACCGCCGTTGGCAACCTTGGTTTTGCTCCAGCAGCCGGAAACGACGCAAGCAAGCTTGTAAAACGCTCGACCTCGGCTGACGGTCGGCAGCCAAACAAACTGCATACAAACTGCAAACAAACTAAAAGGCCGGCACGATCGCGTGCCGACCTTTTTTAGGATGACATCTGCGTCACTCAGCCGATGCCGCCCAAAATTGCTCCAGCGATCAAAGCTATTAAACAGAGAACGCAGTAAATGTATTTGCCCAGTGGATAGAACCAGCCTCCGATCGGATGTTTCATACCTTCATTAATTTCGTGTAGAACATATTTCTTACCGGCAATCCAGAAGAACATTGTCCCGGCTAAGAAAGCTCCGAGCGGGCAAATATAGATAGAAACGAAGTCCATCCAAGGCCCGGTTATTGTTTGAATTAAAATTGCCACAACACAGCCGAGAACCAAAATGACGGTGGTTGCCAAAGGACGGGAAAGTTTTATATGATCCTGTAAGGCCGCTACAGAAACCTCATACAAATTGATGATTGAGCTGAGGCCGGCGAAGAGGACGCAGACGAAGAAGATAATGCCGATTATTCTGCCGCCCGGCATACCATTCAAAACGTTGACGAGCCAAACGAACATCAAACCGGGGCCGCCTTTTTGGAGCGGCGCATTGCCGGCTGCCATGGCCGGAATGATGACAAAGGCTGCAAGGAGAGCAGCTATGGTATCAAAGAAAGCGACATTGCGGGAAGCCTCAGGAATGTTTTCACCTTTAGGCAGGTATGAACCGTAGATAACGGAACCGTTACCGGCAACCGATAAGGAGAAGAAAGCTTGTCCGAAGGCGAAAATCCAGAGCATAGGATCGGCAAGTTTTTGAGGATCAATAGTGAAAATATACTTATAGCCTGCTCCGGCACCGGGTAATGTGGCAATGTAAATGGCTAGAGCTACCATCAGAAAGAACAGAGCCGGCATCATTATGTTGTTGGCTTTTTCAATGCCTTTGGCTACCCCTAGGCTCATAACCAGAACGGTGGCTAAAATGGCAATGACGATCCACATCCAGTTGTCAGAAGCTATTTTATCAAATGTTCCGCCGATAACTTTCATATTTTGTCCCATAGAGAAGAGGGAACCGTCGAAAGATTTGAAAGTATAGTTAAAAATCCAACCCATTACTACCGTGTAGCCGATGGATAGTGCCAATGAACCTAGTACGGGGATGAAACCGATTACCGTACCGACTTGGCGGTTTTTGAAACGTAATTCGGTGCAACGAGCGAAAGCGCCGATCGGACCGGATTGGGTTGAACGACCTAAGCCGAATTCACCAACAACCCCGGAAGAACCGACCAGAATTACGCAGATGAAGTAAGGAATGAGGAAGGTCATACCACCCCAGATAGAGACCATGATCGGGAAACGCCAAAGATTTCCCATACCTACGGCAGAGCCGATGGACGCGAGAATGAAGCCCCATTTACTCGTAAAACCGTCACGAACAGTTTGCGTTGATTCAGTATCCATAAAATACTCCTAATAAGTAGAAAGGCTGAAGCATCTGACCTGAATTTAAAAATATATCTAAAATATATTTGATAGTTATGCCGATATTCAGCCTAAAGACAATGTTTCTTACCCTCAAAATAAAATATGACTCTCAATCATCCTCATTACGGCGGATGATATTTATTGTATGCTTGCTAAAATATTACAAGTTGTCATCCCCCCTGAGCGGGGGGATGATCAATCGTTTTCAGTACGGCGAATGCCGTGGGGGAATAAAGCCTATTTTGCCTCAGCCGTCAATCAGGCTTTAGGTGCATAGGGCTCAAGGAAAGCGTGGAAGTGACGCATCGGGAGATTGTGGCCCCAGACGATACGCATGTTCGGAATAGATTCTCTGTCTTCATACAAAGCCTTGACGGCCGCGATGACGTAGTCCAGGTGTTCCTGAGTCAGGCGGCTACGGTCGATGGCGAAACGCACAACGTTGGCCAATTCAGCTTGTTGTTCCGGGGTTTTGAGGTCGTATTCCATAGAATAGTCACCCAATTCGGAAACTCTAATGCCATAGCGGCGAATCAGTTCAAGTGAGAAACCTTCTCCAGCGAAAGTCGTGTGGTCACGTTTCCCGTCAAAGAATTCATCCATGTTTATATAGACAGCGTGGCCGCCGGCAGGGAGGACAACACCTTTAACCCCCGCTTTATAGAAGCCTTGTGCCAAATATTCAGCCTGACCTACTCGTTCATGCAAATAGTCAAAGTTGCAGCTTTCATAGAGTCCCACAGCTAGAGCCATGATGTCTCGCCCACTCATGCCGCCGTAAGAGTCATTGCCGTAACAGGAAATTTGTTTGACTTTTAGCAATACGCCGACGTCAGTCTTAATGCTGCCGTCCGGGTTGAAGTCGGAGAAGTTTTTCCAGAACAGGCCCTTATCACGGAAAGCCATCATGCCGCCCATATTAGCGTGACCGTCTTTTTTGGCTGACATACAGAAGGCGTCGCAATAGGAGAACATCTCGGTAGCGATTTCAGCGATAGATTTGTCAGCGTAGCCGTCCTCATTCATTTTGATGAAGTAGCAGTTTTCCGCCCAACGTGCCACGTCAAATACCAACGGAATGTTATATTTGTGAGCTACTTTGTTGATTTCACGTATATTAGCCATGGATACGGGTTGACCACAGACTGGGTTGTTGGTAATGCAAGTGAAAATCAGTGGTACGTTTTCCGGGCCGACCGCGTGAATTAGCTGCTCAAGTTTTTCGATATCCATGTTCCCTTTGAAGGGGTTTTTCGCATAGTGGCCGCCCTCCGGTACTTCATACAGCAACTTTTTGTTGTAGAGGTTGCGAGGGATGGAGCCCATCTGCTTGATGTTTCCTTCGGTTGTGTCGAAATGGCCGTTAGAAGGAATGGTGAAAACTTTTCCCGGATGCCGCTTAGCCAATATGTTACGGACAATTTCCATCAAAACTGATTCGGCTGCCCGGCCTTGTTGGATGATAAATGCGTTGGGTCGTTCCATCTGCGCTGCTCCGCCGTTGAAAAGTCCACCATCGTATTCACAAAGGTATACTTCATCCATCATCTTTTCTACGTCACGACAATCGGTGCGGACGAGGTCAAGAATTTTCTTCCAGTGCTTTTCGCCGCCTCTTTCGAAGATATCGCGGAAAGTGTCAAGCAATACGTAGTAACCGGTGTTGCGCCCGTAAGCTTCGTCACCTAAAAATAATGAAGCCCATTGTTGGTTGGTCATGGCAGTGGTACCGGAATCGGAAAGCATGTCTACCGTGAGCATGCCGGCCGGAAAAGCGAATTCATTATAGTGCGTTGCTCTGAGAACTCGCTCGCGTTGTTCAACGGTTACGTTGGGCAAATCACGTACTGCGAAAGTGAAATGATGTGGGGTTGGGACGTTCAAGGGATAATTCTTACTCATAGTTTACCTCCATAATCTTTGGCGGATGCCGGAGGTACCCCGGTTGTCGCCGGTTTCCCTATAACAGGCGAGTAGCGGACAGTACCGTTAGTTTCTCTTGCCTAATTCTGTATCTATTATGTAAATTGTATAATAGATAAGCTAAATGGCGAGAAAAAATGTTCAAATAGTACAAAAAGAGAATACGCCAAACCGGATTGAGTGTCAACAGGAAATAAGGCGGATTTCAAAATAAAGGCTCGATCAAGGTACGGAGGTTAATTATGCAAAAAAATTGGGAAAAAGTGCTATTTTACGGTATTATTCACGGCTGCTGTACTTACGCTATCGTCATGTGGCTTTTTCGGGGAAGAACGCTTTGATACTACAAAAACAAATTCTCCGGCTAAGTCAAAAGAAAAAATACCGGCCGTCCGCAGACGATGTCCCCGGTTTAGCCATGGATGGCACAGGTAGACATGAGATTTATAATGCGGCGGGTGATCAGGTCGTTTATTGTTCGCATTATAACAGCAAGGTGCGCAATAAAGAGGAGCAAATTTGCCCAGGCGCATTAGTTCGTTTTAAGCAGAAACATCTTTACATAGCTATTTACGGGACTCCTATGAGCAGCGAAAAGGAAATTTGCGAATTTGCCCGCAGCATCAATTTACAATAGCAGAACATGGTATCATCCAGTCTATGTCCCGCAAAGGAAACTGTTATGATAACTGTATCATGGAAACATTCTTTGGCAGAGTGGCAAAACATGTGTCCAGTTTTCTGGGTACATATCAACATTCTTCGGGTGGACTTTTTGTTTTAAAATTATTGGGTTCCGTTTCCATAAGTTTATGCCTGATATCACGTCCACCGTAAATAATACGAACGGCATAGACCGTATTTTTGCTTTCGTCAGGGTAATAAAAAACAATATAATTCTTAACAGGGAAACAGCGTAATCCTTGACTTTTGAGCGGTTCATTATCGTATAGCCGATACCGCATTGGCATATTGTCCAAAGACAGGATTTCCTTTGTAATTTGCCGTACCAACTTAACAGCTGTTTGGGGTTCGTGAAACTTATACGTGATATAGTCCAATATATCACGAAGGTCGCGTCTTGCCCGATCGGTGAATTCAACATTCCAAGTCATACACCATAGTCTCTCTTTAGCTCATCCATAATGCTTTGGGCGGAATATGTGCGGGCGGCACGAATATCTGCCATGCCTTTTTCAAGCTCTGCATCTTGTTCTTCCTTTGTCAAAGACCCGAAAGCTATCGGATCAGGCAGTTTCATTGGAAACGGAATACCGCGTTGCAGAACGACTTGCCGCAGAAACATACCGACTGCATTGGACATTGGGATGCCAAGTTGTTCTAGGACCTGCTCAGCCTGCTCTTTGATTTCTGGCTCTACCCGAGCAAATATGTTAGAAGTTCTTGCCATGGTTTATCGCCTCCTTGACAATATAATACAATACTATTTTTGCGATATGCAAGCGATTAGCAATCATACTGCGATAGCATATTAGGAATGCATAAAACCGAGAGCCGGAACAAAACGAATAATATACTTATGGGGCTAGACTAATGCTTTGGGCGGAATATGTGCGGCCGGCTCGGATATCCCCCATGCCTTTTTCAAGCTCTGCAGCTTGTTCTTCCTTTGTCAAAGACCCGAAAGCTGCCACGCGCGGTTGCATTTTTTGATCCAAATATTTTTAAAAACTTGTTCACGAATATTAAAAACTTGTTTTACTTTTTGCCCGGCGAGTGCAACTTTGCTTGATATAGCGCGACTATTCCTCTGAAGAATAAAACTATTCACAAGGTGAAAAAAATAAGCCGAAAAATATTGGTATACTTTAGATAAATTGTTAGGTTATTCGTGAGAAAGCCCAACAAAATTTGTAGGATAAGACGAAAAGATATTATTAATTTAAGGAGTTGCGCTATGGAAAAAAAGATTTCATTATCTCAAACTGTGGCCGGTATAATAATCGTCCTTGCACTATTCGCGCTGGGAATGTATGTCGGTAAACTTAATGCAAAGATGCCGATGTTTTTGTTAGCCGGTTTCGGTCTCGGTTACGCGCTGACCCGTTCACGTTACGGATTTGCTGGTGGCGTTAAACGCATCTATATTCGTGGTGAGGGCAGCCTGACTAAAGCAATATTCGTTTTGCTTATTATCACGGCGATCATCTTCATGGGTGTGCAATGGAAAGCTCAGGCAGGCGGAGCAGTTCCGGCGTATTTGGCTCAACAGGGCGAAAAAATTATTCCGGGAACCCAAAACGTGTACTTCACCAATCTGGCGACGATTATCGGCGGCTTCATTTTCGGTGTGGGCATGATGCTGGCCGGTGGTTGTGGTTCAGGAACTTTATCTGACTTCGGCGAAGGACAGGGGCGTGCTTTCATAGCGTTTATCTTCTTTGTATTGTTTGCTGCACCGGGTCATTGGGCAAGGCAGGTTTTTGACCGCACGGCAGTAGGTAAAATTGGTTATCGTTTGCATATTCCGCAAGCGATCGGCTATGTGCCGGCCTTGATCATTACCATACTTTTGATTGGCTTGATGTATTGGGGCGTGTTGCGTTATGAGGCTTATCGGAAACGTACCGGAACATATAAGGATCCTAAAGGAGACTATGAAGATTTTGAACAGCCTTTGCCGGATACTTTGCCGCGCACATTGTTCAGCTATGCGACTTACCACAAACTGTTCGTTGAACGTTGGAGCTTCATGGTCGGAACATTTGTTCTGGCAGCGTTCGCCGTTTTTGTCATGGTTACTACTAACAAACCCTGGGGTGTGTCTTCCCCGTTGGTGACTTTAGATGTAGCGATTTTACAAAAACTTGGGATCACTTTTTCACCGGAAAACTTCGGCGGAATTCTCAAGAAGGTTAACGGCGGTTTGCTGGCTGACGGCGGTACGGTGCGTAATATCGGTACCTTCTTCGGTTGTATGGTAGCGTTCCTACTCGCTAACCGTTTCAAAGTCGATTTCAATTTCCGCTTTACTGATGCTTGCTATTATGCAGTAGGTGGCGCTATGCTCGGCTTCGGTTCCCGTTTTGCTTACGGTTGTAATATCGGGGCTATGTATTCTGCAATTACCTCATTCTCTTTCTCGGGCTGGATTTTCCTGATTTCCATGGCTTTGGGCGGCGTTGCCGGTATGCTCGTCTTTGCCGGTAAGGTCAACATCCTGCCTAAGCTGAATCTACGTTGCCAAATTGAACAAAATCGTACTCAAGCGCAAAAGAAATAGAACCTAGACATGGACGGCTGGGTAAATTGTCAGCCCTACCGTCCGTGCCAATTAAGAAAATTGGTGTATCATACGCGCGTAAGCGCAAACTTAAATACAAAAACGGAGGTATATATTATGGGTAAAAAAGTTGTCATTATCGGCGGTGTTGCGGGCGGAGCTTCAACAGCAGCTCGTGTACGGCGTTTGGATGAGTTCGCTGAAATCAAGATGTTTGAAATGGGACCTTATGTTTCATTTTCTAACTGCTGCATTCCTTTCCACATCAGCGGTACGGTAAAAAAATCTGAGAATCTGATTTTGATGACCCCGGAAGAATTTAAAAATCAATATAATATTGACGCTGTCGTCAATCATCAGGTAATCAGCATTAACCGCGAGAAAAAATACGTTGAAGTGAAAAACTTGCTGACTGAAGAAGTTTTCCAAGAAAAATATGATGTTTTGGTGATGGCTCCAGGAGCAAAGGCAGTTCGCCCGAAGAGCATTGCCGGGGTTGACGGTAAAAACGTGTTTGTGATGAAGACAGTGCCTGATTTACAAGCTTTTATGTTTTACGCGGAAGCCAATAAGGTGAAAGATGTAGCAGTTATCGGTGGCGGTTTCATCGGTGTTGAAGTGGCGGAAAATGCCAAAAAAGCCGGTTATAACGTTGCGATAATTGAGGCGGAAAAACAAATCTTAGCACCGCTGGACTACGACATGGTGCAGATCGTCAACCGTCACCTGTATAATCAAGGTGTTGAACTGCATCTTGGTGATGGGGTTAAAGCAATTGAGAGTGACAAGGTCGTCTTGCAATCCGGCAAAACCGTGCCGGCGCAGGCGGTGATTTTGTCCATCGGTGTGGCTCCGAATACGCAACTGGCTAGAGAAGCCGGTTTGGAATTGAATGAGGCCGGTTATATCAAGGTAAATCATCATTATCAAACGAATGATCCGGATATTTATGCGGTAGGCGATGCGATTGAAGTTAAAGATTTCTTCACCGGCAAGGCGACCAAACTCACCTTGGCAGGCCCGGCGCAACGTCAGGCGAGAGCTGCCGCCGACCATATGTACGGTCGTACTTACGTGAATACCGGCGTCATCGGGTCTTCTTCTGTTAAAGTATTTGATATGAATGTCGCTTCTACCGGTATGAACGAGAAGCAATGCCAAGCTCAAGGTATTAAATACGGGTTCTCCTATATTATTCCGAAAGATGGCGTCGGCTTGATGCCTGGCTCCAAGAATTTGTTCTTCAAGCTGCTGTATGCTGAACCGTCAGGGCAGGTTCTGGGGGCGCAAGCTGTAGGCTTGGGCAATGTTACTAAGCGTATAGATGTTATCGCAACTACGATCATGCTGCACGGTAATTTGGAAGATCTGAAGGAGCTTGAGCTGGAATATTCTCCGAACTACGGTACAGCTAAGGATGTTGTCAACCATGCTGCTCTTGTAGCACTTAATTTGCTCAATGGTGAATTTAAGAAAGTTCCAGTAACTGCCGCTCGTAAATTGGTAGAAGAAAATGCGTTCATCATTGATGCCCGGGAAGAAAATGAATATGCCGTTGGCCACGTTGTCAACGCGATTAACATTCCGTTGAGTCAGTTCAGGAATCGTCTGGATGAAATTCCGCATGATCGTCCGGTCTACATTTATTGCCGTTCGAGCCAACGTAGCTACAACATGGTCAGAGCTCTTGGCCAACGTGGTTACACTAATGTGTATAATATGGATGGTTCGTTCTTAGGCATCAGTGAGTATGAGTTCTACAACGATCAGGTAACCGGCCGTAAACCGATTGTAACGGCTTATAACTTTAATTAAGCGAGTAGGTGTGAGTTGTAGCTCGCAGCTCCTGCCGGTCGCATTGTGTCGCTAAGTGCTGAGCTATACTGTGCATGCTGCGCTGTGCGTACCGGCTGACTGCCCTGCTGAGATCGGCATTGCTAAGTAAGAAATGTAATTTGTTCGGTGACAATGTACTGCCCCGTCGGGGTGGTACATTGGCATTTTTAAATAAATATGAATGAGGATGGTACAGGTAACATGAAACATACGGAAAGAATCGTCGGTTGGATATTCCTGATAGCAGTATTGCTGGCGGGATATTTTCTGCTGCCGACCTCAATGCTGTTTTTTCGCCTTATTATCGGTGGTTTGCTCGGTTATGCACTTTCAAGGGGCTACATGGGATTTGCCGGCAGCGTCAACCGTGCATATTTAACCGGGTCAACCCGATTGATGCGAACTTTGATGCTGATGTTTTTCGTATCGGCAGCCGGTACGGTTGCGGTTCTGTTTCAGGCAGACGCTACAAAATTTGATCTATGGGTAAACCCGATTAATTTCGGCCTTTTGCTGGGCGGAATTTTCTTCGGTTTCGGGATGGCGTTTTCTTCTTGCTGCGCCTCGGGGGTTCTGACCGATTTGGTCACTGCACTACCGCGAGCGTTGATAACTTTGGTCTTCTTTTGTGCCGGTGTTTTTCTCGGCTTTCCGCTGCAAAATACTGCCGGATGGATCAAAGACTCTTGGCTTACTTCTCCGACCGGCGCGGCAATCGGCACCAAAGGTGTTTACTTCCCGGATTATTTTAAGTTTGACGGGCTTGACGGATATTTGGGCGCATTGGCAGTTACAGGTGTGCTTTGCATTATTGTAGTGCGTTTAAGCCGCTATTATGAAAACAAGCGCAAAAAAACGGGTGAATATTTCGGGCATTTTGATGAAGGGGTCCAGCTGAAGATTGCCGCGGATAAGTTGAGTGAAAACGACGTACCGTTTTTTTCTGCCACCGCCTATGAACGCTATTTTGTGCGGCCGTGGTCGTTGCGGACGGCGGTTATAGTCATTTCGTTTATTTTTGTCGTGCTGATGGGGGTTACCAAGGCGGGTTGGGGAGCGAGCACTCCTTACGGCTTCTGGTTTGGGAAAGTTTTGATGCAATTTGGGGTGAGTACAGATGCCATTGTCGCATTTACGCACGGCGCGGCTAAACCTTATGAACTGCCGTTCTTATTGCATCCGATAACTTTGCAAAATATAGGTATTTTGCTCGGCACAGCCTTCTACTTGCTTTCAGCGGAACAGCTTCGTGACGCGGTAAAAGCCGGCTATCGAATTTCAGCCAAGCAAGGTTTATTTTATGCTATAGGGGGGCTGGCCATGGGCTTTGGAACCCGTTTATCCAACGGCTGTAACGTCGGAGCTTTGTATACGCCGATTGCCAATTTTTCGCTGTCAGGTTGGATATTCTTGGTGGTAATGGTTTTAGGCGGGATTCTGGGTAACAAAATAGCCAAAAAAGTCGGTCTGTAACTAAGCCGTACAAATTTGCATCAAACTGTACAAGATTTCACCAAACTGCACCAAGCTGTAATAGGCTGTAATAAGCCGTACCAAAGGAGAAATGGAACTGAATGAAAATGCTACGCGAAAAATTACCGATAGCGCCGGCTGTATGGCTGGGTATTTTAGCGGTTTGGTTCGGCTATACAGCTTTAGTGAAGCACGATTCGGTAATGATACCGTCGCCGCTCACTGTATGGCGAACTTTCATTTACACCGTGCAGAACGGATATGGCGGTATCAGTTTGGGCGTACATCTACGGAGCAGCTTTGTGCGCCTTTTTCTGGCTTTGCTGACTGCCTTTGTTACTGCAGTTCCGCTGGGTTTCCTCAGTGGCTACATAAAATGGATACAGAAAGCAGTCGATTCCTTGGTACAGTTCTATCGCCCCATACCGCCGCTTGCCTATTATCCTTTGCTCATACTTTGGCTTGGCATTGATGATCGCTCAAAAATTATGTTGCTGTATTTATCGGCCTTCGCGCCTCTGTACATTGCCTGTGTCGCTGCTATCGGAGGTATTCGTAGGGATTACATATTAAGTGCTAAATCTCTAGGCGCAAATACAAATCAAATTCTAAAATATATTATTTGGCCGGCTTGCCAACCGGCACTGTTCACCGGCTTGCGCACTGCATTCGGCTTTGCTTATTCAACACTAGTGGCTACGGAAATGACGGCTGCGACATCCGGAGTTGGCTGGATGGTGATGGATGCGTCACGTTATCTGAAAAGCGACATTATTTTTATGGGAATAATTATTATGGGCGTGACCGGACTGGTCATTGACCGCTGCCTGTATTTTTTGGAGAAACATTTAGTGTTTTGGAAAGGAAAAAGCTGATGCCTAAACTGAGCGCAGCAAATTTTCGCACCTTGCTACGGATTTTAATCGTTGTTTTTGTATGCGGCGGTTTGAGTCTGAGTTTTTACCACTATTTACCACATTCGCTCGACAAGCCTGAACATCATAAGTCGGAAGAGCTTGCCGGCGGTGTTCCGGCTCAAAAAAATTCGGCGCGGCGGATGGTAAACATCGGCTATTTGCGCGTGCCTAATGATGAAATGCTGGCTATCAGTATGGGAAATTTGCAGCGGAGCTTGGCCGAAATGAATGTTGAGGCGAAATTCACAGTTTTCGACTCGGGGGTTGAGGCTAACCAAGCTTTTGCTTCCGGTAGCATCGACTTCGCTTCCATGGGAATAACCAATGCGGTAATCGCAATGGCTAAAAAACTGCCGGTTCAACTTATTTGGATTCATGAAATTTTGGGCACGAATGAGGGCTTGGTGGTGCAAAAAGATCGCGGTATCAGCAAAATTGATGACTTGCGCGGCAAGGTAGTGGCGACAACTTTTGCCTCGACTTCGCACTTCAGTTTGTTAAAGACTTTGGTCAGGCATAATCTGGTCGGGTCGGTTACTTTATTGGATATGAAGTCTACGGATATTGCTGCTGCCTGGCAAAGGGGAGATATTGACGGGGCCTACACATGGGAACCGGCCTTGAACACGATTCAGAATTCCGGCGGGATTACTTTAATTACTTCGCGCGAATTGGCCGCGACCGGCAACCCTACCGCTAATGTCATGCTTGGGCGTCGTGCTTTTACTGAACGTAATCAGGATATCACCGAAGCCTTTTTGGCGGCGGTTATTAAGGCTAATCAGTTTTATCGGAGCCACCCGGATGAAGCGGCAAAAATTTTGGCACCTAAGCTGGAAATATCGCCTGAGTTGGCAGCTTTGCAGATGAGCGGATCGCAGTGGTTGGACTTGACTACGGCACGGGCTTATTTTGGCTCGGGAGATGGACCGGGCAAACTAATTGAAGTTTTACACGATTTGAGTGAGTTTTTACATCAAATTAAAACTATTCCCCATGTTCCGGATCGGGCTGCCATACGTGAATTTGTTAACGGAGAATTTTTGCCTGAACCTACGAAAAATTAACAATATGGTATTATGATAAGCATGAGCGTTACCGGGAAAGTGGTGCAGGAAGCTTGTTCACTTCAGGCTTCAGCGGGATCTCTCGGCAGCTGATGGAAAACTGAATTTAATGACTATGACTTCTAAAATTACTTGTAACAAATATAATGAGCCGGCAGCAAATGCGGCGAACGCAACCGTTACTCCGGCCGAAACCGCGCCAACGGCGTCTTTACGCCGACTCGACGCTCGAAACCACGCGGGCCAGCCACCTGAAACCATCTTAGTTTGTGATCGAGTTTCGTTCGCCTATTCGCCGACCGAACGCCCGATTTTGCAAGACATTTCCTTCGAAATAGCCAAACGCGATTTCGTCTGCGTTTTGGGGGCTTCAGGTTGTGGCAAAAGCACATTACTGAATATTCTGGCCGGATATTTGCCGGTACACGAAGGCCAAGTTATGTTTAAGGGGGAGGCGATTACCGGCCCAGGATGGCATCGAGGCGTGGTGTTTCAACAACAAGCCCTTTACCCATGGCTAAATGTCTTTGATAATATAGCTTTCGGCCTCAACATGCGTCACTGCGAAGCGACTACCGTAAAAGCGAGGGTTGCCGAATTGCTTGATTTGATCGAATTGACCCCCTATGCTCAAGAATACGTGTTTAATTTGTCCGGAGGAATGCGCCAACGTGTCCAGCTGGCGCGGGTTTTGGCCAACAATCCGGAGCTGATTCTCATGGACGAACCTTTGGGTGCTCTCGATGCAATAACCCGTATCAAGATTCAAAATCTCTTGCGCAAGCTGTGGTGGCTCGGCGACAGCACCTTCTTTATGATTACGCATGACATAGATGAAGCTCTAGCCCTGGCAACCAAAATTATCGTTTTGGCTCCCGACCCGGGGCGAATTGTCAAAACTTACGCGACAAATTACACCTATTCGGCATATACGTCGCGTCACCCGAACGAATATATGGACGAAAGTTATTTGCGCTTGAAAGAAGAAATATACGAAATTTTGACCCCGGAATAGAGGTGGTATGATTAAATGTTAGATATACGGTATAAAACCTTTCTCGAATTAGCTAAACAGTTGAATTATACCAAGGCGGCCAAACGACTTAATTATACTCAGCCGACGGTTACCAAACATATTCAATATATTGAAAATAGGTTGCAGGTTAAGCTGGTTTACAGCCAAGGACGAGAAGTGAAACTTACCCATGAGGGAATTTTGCTGCGTGACCATTTGTATGAGCTTTTGGATATGATTGAAAAATTTGAACATACCTTGGCACGCTCCAACAATCGTTCTTCCAGCAATATTGGGACGAGTCGTACGGTCGGCGAATACTATATACCGCTTTACACCAAGCTTTTGGCGCAAAATCGCTTGCATTTTAATCTGTTGGTTGAAAATACCGACATTTTGCTGGGTGCTCTGGAAGAACGGAGCATCGACTGCGCCCTTATTTCCGGGCCGGTGAAAGAACGTGCCGGCATGATTAAAGAGGAATTTTTTCGCGATCAAATCGTCTTAGTCTGCTCGCCAAATCACAATTTGGCCGGTAAAACGGTGGATTTGGCGGATTTGTTTGATGAGAAGCTGACGATGCGTGAGCACGGCTCGGGATTGCTACAGTCCTTAACCACTACTTTCTATAAAATGGGAATACAACTTTCTCAGTTTAATCAATTAAAGTTTATCGGTAATATCCGCTTGACGAAAGAGATTTTGTATCAAGGGGAACGGTTGGGTTTTTTGTACTTCGCTTCGGTACGTGAAGATATTGAGGCCGGCAAGCTGGCGACGGTAACTATTCGCGGCCTTAATCTGTGGCAACCATATTATATGGTTTATTATGATACGTGCCAAGCTTGTAATTTGGCGCAAAAACTGCGTCAGTACATTGTAGTGCCTACGACGGAAGCGTCCGGCGGCAGAGCGGATAAAAAGTAAAAAACGAAGTGAAATAACGCTAAATCAGGTGGAAAAATCGCAGCAGGCGGCCACACCGCAGATCGTAGAGGAGGCCGAGTAATTTTTGCCGCCAAGAGAGCAAAGAATTGTGCAGATAATTCGGGCAATTGATTTTTTTGTAATTGCGATAAAGCGGAATCTCAAAGGTTGCAACCGCTACGTCCGCAGACGCTCGGTAAAGTCGGGTCAACACGCTTAAATAGCCGTGGTAGGCAGTGACGGCTTCCAGTTCGGAGCGGTATTTATCGCTTAAACCGGCCTCGGCATAGGCGGTTCGGCATCTATCTAAGATTGTGAGAATGTCACGGTTGCGTTCAAGTCGCTTAGAGCTCATGGCTGATTCCGGCCGCAGGCGGTAAATATAGTTGTAGTCCGGCAAGGCCACCCAGAGCGGCGCATACATTTGTAAGCGTAAGCAAAACTCCAAATCTTCATACCAAAGGCCGTGGGGGAAGCGGATATCGGGGTGTTTCAGTAGATAGGAGCGGGAAATCAATTTGTTCCAGGGGGCGACTGCTTGCAGCGGCAGCGGTTGCGGCTCACCCCGCAATTGGTGCAGTGGCAAATTTAGATTGAACGGTTGCAGTTTTCTGACTTCCGGGTTTGCCGATTGGCCGAGTCTTTTCGAGTCAGCTTGGGCAGCCGTGGCAGTTGGGACAGCCGGGGCAGCCGGGCCAGCCGGAACAGCCGGAACAGCCGGGTCAGCCGGAACAGTCGGTACGGATGAGGCAAGAATATAAAAATTGCTATAAAAGACTACCGCCTCAGGATAAGACTCGATCGCTTTTTTGTAATTGGCCAGGGCATCTGCCGGCAACAGGTCATCACTGTCGACAAAAAGCACATAATCGCCCTTGGCCGCTGCCAAGCCGTTATTGCGTGCCGCTCCGGCTCCAGCGTTGGCCTGCCGCAACAAATGAAAATTGGTTAAACGCTGACTGGCGATCTGCGTGGCGATGAACTCAGCGGATCGATCCGGAGACCCGTCATCGACGAAAATAACCTCAAAATCAGTTTCGCTTTGTTGCAACAAAGAATTGAAACAGGCCGGCAAATATTTTTCTACATTCCAAACCGGAATAATCAAGCTGAACAGCATAGTTACCTCTCAGAAAGTTCGGCTTAAATCGGCATCGAAAGAATAGGGGAAATTGTAGCAATAAGCGGATAATTCCCGGGCTATTATGGAAGCCTCTTCTTGCCAAACAGGATTTTGCCGCCACAACTGCGTGTTGTTGACGGAGATGGCAGGATTGAATTTAGTTTTCGGGGCGATGTGCTGACGCGAAAGCAGACCCAGATCATGTTCTATTTGGGCAACGGTTGCTTCATAATTATAAATTAAATCTTCAAAGGCATAGGTGAAGATTCGGGCATCAGAGTAAGGCTGCACACTTTCCCGTAACCGCCGATACATGCGGCAAAATTCTTCAACCACGGTGGGATAGGGTACAGGTTCATTATTTTTGGCCCAGACATATTTATTGGCAATAAAAACGTCCCGCGGATCACGCCCGATGACTATAGCGGCATAATCGTCATTGAAGTAATCGGCAAATCGCCATAAATTATGAGGTAATAACAGCTGATCCATAATTATTCCAGTGGCATCGGGTGCTTTGGCGGCGATGGCGGCGGCGATACGATTGACGAATTTTTGCGCGGCGGCGGTGAACTCGGCATGCTTCGGCCAAGCCAACCACATTTCGGGATAATTTAGCGGTAAGGGAAGAACTTTGCGCCCACCTGACAAAAGCTTGACGGTTTTGCGCCAAGCCAAATAGGGTAAATCGCGAGTGCTGAATTTTTCCTGCTCATACCAGTAAAAATGTGGTCTAACCTCAATAAGTTCGGCCAACAGTTCATCTACCGCGGCAGCAAACTCGCTGCCAATCAAGTCGGCATAGTGTCCTACCCACCACCGGCCACGGTTTAAGGCCTGCATGGTTTGTTTAAAGGCATGCAAAGCGGCGTCACTGCGCAGGGCGGTATTTCCGACAGTCAACTGATCGGCCAAGTCGAACAGGCCGTGCGGGCAGTGCAAAAAAACATATTCAAAAGAGCCGTGAGGGGCGGTAATTCCTTCGTATTCGCCCAGAAGATCGGTACAAGCGGAACTGCCTGATCCGATAAAACCGACCGGAATGATATATTTAAACATAAATGCCTTCTTTCATAAATAACTTTGTGCAAATTATTTTAACTTATCGGAAGGGGAAACACCACGCCTAAATATAAAAGCTCCGGCCGTTACTAATGAAGCGATAATCAGAACGACTGCGGCTGCCAGCTGGTATAGGGACGGCTTTTCGTGCAAAAAAATGGCGGCAAAGATCATAGCCCAAGCGCAATAAGTGATGTTCAAGGCCATGCCGCGCCCCGCTCCTAATTGATGTATGGCTCGATAGTATAAAATGAACGAAAATGCTCCGCATATGGCGGCCAATGGCAAGAAACCACTGGAAGGTAGCGATAGCAACGGTGGAATCATTTCCCAAGCGTTCAGCCACGGCAAGATAATTATTGCGTAGGTTAGCGCGGAAACTGTTTGGCGAATAACGATGGCCTGCTCGGCCGATACGGCGTCATTTTGCATTGCGTGAGCACAAATTACCGATTCCGCCGCCCAACTGACCACACAGATTATGGCCCAAAGCAGACCGGTCGCCGTGATTTTTAGACCGCCTGAGGTAGGTACGCTCAGCACGGCAACGGCTCCCAGACAAACGAGTAGCGAAAGCCACTGATAAAACTTCAACCGTTGTTTTAAGAAAAAATGTCCCATGGCCGCTCCCAAAGCAGGGAAAAATGCCGAGAACAGTGCTGTCAAGCCGGAGCCAAGATCACGAATGCTTAATACGTAGCAAGTCATTCCGATAGGGCCGCCCAACAAGGCGGCAACCATTACTTCAACGGCTGCTTTGGAATGCCATACTTTGAAAAGCGGTTTTATTCCTCGACGCAGAAAAGTTATTACCCAGAGCCAGACCGCCGACATGGCATCGTGTATGAAGGAACTGAGAATTGGTGCCAAAAAAGCCAAAAGAAAATCGTTGCCGAGTTTGGCAAGAACAACGCCGATCATCACCGTATCCAAGCCCCAAAGTAAACCTGATAAAAGTCCCGGAATCATAAATCCTCCTGTAAATTGATGCGAGGTGAGCTCTTTTGTTCGAACTTCGTCGGCCGCGGCTGCTTGGTCGGCAGTGGTCGCCCGGCGGCATCAAGTAGGCTGAGCAGTTGATTATTTTTGTCCAAAAGCAGCAGAAAACATCTTCTTTTACGCCATAGTCTAAGGACGGAGGCCGCAGCGGTTGTAGAGGCCACAGCGGTTGGGGAGACCACATCGGTTGTAGAGGCCGCAGCAGCTGTAGAGACAGCGGTGATACGATGCCGCAGAGATTCAGGCAAACTTTGTAGATCCACCGAGACAAACTTATTCCATTCCGCCGGAGCAATGCCGTAGCTCGCTTCGACGGCTGCCAAAATTTCCGACGGCTGCTTAACGAGAAAATCCGGGTCAAATTTGCTGACCTCACCCACTGTATCAAACTCATAAATGAGTCCTTGCCGGTAAAGCTTGGGGTACAGCGGTATTTTAGCCGTATTGGCCGCGTAAACGGCTTCCCACAACAGATTATCGGAAGCGGGATCCTTGGCCGCTGTGCGCAAAACCTCGCACAAAGCAGCCGCCGCGCCCCGATCCAAACGAACCTGCCCAATCATGTAGAAAGCATTTCGCCCCCCGATCTTGACCTTATTGATTAAACCGTCGGCATCAGTATAGACACACCACTCAGCCGTTTCCCCGCGGGCCCGATTGACGGCGTAGTATGGTTTTTGGTCATACAGCCGAAACGGGTTGGCCGTAAAATAATTATCGGCGGAGCAAATGTAAGTATTACCGAGTTTTTCAGCGACCGGCAACAACGAATAAATGTTGTTTTTAGTAGCGAAAAAAGGATTGAACACTATTTTAATGGCAAATTTTTCTTTTAAATAAGCGAATTGTTCGGCTTTGTAACCGGTCACGACAGTTATATCTTTGACCCCGGCTTCCCTCAATTGGCGGATTTGTCGTTCGATTAAGACCTCACCATTTACTTCCCACAGACCTTTTGGTTTCAGGAGAGAGTGGGGAACAAAACGACTCGACATTCCGGCTGCGAGAATAACGGCATTCTCGGTGCGCGTAAGTTCCAATTGGGGCAGAGTTTGCAAGACAAGAGTGCTGTAGTGTTTAGCGTACAAAAATTGATTTTGCCAATACTCTCCGAACTCTACGCCTTGTTGTGACTTGTACTGACACCAGATATCCCATAAAAACCCGGCAACAGCGACATAAGCATAAACTTTGAGCCGCTCAAAAGGCTCCGGCGTGATACCGTCCAGTGCAAAATACAAGTCAATAAACCGATCTAATGCATCACGATTATATCCGGCATAGATGGCAAACATGGCCAGATCGCATAAGGGATCCTGCATAGCAGCATATTCCCAGTCGATCAGGGTGCATTTCTTCCCTGCAATTAAGGTGTTGTCGGGATTGAAATCAATGTGGCAAAGGGTTTCGTGGCGGGGCAGACTGTTAAGCCAAACCAAAATCCGGTCGATAGACTGGCGGACGGCTGCATGGTCTTGGAACGGTGACGGTTCTCCTTGGCAGAGCTCCGTGTAAAAATTGATTCTTTCGGCCAAATCAAAGCGGTGCGGCACGGTCAAGGCAGCTTGATGCAAGTCGCGGAGGGTATGGAGGCTGAGCTTTAAATCGGCCAAATTATACGGGCGGCAAGTGTGTGAACCGGTGATGAATTTGCTGATTTTTCGTCCGGTCAGCGGATCAAAGGCCAAAACTTTTTCGGCGTGGGGCCAGGCAGCAATCGCCCGATAGACATCTGCTTCCTGATGACGGTTAAGCAGTTCAGACGTTCCGGCTCCGGGCACACGCAACAAATAGCGTTCATTTTTAAAACTAAATGCCAGCGTGCGGTTGGTCATGCCACGCTTGACCGGCTCTTCCCATAACAAATCGGACGGCTCAGCTTTTAAAGCGGTGGCTGCCCAAGCCAAAGCGTCTTTTTGCGTAGAGTCAAACTGACTAAGCAAATTTAGATAGTCATTGGAGGTTTCAACATTGAACGCGTCCTGTTCCGAAAAAACTAGTACTCGCGCCTGATGTTTAAGTGTACGTTCGGCCAATAGGGCGGCAAAAATGTCATCGTTATCAACGAGGTGAAGGGCTTTGAGCAAAGACCCGTCAGCGCCAGCCTTTTCGCTGAAGAATATTAAAGGGATACTGGCGGCAGCTGGGGTTGCGGTGAATACAATTTCAGCCTGAGCAAGAACGATGTTTAAGTTTTTGCTTACGGCCTCGCTAAGATACAGCCCGGCATTGAGAAGTAGAACCGAGAATCTTTTCCCGGCATGCTCAAGCTCTTTTATAATACTGCGCACCGCCCGACTGTTCCCGTCACGGTAGGCCGGATTGTAGCTAAGGGTAAGGCCCGGCACATCAGCTAAGTAGGCCAAACGTTCTTTTTCGTAGCCGGTTATGATGTAAATTTGGGTAAATCCGGAGGATTTAAGTTGAGATAGCAGGCGTTCCAACATACAGGTATTTTTTATTTTGAGCAAAGCCGGCAAAGTACCGCCACGATCATCTCCGAAAGCTAGGCCGGAAAAATCGGCGGTGATGATCGCCGTCCGCGTGACATTGGATAAGCTCGTATCCGTGGCGTTTGGCTCCAAATCATTAGCATTCAGCATTTTCGGGTCCCAAGCACGGGTTCGTTCAAACTCATTCTTCGAAATATTGGGAATTTTGCGTTTCGCTGTCGAACGGTACGACATGGCTAGCCTCCTCAGGTAAGTCAAGTTTGATGAATAAAAGGCGACGTATTTCAGATTAATAGCTGACTTCCGGTCCCATCACAGAAAACAACGTGTCATTCTATTTTAGGTTTTGCGCGCTCAACAATCAATACACAAAGCTGAAGGGACAAAGTTAAAGTTTGGTGGAGATACTCGACGGCACCGCCTGTCAAAAAATCAACATAATATGTATATCCTTAACAGAAACGATACTATCCGTTTTTTTGACTAAATTTGTTAAGACGCACAAAAAATATTGCGATAAGCGAATTAATATGGTACAATACGCACTACGAAATATGAAAGCTAGGAAGCATTTTATCATTAAATACGAAGGAGGATAATTCAATAATCGTAAATTGTCAGATTAGATAGAAATATTATCGGCTTAGTGCTAACTCAACAGGGATAGTCAGCTTGTATAATTAATGGAGGTACATCTATGGAAACGAAGACATCACTCCCGCGCAAAATCGGCAAAATAATCGACAAATACCATCTTGCGATCGTAATTGCTATAACCATGGCCATTTGTACCCGTGTTATTTGCTTTCAATTGGCCTGGGGAACGGTTATACTACGGGAAGCGTTGCTGGAAACGGTGCGCATACTTACCAAGCTGAGTTTTAGGTGAGCGGCAAGTTGAGATAACAACTGATTTGTTTATGGATGGGTAACATATAACGACTGTTTCATCTTCTTAATCTACATACTATTGAGAAAATTGACTTGGGCTTGTCCGTGCGAAAAATGCGCGGGAGCCCATTTTTTTTTTTTTTTTTGTAGTACAATATTAACGATAATGTAATGTGAGGTAATAAAAGTAATATGTTTGATATAAAACTGAAAAAAATCCCGGCGCTGCTTTTGGCTCTGGTGATGGTTGCTAGCACGGTTGCCCCGCTTAATATTTCGGAAGTGTATGCCCAAGATGCAGCGACACAGCCAGTCGATACAGCTATATTGACGCCAAAACCAGCTGCCCCAGCTTCAGCTACTCCGGAGAATACGACTCCGCTGCCCCCCACGACTAGCGAAGAAAACGCAGCCCCGACCTCACATGTAGAACCGGATAAATCCAACTACCCGAATGCGGATCAAATCGGCATGGAAGAAGGCGAAGCGGAGCTTGGAGAAAACTCTTCATTTGACGTGAACCAAAATCCGCCGCTGCGAGCACGCCGCATTGATGGACCTGACCCGATGACGGACGAGACAGCGCTTGAGCAAGTGAAAAATCCGCCGATGCCTACTTTGTACAGCTTGACCTTGAATTTTAAGGGAAAGAAAATAAAGAATGGGAAAGAGACAGATCCGCTGGTTTTGCATGATCCGTATCAAATCACCGTGGGAGAAAATGCATGGGGGAATGAATGGAACGATGTTCATACCAAAGTGAAGCTATTTCCGGCTGACGGATATACTATACCCGGTAAAGGCATCCTGGCTGGCAAACCAGACTACAGCGAAGTGCCTCGGGTAGAGGGTGAAGGAGAGAACAAATTTGTCGAACTCAATTATGACAATGTGGTAAATCTCGCCAAGGCAGCAGATAATCAGTCGGCCGATAATCAGCCGGACGATACCGGGGCAAACCTCAAGAAAGCGGAAGTTGATTACCTGTATGAGCCTGAAGAAGTTGAGGTGGCAGTAAATCATACGTTCCAATCTTTAGCTCAAGACAATAAAGGAGAATATAAGTATTTTTCACGCAAAAATATTGCGGCCTCACGTGAAAAAGGGTACGTAGGTGAAGAACGTGAACTTAAATTTTTGCCCGATGATCAGATCGAAGGGTTTATGCCCGAACCGAAAGGGTCAAAAATAGTTTTCCCATCGGCTAAATTGGCGCAAGGCTATACGAAGGAATTGCGCTATTTGCGGCAGTCTTACGAGGTCAATTATGACACGCAAGGCGGAACGTCGATCCCTCCGCGGAAGGTTCGTTTCGGGCAGCGTTTGCCCATCCCGGCGGAACCTAAGCTTGATGGCAGCCATTTTCTTGGCTGGATAACTAATAAAGATTTATATGAATATACGGAAGATGGGGCCAAGAAAGATGGCAATAACCCGATCTACAAGTGCCCGACGGAAGCTGAAGTTGCTCAGTTGAAGAGCGAGATCGCAAATAGTGCGGATGGCGACCCTGCTGCGGCAAAAGAACTTTCAAAAAGCCTTTCTGAGCAAGGAAAAATTATTACCACGGCGCAATTAAAAGATCCGAACGGCAAATATTATATGCCGGCCGGTGGCGTTACTTTTACCGCCATTTACAAATTCCCTGAGAATGTGCATTACACGGTCTATTATTGGCAAGAGAAAGCGAATCACCCGGATCGTCCGAATGGCTACGCGAACATTGATGAGGCGATGCAGGATTTTGATTTGATTACCACCACTTCGGCAGAAGCTCCGCCTGAGACGGACATGGTAACGGGGATATCACCTACTAATGGGCAAGCTGTAGACCTATTAAAAAAACACATTGGAGATCCTTTGTTCGCTCCAGCAACTGTCGAAGAAAAAAAGTTCCGGGATAATAACTTTTTTTACTATTACTTATTTGTGAGTAGCTTTGCTAATATCAAGAATAGACAGAGTGGTGACAGTAAATATCTTAGATATTCAAAGTACGAGCCTAGTTTCGCTGATCTTGCTGATCAGAAAACAACTGAAGAAATGACCAAAGATTTAAATCACGGAAAAAAGGTTTTGCTTAACGGAAAAGGTATATACAACGTTTTTTTAAAGAGGCGTGTTTATACGCTCAAGTTTGATCCGACTTCTGTTTTGGTTTTTCAAAAAACTAAAACTTTAGACAAACCTCACCACTTTAAAATGATTATAGGTGGTAAAGAATATACTGAGGAAAACCCTTATACCGTTACAGCCCGCTATGGGGAAAGTCTTAGCGAAAAAATGATTTTCCCGGAATATAGTGAAAAGGAGGAAAAAACGGACAAACCGATATTTGTAGGCACATTAGCAGAACCAAATAACTCAAGGGTAATAGATAATTCCTCTAATAAGGCTGTTAAAGAAGATGGTTATAGAGTGCTTAATGGGTGGAAAACATATATAGGAGAAAAAGTAACTAAAGCAGAAGAAATAACTAAACCAGAAGAAATGCAGAACTCTCTTTGGGCTGTGTCGCAAACACCCTTAACGAATCCGTGTATGATATGTGCGCACGATAAAGATTACAACATAAAATTTTTGATGTCTTCAACAACTCTGAATCAGCGGCAATATGAAATGGTGCATTATGTCTGTAGTGTAACCGACTTTGTGGAGAAAAATCCAAGGATTATCAAAGACTCATACTTCTCGGCTTTTAGCTTTGATACTGGTGATAATTATCGTAAATATATTACTTCAATTCCAACAGTGGAGGAGTATTACCGAGATAAAAATGATAGGAACCCCATAACTGACCCCAATGGTCCCAAAGATATATTTAAACTGGACATAAAGGAAAAGGACTTTGAAGACGCTAAGAAAAGCCTACTAGATCAATTTAAGAGTGCTAAAGAGACCATAATTGATCCTAACCATAACATTGATCCGGATGAAGAAATGAAAAACATCAAGTGGATAGATACGACTAACTTGATCAAACCTGGTAATGAAAATACAGAGTTTTTGGATAAAAACGGTATTCGTATTATCCAATATAGACGCAGAAGGAAAAAGCTATTTATACACGTTGATCCCGAAAACTTTAGTTTGCCGGAAGATCTTAGACCTGCCCATAAGTGGTACGAGAAGGATGCTTTCGACGCAGTTGTTGCAGCTTTAACCAAGCCGCTTACCCCTAATCAGCCACAAAAAACGGAGTATCTACATGTTTCCTATGAGACCCCGTTGTCTATGGTTGTCAATAAGCTGCCGAAGCCGACCCGGCCTGCTTGGGCGAAAGATTGTGAATTTCGTGGCTGGTCGCTTGACCCGAATGGTGCAATTATGTTGGCTAAATATGAGGGCGATGAAAATGGAAAGGCGAAATACAGAACCGTAAGTGAAGTAACTATGCCGAATGTTGCGCAGAATATTTATGCGCAGTGGGAAGATCCGCGCCTGTTTGAACTGCAATTCGATTTGGCCGGGGGAAAACTACCCGAAGGCAGTTTGACCAAGGAAAATTTACTCGGCTCGGACGAAGCGGCGGGAGATGCCAAGTTCGATGCTGCCAAAAATATCCTAACGGTAAAAGCCGGAACCAGTTTGCGCAAAAATTTGAACGAAACACCTAAGAGCGAAGGGCAAGCTCCCAACAACGAAGCTTTGGTGCCAGAAAAAGATGGCTATATTTTCCAAGGTTGGAAATATGAATATTATCAGACTGATGAGCGTGGCAAGGTGAAACGGGACGGAAACAAGCGGCCAATCATTGATGACGAATATTTGAAGATCTCCCAAGGCTTACCGGAATATTACGTTTTTGGTACGCCGGTATATCAGGCGGCAAAACTTACGGCACAGTGGGTGAAAAATCCGTTTATTAAGTTTAAAATCAACCATCATTTTTACAATAAGCAAGGAAAAGAAATCCTCCCCGCAGGCAAAACCGCTTTCTTTACCGAAACAGATGAAGGTAGGATCGGCTCAGATGTGACGGCAATCGGGCGCATGCAAAACAGCGAATGGCTCTTGATGACTAACGAAGATTTTAAAAAATCCGGGCTGACCCCGCCTCAGTGGCAGGATAACAGTTTCTTCCGCCGTCGCAAGCTTGTTGATCCTGATCCAAACAGCATAACGGCTAATCGAGCAGCTGACAGTGCCGATTGGAATCCGATAAACGACTTCGATTTTTACTACAAGCCGATTCGCCGGCAAGTATATGCGGTAGATTATGAATGCAACCGCAGTCAGCCGGAAAACGATGTGATGCATCCGAACAAGGACGGTAGCCCATTCGTTTTGGCTCATGTGGTGTACCACGACTATAATCGGGAGTGGTCTGCGGCTAATTTCTTGGATTTGCCGGGCTTTAAACTTACCAGTTCGGCGCAAAGAAAAATAACGTTCAATTACAAAGGCAATGACTATAAGGAAGGTAAATTACTCGGAATTAACGGGAACGCCGATCTGCCTGATTTGCAACCCAACCAGGGCGATGATGCTGCAGCAAAGGCTCGTAAAACAAGACTCAAATTCAGTACCAAGTTCACTTACGAGGACTATCGTGTCTTGCTCCGCAATTCTGAGGCTGCAAAAACGCCGAAGGGTTACCATCGCTTGGTTATCGAATTGCCGAAGGATGACATGGAATTTGCCTTTGACTTTGCCGGCTCGCGAAATCCTGCGAAGAATGAGCCGGGCGAAGGAGCAACGCCGGGAGTAACGCCGGGAGTAACGCCGGGAGGTGGATCAACTCCTGATACCGGTACTTCTCCGGCCGGGGCAGGCAGCGTTAAGGTCGAACGTCATAAGTATATCGTTGATGTTGTCGATGGTTTCAAAGACGAAAACGTCCCGTTACCGGATATTGTCCCAATCCGCAAGATGTCCGTGCGAAAAATTTGGTTGGATCAGCGCGGATATAATATATATACTAACGTGTTGTACAATGACGGACTGGCTACAGATCAGGAAGAAGATCTGGAAAAAAATCTGGATGAGGCCGTTCCACCGGAGCAAGAACAACCGGTTCAACCGCCCCTCATGCGGCCGTTCGCTAGCAAAATAAAGCTGGTACCGAATGGTGAGTACAAGGACGCTAAAGGGAAAGTAATTCAGCCCAAGATGGTTGAAATAAGTGATGCAAATCTGCAGACACCCGCGGAAGAAACAGAGCATCCTGAGCGTCTTGGCTGGTATTTGACGAAAAAATCGGAAGAAGATGACAGGAGAATCGGCTTGCCGCTCGGAACTCCGCTTGTAGTCGAACGGGTGAAGAATGTCAATGCAGTAGATCCAGTGGATCAAGATAAGGGAAGGCCGTTGATGCTGACCGATTTCTTATCTGTAAGCAAGACCGAAGGCCCGACGAATAAACCGAATCCCGGCAAGTTACAGCCTAACTATGGGCGCAAAAAGTTAACCTTTGATTTTAAGACGGGAAATAACGGGAAGTTGAGCTGGACGGCTGAATTGTTTAAGCATCTGGCAGAAATTGATAAAAAGCCACATCAATTTTTCCAATATACCGCTACCGAGGAAGGTTCTGAGGAACAAACTGACGGTTATGAGAAGGGCATGTTCATGTACCACAAGGCTATGGTAAGGGCACCCGGACAAGCGGCCGGACAAACGGCCGGACAAGCAGCCGGACAGGCGGCCGGACAAGCGGTCGGACAGGCGGTCGGACAAGAAAAGTGGGTAGAGCATACCAAGTTATTTGAAATGGAACTTGGCGGCGTCAAAGAAGAGAACGGCAAAGATATGTGGGTCAACCCGCAGTCGATTGTCGGTAACGGAATATCGCTCGAAGGCCTGAAAGAGTTAGTAGTACTGAACTCAGAAGTGCCGACCATCGACGTCGAAGTACACAAGTTTTGGTTCGGCAAGTACGGCAAGCCGCTCGATTTCAACACCCTGTCCGTAGGCTCGGCGGCCAACCCGAAACCATTGACGATGGAAATGCTTTTCCTCGACCCGCTTATTGCGAAACATCTGCCGACCCGAAACACGGCGTTGACGGCCGGGAGCAAGTGGCATGGCTGGATAGAGGCGGTGCGGCTGAAATTCCGGCGCACCAGCCCACGCACCTATGACTATGAACTGCACGAAGTCGGCGATTCCGGCGGAACGCTCAGCTATGGCGGCAAGAAATTTGACGCGATCTATATCGGGCGCTGCCTCGATGGCTTCAAGGTGATCAACCGCGAACAAACCTATGGCTTCCCACCGGTTGTAGCGATTTGCGACTGCGCCAGAATGGGCATGAACAAGGCTTATTCAGCCGCTGACAGAGCCTATACGGCCGTAAGCGAGGCGGCCGGTAAAGCCGGCAACTACATTAAACGCCAAGTCGGTAAAATTTTTGGCGGAAACGGTAGGCAAACTGAAACGAATGGACAGGGCGGCTGCTCGTCCTGCCATTTGGATTGAGGCAGCGATAAGAGGACGACACGTATGGGAAAAACAATAAAAATACTAGCAGGAGCCTTGACAATGACCATGCTGGCCACGAGCGGGGTGACAGCGTTGGAATACACATCATTCAGCCGCGAGGAAGCGAAACTGGTAGATCAGCTTTTTGAGGAACAGAATCGCAGCAAGGCGGCTGAGGCGAACGGTGCGAACGGCGCGAACGGCGGCGGAGCGAAAACTGCAGCCGACCAAAACGGCATGATTGAGCCGAACGTAATATATAAGTCATTTGCTACGTCGGAGTTTAACCGGAAGCTGAAAAGATACGATGAGGCGCAAAAATCGGTCGCCCAGGACGCAGACGTGGTCGGTGCGCTCGGCACGGCAAGATGCGTAGCCCAATTTCGCTTGGACGAACTGAATCGCCAAATCTGCGCCACGCGTAAATTGATGGAATTGGCGGAAGGGATCAAACGCATCGACACATATCGTTATAAACGTTCGCGTAAAACTAGTGACCCCCAAAAACCGTACCAATTCTACCGCAATGATTTTCCGGTGATTACAGATGCGGTGCTCAGTGCAGCGAGAATATACGCGTTTGAAAAAGATGCGCAAGCTCTGGACAAATTGATCAAGACCAACGCAGAATTGGCGAGCAAAAACCTGAACGAAAAGCCGAAGTACGAGGCGCTTGGCATCGAATACATGGATCGGGTGACCGGGCGCGAGTTGAAAGACAACGTTTTGGCGATTCGCACCCTGATCGATAAAAAGATCATGACCCCGTTATATCGTGGTCTGGTCGAGAAACTGATGCTCTTTTATGGTAACAAGCAAATCGCGGATCACACGGTGGGTGAACTGACTCGGCAAGCCAAGGTCGAGGCGGCCAAGATCCACCTGTTGGAGGCCTTTGCCAAGCAGAAGAAGTTCAGCCTGCGTTCTTGCCCGTTATGCGACTACGGTGCGAAAGTAACACCTTTAGGCGTCGGGGCAGCGGAATTGGCGGAGAAAATCAAGCAAAAGGATCCGAACAAGGATGATGTGCCGAACACGGCGGCTGCAGTTGTTGCGGCTCCGGCCAAGCGTTTCGCTAACTGAGTGCGGCAACCGCGACAGCAGTTGCTGCGGCTGCGGCCAAGCGTTTCGCAAAATGAGTGTGGCAAACGCGGCTGCGGTCGCTGCGGATCCGGCCAAGCATTTCGCTAAATGAGTGCGGCAACCGCGACAGCAGTTGCTGCGGAAAGAAAAATGCCCCCGGCGTTTGATATGTACCCAGAATACTGGACACATATTTATGAACTAGGCTGGACACATGGATGCTATCCTGTATTGTACAGGAGGCATCCATTTTGTTTTTGCCTGAATTCTTTTATTATTATAGTAATCTATATATTCTTCAACTGCTTTTGAGAATTCTTCGAAGGAGGAATAATCTTTCTCATAGCCGTAATACATCTCATTCTTTAGTCTTCCGAAGAAGGTTTCCATTATACAGTTGTCATAACAATTACCTTTTCGCGACATAGACTGAATGATCCCACGTTCTTTTAATGTATTTCTAAAATAGGCATACATATACTGCCAACCTTGGTCTGAATGAAATATAAGCCCTTCAACAGATGGGAATTTTTCAAAAGCTCTATCCAGCATTCTTGATACCTGCTCAAGATTCGGGCTTGTTGATAAATTATATGAAATGATTTCATTCGTATTCATATCCAGTACTGGAGAGATATAGCATTTCCCCCATGAAAAATTAAACTGAGAGACATCTGTTGTCCATTTCTGCAATGGTGCTGTTGTACTGAAATCCCTATTTATTATATTATCAGCAATCTTACCTACTTCGCCCTTATAAGAATGATATTTTTCCTTTGGACGCTTACCAGCTAATCCTGCTTCATGCATAAGGCGTTGAACTCGCTTATGATTTATATGATATCCACGATTTAGTAATTCATGATAAATTCTACGAACACCATATCTATGCTTGTTTTTTTCAAATATTTCTCTAATAACAATCAGTAATTCTTCATTGCGATCAGCAACTACATCTGATTTGTTAATCTCAAAATAATAAGTTGATTTAGACATGCCAATAGCTTTTAAGAGATATTTTAATTGGTATCCTTTTTCACGGAGTTCTTTGATGATTGCTGCTTTTTCTCCTTGAGTTGTGCAGCACATTTTTCGTGTCTCAAGGCGATTAATTTTTTTATTGCTTCATTCTCCGTTTTTAAGTATTCAGTTTCTGCTCTAAGACGAATTAATTCTTCACGTTCTGATGGGGTTAAATCAGTGGGTTTGGATTTCTTGCTCACGTTTGCTTCCTTCTTACTTTTTCTGCCTTTTTTGAGATTTAATCCTTCATACCCTTTAACTTTATATGTCTGAACCCATTTAGACAATAATCCACTATCAATTCCTGCACTAATAGCAACAGATTTTTGTGATTCACCAGCAAGTACACGAGCTACTAACTGATATCTACATTCAGCCGAACGTTCTTTACATGTAGTTGGATGCCGAAGAGAATCAAGACCATATATATCTGCAATTCTTGACCATTGTACAATTCTTTTTCTAAAATCTTTTGACTTATACCTTCTGGTGTCTTAATCCACTGACCAGAGCGATATAGTTCTACAGCATTAAGTTTAAAAGCATAATCGTATTTCATACAAAACCCTTTTCACTGGTTGTGTCCAGTAAAAGGGGTACATATCAGTTTGTACCGAGTGCATTTTCTTACTTTCCAAATAAATCGCTGTGCGTTCCTGTTCGGGATAATGTCAAGACGAGCAAATTATTCTCGATGCGATAGACCAATAGCCAATCTGGCTGAATGTGGCACTCACGATGCCCGACCCAGTTTCCGCTTAAAGCGTGGTCTTTATTCTTTTCTGGAAGTTGTTCGCTGCTTGCCAGTTTGCGAATGATGTCGTCCAGAAGGTCAATATCAAGATGCCGTTTCATCGCCAGCTTGTAGTCCTTCTTAAATTGATTTGTCCAAACAATGTCTAAATGTTTACTCATTCTTTCAACGCCCGCAATGCTTCCTCTACATCAGCGTAGCGTTTTACAGATGGATCACGGGCAATGCGTTCCGCTTCTAGCATTGCTGCCATCGTTTCCTTGTTCGGCTGCTCCATGCGAACATCAAAAGGAAAACCGCCGACCCGGAGCGACTGGCGGAGAAACACATTGATAGCGGTAGTAAGGTTGATACCTAATTCACCATACATTGCTTCGCACTGTTTCTTAATTTCACTGTCCATACGGACACTGAAATTAGTTGTGGTAGCCATGAATGTCAACTCCTTTTCTAGCTATTGCACTTATATAATATGTGATGTGCATTGCACAGTCAACCTATTAGACTGAAAATTCGCAGAAAAGTCAACAGTTATTTTTTTGAGGAACAGCCTATTGAATGTATTTGAAGCGGTCAAACAGAATAACGAAATTAAAGACAGTGTGCTCGCCAAGAATTATTTGTTTAATAGTCCATCTTATAAGTTTGATAGTACGCCGGAACTGGTGCTTGCACGAGTGTTGGAGAATGATGGTGATGCACAGAATTGGCTGCGTCCTGCACCAATAGAGTTCAATAACTTTGCAAAAACGTAGAATGACACAAAAAGAACTGGCAGGTCGAATTGGAGTAACCGAAGCAGTTATGTCAAGGTATGTCTCTGGCGATAGAGAGCCAAAGCCTGATGTTCTGGCAAACATCGCCACCGCACTACACACCACATCGGATTTTCTGCTTGGAATTGAAAACAAAGATTTCAGCCAGCCAAGAATCCGCCGTATGATTGCAAGAAATGCAGCGTCAATGACCGAGCAGGAAAAAAAAGAACTTATTAACGCTTTGTTTGGGGAGGAGTAATATTGGTGATTTCGTTATCAAACGCACGAACAGTGCTTGCTTATGAAAAAGAGTGAAGATGGTTTTTCTGTAGAAAAGAACATTGGTGAATGGTACATTTACTACAATGACAAAAAGGACTATGGTCGAATCAACAATACCATAATGCATGAAATCGGGCATATTGTGTTAGACCACAGTGAGGATAGCGAATTGGCAGAAAAAGAAGTAAAGTTCTTTGCAAAATATGCACTCGTACCTCCTGTACTTGTCCACAAGCTGAAATTGGATAATCCATACGATATTTCAGACATATTCGATGTAAGTTTTGAGGCGGCTTGTTATGCACATTCTTACTACAAAAAGTGGCTGCAATATGGTTCTGCTGATTATACAAATTACGAAATCACGCTCTTGAATCTTTTCCAGGATGATGCCCTGTTTGAAGATATCTTATCTCAAAAATGCATTTGTGGAAAATCGTTCATGGAATTGATTAAAGAAATTCATGTGGAGGAGATTTTCTAAAGGAGGCGAAATAATGCAAGGAATTACAATGAACGAAATGTGAGAACTGATTTCGCATTACCATGATGCAGAATTTGAGTACAACGGAACTACTTATGTATTGCAGCCAGAGGTCAAGGATGATAAGACCTATCTTGTGATAAAGATCAAGCAAAAAGATCCGAACAAGGATGATGTGCCGGACACGGCGGCGGTGTTGGCTGCGGCTCCGGCCAAGCGTTTCGCTAACTAAGTGCGCGAGGTGCAAAGGGATGACCGCCGTTGGCATAAAGAAAGCTGCAGCAGTCGGTTAAAACTAAAACGAGTATTTGCTACGCACAGCCGCTGGTTCCATTCTCTGTAGCAGTAAATCTAATACTAGATTCCTTGTGCGCCGCTAGCTTAAAGCATTCCTGTGGCCGCATAAAAACGAAAAAAACGGCGTCGTAACAGTCATTTTGCAAGTTCATCATTTAATATTTTCGACACCGGCCTGCATTTATGGTATAATCTCGATATCTATTACATAAACGTGGAGGAGCTTTGATGAACAAGATAAAGTCAGGAATTGCGATGGTTTTGATGTTAGCCATTGTATTACTGCTTGTCCCACAATATACCGCGACTCAGGACGTGGAGGCTTACGAAGCAAGTCCGACTGTCCAACGACAATTCATAAATGCAATTGCCGGTTCGGCGGTTTCTATTGCTCGTTCACACGGGCTTTTCCCTTCGGTCATGATTGCTCAGGCAATTCTTGAAAGTGATTGGGGGCGGAGCAAATTATCGCAACCGCCTTACCACAACTTGTTTGGCATTAAAGGTGGTTCTGACGGTGTGATTTTTGACACATTGGAGGACGATGGCACCGGAAATTGTTACGGTATTCGTGACTCTTTCCGCCGGTACAATAGCTATTTGGAAAGTTTACGTGATTATGCTGAGCTTTTTAGAAGCACCCCGCACCTAACCCGGGTATATGCTCCGTTTGTGAATTCCACTACAGTAGAAGAAGCCTGCGCCGCCTTGACGGGAACTTACGCTACCGATACATCATATGGCCGCAAACTCATGAACATAATCATCGGCTATAATTTGTTAGTTTATGATGGTGCCGTCAACCGTGCACCGAGTTGGGAAATAAAACCAAAAAATGATATAGTATACAGCCATTTTAATTCGGTAAATATACGCCAAGATCACAATACTTCTTCACCAATTCTTATGCGAGCCATGGCGGGTGACGCATTCCGGCGTTTAGGCGTGACCACAGGCTGGACAATGATTCAAATTGAGGACGGTCGCAAAGCTTATATTGCCAGCGAGTATGTTTCGACTGAAAAACCGACCGATGTTTATGAGCCGGAGAAAGATGGGTATTTAAGCCGCTCGGCCCCCAAAGATTCAGACGTCACGACAAATCCGAGCAGCCTGGCCAATTCGAACGGAGAGAATACGAACAACGGCAATCAGTCGGCAAAAGATAACAAGAATAACCCACCGGCCGAACCGAAAAACTCACCGCCGCCGGAGCCGAAAAACGGTGCGCAAGATCCAGCTAAAGCCAAACACACAGAAGCAGAAGTAAAGGCAGCGAAGGCAGCTGCCGATAAAGCGATTGCAGAGGGCCCGTCCTCCGCGACGAAATCAGGCGTTCTGGATTCCCGTACCGCCGGGATCAAACAGGAAACCAAGGTCGATAAGACTAAGTTAGAAAGCTTGTTGGGATCAAATGTGAATCTTCCTTTCGCGTCCGAAGACGTAAAGAAAGAATACGTTAAAACCATGAAAAAAGCGGTGGCTTTGTATTGGAACCCGAAAGCTACACAGAAAGACATAGACAAGACGGTAGCCGAGTTAAATAAGCTTAGAGAACGCGCGGAGCAGGAAGATGCAGACGGCCTGAAAGCGGATAATGAGCAATTGCGTGAACTCGTTGATAAAAACACCGGCGTAAAGCTCGTTTATACCAAATTGGCCATAGACAAAACACCGATCTTTAAAGTTGAGAAGAATCGGCACCTGAGCCTTTCTTCGGTAAACCGACAATTCTTGCGCTCACGCGGTCAGCGTTGGATTACCTACCAGCTAGAACTGTGTGAAGATGAGCAGGCGGAAGCGGCTATTGCTGCGAAACGTGCTGCCGAAGCTGCTGAAGCCGCAGCACAAGTGCGGGCTGCCAAACGGCAAGCCCCGTTACCCACTACTGCTGCTCCGGCACCGACTTCTGCCAAACAGGGAAAAGCTAATAATGTGGAAGTAGGAAATAAAGCTAATAAAGCACTAGCGTTAAAGAGCGAAATACGCTTGCGTTTGCCGATTGACAAGGGCTTCAAAGAGAGCAACATCGAAGTTTACCACTTAGTGAACGACAGCTTGGAGAAATTAAATGTCAAAGCCGCCAATAACGGTGTTGTGTTGCAGACGTCCGAGTTAGGAACTTATCTACTGGTTGAACGCAATGTCCGCTTGGCGGAGATTAAGGAAAACAATGTTGTTGCAGCAGTCAGTGGCGATGATCTCGGTGTAGTTTCGGCACCTCACCTGAAAAGATTGTACGGCTTTGAACTGGTCGTTATAATTTTAGTACTTGCACTTGGTGCTTTGGCACGGTATACTTATAGACGTTTCGCTGCAGAAGATAAGGGCCCGTAGCTCAGTTGGGAGAGCGCTGCGTTCGCAACGCAGAGGTCAAGAGTTCGATCCTCTCCGGGTCCACCATAGCGCAAAATCCGAGTCTTTACCGTTTGGTAGGGATTCGGATTTTTTCTGTGAATGATTCATGGCGCGTGGATATTTGCGGTAGAATTGGTTAGAGCGGTAAATTTAACGCGGTTATGTGGTAAAATAGAAGCAATTATTTTTTCATAGAAAAGAGATGCATATGAAAACTTCGTTTATTCCGGCTCATTACCAATCCACACTTACGTTGTATGAAACGCAAGCGGCGATCAGCTTGATCAAATTCAATTTTGAAGAGAATTTTGCCCGTGCCCTTAATTTGCGCCGAGTTTCCGCTCCTTTATTTGTCGATCCGGCCTCGGGTTTGAACGATGATTTAAACGGAGTTGAACGTCCGGTAACTTTCGATATTCCGGCAGCAGAAGCAACTGGCGCGGTTGTGCATTCTTTAGCTAAATGGAAACGTCTGGCACTGTATCGCTACGGTTTTAAGCCCGGCAAGGGTTTATACACCGATATGAACGCGATTCGGCGCGACGAAGAATTGGACAATTTGCACTCGGTATACGTTGATCAATGGGACTGGGAAAAAGTAATTACCCCCGAAACTCGTAATATAGATTATTTGAAGGCAGTGGTAAGAGCGATTGTGACGGCGATCATTCGTACCAAAGAAGCACTTGAAGTTCGCTATCCGCAAAATATCTGCAAAATTGAGCAGGAAGTAAAATTTATCACAGCAGAGGAACTGCTGCAAATGTATCCCGACATGCCGCCTAAAGACAGGGAGAATGCCATAGTCCGAAAGTATAAAACGGTGTTCATCATCGGCATCGGCGATCGTCTAAGTGACGGCAAGCCACATGACGGAAGAGCCCCTGACTATGATGATTGGCAACTCAACGGTGACTTGCTGCTTTATCATGAACCTTTGGACATTGCTTTGGAGATAAGCTCGATGGGAATTCGTGTCACGCCCCAGAGTCTGCATCGGCAACTTACACAAGCAGGCTGCCTTGAACGCTTGAATTTGCCCTTCCACACTAAACTGATGGATGGTATTTTACCGCTGACAATGGGCGGTGGTATCGGTCAGTCTCGTTTATGTATGTTCCTTTTGCAGAAAGCCCACATCGGAGAAGTTCAATGTTCGCTATGGGATAAGACGACATTGCGAGTATGCGAAGAAGCAGGCGTTCAGCTGTTTTAGCTGTTGCGACGGGAAACCTACCGGGGAGTTCAGACCTGGCGGCCGAGCCTAAGCCAACGGCAACAACGGCAGCAACGGCAACAACGGAGGTGTAGAGGATGTTTTTGGTAACAGCAGCCGAGCAAAGAGCGGCGGATGCTTCATTCAGCAAAACAACCGGGTTACCTACCATATTATTGATGGAGCAGGCGGCCGTGGCTTTGGCCGAAGCCGTGTACAACATAGTACGTAAAACTGACAGTTCTACCGAGGGGGATTGTGACTGCAAAATTGGTTTGTCGCGACCCGGTGTGAGGGCAAGAACAAGAGAAATTAAAAACATAGCTATTTTGTGTGGTTGTGGCAATAACGGGGGTGACGGCTACGCTTTGGCTCGCCATTTAGTAACGGACAGCTGTCATTTACCGGCTGATTTGCGCCGACATATCAAAGTGTATGAATATTTACCGCAGCGAGAACGCTTAGGAGATGCTGCTTTAAATCGTTCAGGGTATTTGCTTTGTGGGGGAGAAATCGCCCCGCTTGCGGAGTTGACAGCTGATGCGACAACATTGTATGTAGATGCTGTCTGGGGTACCGGTTACAAAGCCGGGCGTCCGGTGGATGCAGAATTTAGAGCTGCAGCTATAACGGTGAATTCGGCTAAGCAGGGCGGGGCTACCGTTTTGGCGGTGGATATTCCTTCCGGGCTTGAAGCCGATACTGGCAAGGCAAGTGAAATAGCTATCTTGGCTGACTCGACAATTACCTTCGGCTACGGAAAACCCGGCTTATACATCAATCAAGGCAGGCATCATTGCGGCCACGTTAAGGTCGCACCTCTGACGATTCCGTTAGATGCGGCTAAAAATTCCGTGGGTGAGCAAAATCCTCCCACGTCCACAGCCTCAGCAACATTATCAGCCTCAGTTTCGGCGAAAGGCTCAGGTTTTGCCTCGCCTGACGGAAAACAGCCATTTTGCCGCCGAATTTTGCCTGAATTAGATGATTTTGTCCGCTTGTTGCAACCACGTCAGCGCGATTCCTATAAAGGCACTAACGGTAATGCGGCGATCATTGCCGGGGATCCGGGAATGAGTGGAGCAGCGGCTTTAGCTGTGGCCGGAGCATGGCAGAGCGGTCCGGGTAAGGTTTTCGCTTGGGTCGGTCGTTCGGCTGAAACGGCTATTTTGAGCTATAATCCTGCCGTATTGGCAAGTGAGAGGCCGAGTGAACTGACTGATGACGAACTGCGTAGCCGCGTGCAAGATTATCTAACTAACTTGGGTGACCCGGCCAAGGTTGCTTGTTTGGTCGGCCCTGGGCTGAATATTAACTCCGCTTTGGAAACGATTATTGAAGCCGTCTTGGCGTGGCCGGGACAGACGGTTTTTGACGCTTCAGCTTTGACTGCGCTTAGCTTAAAACCGGCTTATTCGATTAAATTAATGCAAAAACGCCGGGCTGCAGGCTTAAGTAAACCCCTCTTTACGCCACATTTAGGTGAGTATAAGTGCCTTCTAAAAGCAACGGCCGCTCTGCCCGAAAAGGCGGAGATGCTAAAGTCAGAAAGCGATTTATCGCTTGAAGCGGAAGCTTTGGCCGAAATTTGGCAGGCAAATATTTTGGTTAAAGGGGCATATAGTTTTTTAACGGGGTTTGACGACAAAATAGTTTATCTGCCTTACGGGAATTCTGCTCTGGCCCATGCTGGCAGCGGCGACTTGCTGGCTGGTACGATTGTTGGGTTGGCTGCACAAGGACACAATTTACCTGTAGCTGCGGCATTGGGGGCTTTTTTATGCGGGCGGGCGGCAGAGATTTATATTGCTAACGGCGGCAGTCCGCGCTGCTTCTTTTGGCAGGAACAGCTGCGTTTGATGCGGCAAATTATGGCAGAACTTGAGTCTGGGACAATGACGTAAGCCTTAGCGACAGACTGAGCGGCAAACTAAGGTACAGATATAACCGACGGGAGCATGGCCTAAACTAGGAGCACGTAGGAGAACGGCCAAAACGGCGGAAACATATATAGCACAAAATTGGGGGCGTAAATTTTGCAAATTGAACAATATCATACAGTTTCGAACAAGCGTGATCGTTGCTGGGCGGAAATAAGTTTGGCCAATCTGGCGAATAACATAGCCAATATTCGCGCCGCGATTGCTCCGCAAGTGAAAATAATGGGCGTTATTAAGGGTGACGCTTACGGCCATGGTGCTGTAATGACGGCACGCACCATGATTGATTGCGGCGTGGAGTATTTGGCAGTGGCGACAGTTGACGAGGCCTTGGAGCTGCGCGGCAACGATATCAAAACACCGATTTTGGTCCTCGGCTACACCGATGTAAGTCGAGCGATGGATATAGTAGCGAATGATTTGACGCAAACAGTGTACGAATTGACGCTGCCGGAGGCGATGAGTTTGGCGGCAATAAAATTGAATAAAACTGCCAAAATACATTTGAAAATTGAAACCGGTATGGAACGCATAGGAATCCCGGCAGATGAGCACTTGATTGAATTTGCCAAAAAATTATACGCTTTGCCTAATGTGGATGTTGAGGGAATATTTACTCATTTTGCCACGGCCGATGAGGCAAAATCAGATTTCGTAAAACTTCAGTTTGAACGATTTAAGAAAGCTACAGAAGTCCTTGCCACGGCCGGTTATTATCCTCGATATCGTCACTGCTGCAACAGCGCGGCAATTTTGCGCTATCCGGAATACCACTTGGACATGGTACGAGCCGGCGGACTTGTCTATGGATTTGTGCCGGATTTTTGTCACGTACAACCCGGGCAATATAAACCGCTAATGAGCCTATATGCTAAGGTAGTATTGATCAAAAAAGTGGCAAAAGGAACTTCAATCGGTTACAATCGTCGCTTTACCGCTTCGCGTGACATGTGGGTAGCCACGATTTCGGTTGGATATGGTGACGGCATAGCTCGTGCATTGAGCGAAAAGCTGCAAGTCTTACTTGCTGGCCACCGCGTGCGGCAAGTTGGCAACATTTGTATGGACTTATGCATGATTGATATCACTGATATAGTTGATCAAGTTAAGCTGGGAGATCAGGTGACCGTGTTCGGCGCGGCAGCAACAAATTCGATGACAGCCGATGAGTTGGCGGCCTTACAAGGAACAATTAATTACGAAATTACGATAAATATTAATAAGCGCGTGCCGCGATTCTATGATTCAATATGCTAATAGCATTTGCAAATGATCAAAAAATGCAAAAGTTTTATGCTGCTTTTTTAGGCCTAATCCTTCTCTCTTGTGTAATGAGTACACCTGTGCTAGCTGATTCAGATAAGTGTCCCTCTACTTCTGATATAGAAGGAAAGGTAGTTTTCTATGAAACAGTTAATTAAAGTCTATCTGAAAAAAGTTATTACGGAGATCAGCCTGATTACCTTTACCGTACTAATACTATATTTCCTTGATAAGTATATTTTTAGTGATCTTATGAGCATTGGCAACGTAAGTCCTACTTTAGAAACTCCATTTTTTTTCGGTAACATTGCTCTTGGCCTTGTTAATTATTTTTCAAGCTATTTCCCATATTCTATATTATAAAGCCAGAATTTGGGCAATTATCTTGTGGGTGGCAAGTTTGGTATTATTGGTGGATTTGCTCGTGTTTCGCCCGGGACCTCAAGCTGAGGGAATAGAATTAAACCCTTTTGCGTTTATTCAAGATTTTTTTAATGATAATATATCAATTTATATAACTATAATAAATTTTGTTCTGTTTTTACTGATTGCATTTACCGGGTGCTTGGCAATGGGCAAATGGTCGTTGTACAAAGTTATCGCATTTAGCGCAGGGCTGGGTTTGGCGATCGAAGTTATACAACTATTGACGGCACGGGGGCTGTTTTCATTAGCAGACTTTTTACTTTATACTTTAGGGGCTTTTTGCGGTGGATTTATATTTGTGGTAGCACGGCCGATTTTTCAGCGCCTAAAGATTGTCGAATCAATAAGGTAATGTACAGCAATTTGTCCCTGACATAACTACCAAAAAGCAAAGTTATGTGATATCATAATTTATGCATGATGACGTGTTGTGATTTGGGAGGTAATGCGATGGAAAAAATGATCAGATGTGTGGAGAAAGCCGCGGAATTTACCGGTTTGGTATGTGGCATAATCGACAATACAGGCAAGGTTCTGATATGTTCCGATGACAGCCTGACCAACAGTGACGATCATTTTGCTCGCGAGTTTTTGTTGAGCGGCAATGATTTTGCGGTTAGTGGCCGATCATGCTACCGATCATTTACGGACAGTTTAGGTAACGAATATGTCTGCTTTATGCAAGGTACTGATGATCACAGTCAGGCATATCTTAATTTACTTACCGGCTGGGTGAGCGAATCAATATACGATGCGAATACGGAAGTCAACCGAGAAGCTTTACTCAAAAACATATTGCTAGAAAATGAGTTGCCGGGAGATATTCCTCTCAAAGCACGCGAATTCAAAATTCCATACGCGGCTCGCCGTGTGGCCTTGTTGGTTCATCTACCGCATCAGACCCCGATGGAAAACTTGAACGTTTTGCGCCAATTAGTTAACGATCAACGTACAGATTTTCTCTTGTCTATGGATGAGAGCAACGTTGTTGTATTGAAAGAGATTGCGGCCGAGTCATACAAACAGGTTGAAGGTTTGGCCAAGGATATTTTGGCGGCATTTAAAGATGCCGATCCGGAAAGTAAGATTTCAATTGGCGTCGGTATGCCGGCTGATACGCTGCGTGAATGCGCCAAATCTTATCGTGAAGCATCTTTGGCTTTGACGGTTGGAACGATTTTTGATCAGGAAACCCCGATAATGTATTACGACAAACTTGGTTTGGGGCGACTAATTTATCAATTGCCGGCGACATTGTGCTATATGTTTCTTGACGAAGTTTTTCCCAATGATGCTTATGAGAATCTCGATTCTGAGACCCTGCTGACCATCAATAAATTTTTTGAAAATAATTTGAATGGATCCGAAACGGCGCGGCAGTTGTTTGTGCATCGTAACACCTTGGTTTACCGCTTGGACAAAGTCCAAAAGATAACCAACCTCGATTTGCGCAATTTCGATGATGCTGTTTTGTTCAAATTGGCAGCGATGGTACGCCAATACTTGGAACGCCAGAACGGCCTTAACTATGACCGGGCCAACCGTTGGTGGCAACACAATTAATTCTGCTGAATCGATTCGGGAATAAGGTCGGAGTGTTGTTGAATATTGTTGGAACATTGTTAATAAGCCTTGATTCAATTTAGCCCGTACAAACCCGTCGACATGCCGGCGGGTTTTTTGATCCGAAAGCGGCTGAAAGTGGCTGAAGGCGGCTGAAAATAAATAATGTTATTAACTTTTAACTTTTTGGTTAATCTTATATGTTAGAATATACTGGACTGTTCCCGTTAATCGTACAAGCGGTATACGGTAAGGAGGATTATTTTGATAGAATTTGATAATGTTAGTATGTCTTACAATACGGCAAAAGAATATGCTTTGCGCAATGTCAGTTTTCAGGTCGAGAACGGAGAGTTTATATTTGTCATCGGGCAAAGCGGCTCCGGCAAATCAACCTTAATTAAGCTGATGAGCTGTGAGGAGCATCCCAATGAAGGCACTGTCACGATCGATGATTTGGATATACACAAATTACGTCGACGCATGGTTCCGTTTTTGCGCCGCAGCATTGGCATGATTTTTCAGGATTTCCGCTTGATTAAAACAAAAACCGTGTACGAAAACATAGCATTTGCCATGGAGATTTTGGGCGCGTCCAAACGGGATATCAGGCGTAGAGTGCCAATTGTATTGAGCATTGTCGGGCTTAAGGAAAAGGCGAATGTAAAGCCGAACGAGCTTTCCGGTGGTGAGCAACAACGGGTTGCGATTGCCAGAGCCATTGTCAATAACCCGATGCTTTTGTTGGCCGATGAGCCGACCGGAAATTTGGATCCGGCAACGAGTGAGTCGATTATGGCCATCTTGGATGAGATCAATAAAAACGGAACGACGGTAATTGTTTGCACCCACGATGTCAATTTGGTTAATCGCATGCAGAAGCGAGTCATTGAGATTGAACGCGGTTACCTGGTGCGTGACGCTAAACGTGCAACATACAAATAGGGGGCAATATGAAAATTCGGGTTTTTTTCCATTCAATCAAAGAAAGTTTGCACAATATCTTCAGCCATCCTTTGCTGACTTTGGCCTCGGTGACCACGATGACGCTCATGCTGACGTTGATCGGGGCTTTCGCGCTTTTCTCGCTGAATATTAATAGTTTGGTTCACCGTATTAGCCAGGAGCCGCCGGTAGAAGTCTTTTTGAAGCCTGGCGCAGATGAGCAGACGATGAATACTTTGGTGCAGGCGGTAGAAAATTACAAGGGAACTTTGAGTTATACAAAGAACACTTCAGATGAAAATTTCCGCAAGTTTAAAGAAAGTATGGGCAAGGATGCCTCTTCACTCGATTATTTCGACAGCAGTCTTATTCCGGCCTCGGTAGTCGTTAAGCTGAAAAGTCCAGAAGAAATCAATGGCTTTAAGGCGCAGATCGAAGGTGTTCCCGGGGTGGAAAGAATTGACTACAGTCAGACTATAGGTGATACCTTGATTAAGGCCAACCGTTGGGTAAATATCGGAAGTTTGGCTGTGTTTTTGGTGTTGTTCATCGTAGCTTTCTTTATCATCTCCAATATGGTAAGAATTTCGGTTTTTTCGCGTGGTACAGAAATCGAAATTATGAAATATATCGGTGCAACCAACGCTTACATTCGTATTCCTTACGTATTGGAGGGTGCGATTACCGGTTTGTTTGGGGCGATTATAAGTTGGATAATTCTATACTTTGCTTATGAAGCGATTTATATAAAGCTAATGGCCAACACAGATGTCAACAGTATATATGCGTTATTGAAGGTTGACTTGGTAGCTTGGAAAATTATGGTGATAACGGCGGCGATCGGAATGTTTGTCGGCATGTTCGGCAGTATTATGTCGGTACGGCGTCACGTCAAAGTTTAGTCTTGAACTTCAAATCAATTGAGGCGATTGAAGCGGTCAGCGTGCTTGGATTTGAGATTAAGCGCCGAACCGGGAGCAGTAAAAGGGCGCCGGGACGGCAGATGTAAAGGTGGACAGATTGAATTATGATAAACGGAATTGGGCATAAATTCGGGAAAAAGGCCAGATGTGGCACGGATGGAGCTGACTACGTGTCCGGCAAAGTAGGCCGTGCGTTCGGCAAAGCAGGTGTGATTTCGGGAATGCTCGCCAAAAGGCGTACTGTCATGCGTCTGCTGGTGGGTGCGGTTATGACTGCACTGATATTGACCTCCGGGCCTCAAACTATGACTGCTATAGATACGGCGACCAAAAGCAAGGAAATGGCGGGAGCCATAGAGGCGGCACGGAAAAAAGTTAAGGATACGGAAGCGGCCATTGCGGATATTAAACAACAGTCGGCCGGGATAAATCGAAAGCTGCACGATTTGGAACTGGAAAATGATGAATTGCGGGAAGACAAAGCCCGTCTGGAAACGCAAATAAAGGAAGCAGAAACGACATTGCTGCAACGTCAAAACGAGCAACTTGAGGCCGAAAAGCGTTTGGTTGCCAAAAGAGAAGAATACCAGCAACGCGTGGCTGCTATGTTTTATTTTAAGCAAAAATCGCCTTATGAGATTTTATTGGCTTCCAACGGCATAGAAGGATTTTTCAGCAACATCCGCATGATCGGGGCAATCGCCAAGTCGGACCGCAACATTATTGATGACCTGCAGTATGCTGAAGATCTCAAACGAGCTGCCACGGAAGTTGCCACCAAGACTCGAGACGAATTCAATGCTTTCCTTAAAGAAAAAGTGGCGGAAATCGAAAAGCTGCAAGAAGGTATCAGCGTGGCGAAAGATCAGGCCGGCCAGCTTTCCGGACTTTTGCAAAACCGAACTATGGAGCTGCAGGACGTGCAAAAGGATCTCCAACAAAAAGAAGCGGCGTTTCAGGCTTATCAGGCGGCCTTGTCAAAATATAAGGGGCAGATTTCTTTGTTGAATCCGGCTGGAAGTAATGCCGTTTGGCCCTTGCCGGCCGGGCGTCAAATTTCTTCGCCATACGGTTACCGAGCGTTGGGCTTTGATACCGCAAACGGTTACATGCACACCGGCACCGATTTTTCCGGGCCGAATGTAGCCGGCACCCCGGTGGTGGCGGCGTGGGAAGGGGTAGTCATGACGGTTCATTGTCCCTATCCCGGACGTATGACGGCACCGGATGCAAACTATGTCCAAATCAGCCACGGCGGTGGTCTGGGTACCGGTTATTGGCATTTGCTGAACACTGCTGTTTCGCCGGGACAGCATGTGGCTAAGGGACAGGTCATCGGGTATTGTGGGTCAACCGGAATGTCGACCGGGCCGCACCTGCATTTCGAGGTATATGACGAGAAGAATCCGAAACGTGGTATTCGTAACACGATTGATCCGATGCTGTACTTAGGTGGCTGAGTGTTAGGCGACATGGTGAGCCGCGGCAACAATTGGCGGCAATGCGACAGCAACCAATGTAAGTAGCAAGATGTGGATTAAATATTTATTTAAATTGTAGACCACCGGAAGTGATTATTAATATAATTTTCAGCCGGTGGTTTCAGATTGGAGAGCGGCAGATGGCAAAAATTCCTGATTCTGAGCATGATGCAGGCAAAAAAGTCAGAACAACAGCTGAAGCGGCAGCTGAGACAACGGCTGAAGCAGCAGCTGAGACAACGGCTGAGAGAAAAGATAAAACAGAACTTAAGGCCAAATCCAAAACCGAACGCAGATATTTAACTTGGGGTAGCCGCCCCGTGGCAATAATTTTAGCAGCGATTTTACTTTTGGAGATAGTTGGTGGATTATTGTTTTTCGGCTATGTTCACCACCGTGAGAACACCGGCTTCCAAGCCGTGGTCAGCCGCAATCCGGCTGCCGTTGCCAAATTGGGTCGTATATGGTCACTTTTGCAAAATAACTACTACTTGCCGCTAAAAGATGAACAGTTGTTTGAAGCAGTTTATGCCGGTTTGCCGAGTAACTTAGGCAGCAAATTCACTCGTTATATGACGAAGCAGGAAAATGAAGATTTCCGGCAGTCCATAAGTGGTGAATATTGCGGCATTGGCGCGACTGTCTCGCAAGCACCGAATAAAGAACTTAGCATAGCTGATCTCGTTCCGGACTCCCCGGCGGCCAAAGCAGGATTGCAAATCGGTGATATTTTTGTTCGGGTTAACGGCAAATCGGTGCAAGAATTTGCTGATGTGACTGCTTTAGCTCTTACCGTGCGCGGCAAGGAAGGTACAACTGTTGAGCTTGAAATGCGGCGACCTTCTCAAGCGAAAAATATAACTTTTAAGGTTGTACGCGGCAAAGTTAAAACAGTTGAAGTTATGGCAAAAATTTTGCCGACCGCTGATACATTTAATACCAAAATGGGCTATATCCGTGTGCGTGAGTTTACCGAAACCATGGCGGAACAGTTTATTCCGGCTTTAAAAAAAGTGGTGCAAGAAGGAGCAGAAAAGATCGTACTTGATTTGCGCAACAACCCCGGTGGAGATGCCGAAGCGATGAGCAAAGCCCTTGATGCAATTATGGAGGAAGGGCCGATCGCCACTATCAGGGGGCGTTATCACGGCCGAGCCTATCAGACGGAATGGAAGACTAATAAAGGAGCGATGATTCCATCTACAGTAAAATTTGCGATACTCCTGAACGGCAATTCCGCCAGTGCCTCCGAGTTTTTTTCCGGGGCATTGCGTGATCGCGGTCGAGCCAAATTGATCGGGACGCAAACATACGGTAAAGGCGTGGCTACCCAAACCCATGTTTTGCCGGACGGCTCAGCATTAAATATAACAACATTTCAATATATTCTGCCCAAAGGCGAGAGTTTGGACGGGGTGGGGCTGAGACCGGATATCGAAGTTACTCTGGCTCCTGAAGCACAACGCAAAAACGTTGAAACTTTGACTTTAGCGGAAGATAGCCAATTGGCGAGAGCGATCAAATATTTGCATGAAGGAAAATAACAATAACAATAGGTCAAAGGGAAATAATAATAACAACAGGTCGGCTTATGATGTTTTGAGCGAGTTCTATGACGCCTTTCAAGGTGGAAATGATGCCGAGCTTGTGAACATTGCTTTAGCAGAAATTAAAGAGCGGATTCCATGCGAACTTGACGGCCGTCGCTGCCGAATCTTGGACTGCGGTTGCGGTAGTGGGCGAGTTACCTTAGCTTTGTTGGCAGCCGACTATGCGGTCAGTGGAGTGGATATAAGCATGGAACAGCTGGCTATAGCGGAAGCCAAAGCGTTTGCTTTCGAAGATGAGACTTGGCTGAAAAAATACGGTGGCATGCCGGAGGAAGACGACATTGACGCTCGGCTAAAGGCCAGACACTATGCCTTTTATTGCGCCGATCTGGCAGATTTGGCTATGCCGGAGGCCTCGTTTGATGGCGCGGTTTGTTGGCTCGACACGGTTAATCATTTGTCGGTAACGAAGCGCAATTCGTTTTGGCATGGTTTGCATACGGCGGTTCGCCCGCACGGCTGTTTGATTTTTGACTATATCACTGACTCTTATATGCGACAAAATTTCCTCAACCAAGTTTATGTCGATACTTCCCCCAAGCATTATTTGGGTTGGCAAAACGATTATGTTTCCGGGTATAATGTCGCTACGATTGATCTTTTTCGCCGCAAATCGGACGGAGGTTATGAGCGTTTTACTACACGGATTGAGGAATGGGCGTTGGCGGCTGATATTTTAAGTCAAGAGCTTCAGGCAAATGGCTGGCAGGTGTTGGCAGATCGCCCTATCGGTCAAGACGGTCGACGCTTATGTGTGGCGGAACGCAGTGATACGGTATAAGAGCTGCCCAATATACGCAATATTTAACGGCATAACTTTTACAACACTTTAACACTTTTGCACTTATAGAACTTATAACGCTAAATAGAACTCATAAAATTTATAGCGCGTAAAGCACATGCAAGGCGGCAAGCCGAAGAGGTAGGAGATATGAATCCATACGAAGATAATCAGAATAAACTACAAAAACTGACTGTTGACGCAGAAGACAGCCACCAAGTGCTGACAGCTGCCGATGTGACAATATCCGGAGATCATTTGGTGCGGGCCACGGCACGAGGCGGCCATGTGAAATTAGCCGCTCTGCGAGCAGAAGGAACCGTAAGTAAATTGGTCGCTATCCATGATTTATCCCCTTTAATGGCCGCTGCCGCCGGACGAATGGCCATGGCAACGCAACTTTTGGCGGCTGACTTAAAAGATGAAACATCCACGATAACCAGTATTTTACGCTGTAACGGCCCGGTTCAAGGGATGACAATGGTTGCCGATTGCCATTCACGCGTGCGCGGAGTTGTGAAAAATCCCCATGTTAGCACGGCCGAAATCCGCCCCGGCAAGCTGGCCGTCGGAGCAGCTGTTGGAAAAGGTGAATTGACGGTTATTAAAGATCTTGGGCTGCGTGAACCATATGTTGGTACAGTAGAACTTCTTACCGGAGAAATTGCCGAAGATTTTGCGTATTATTTATTGACCTCGGAGCAAATCCCCGGTGTTCTCGCTTTAGGCGTAAAGATGAATGACCGAGGGGTAAGTTATGCCGGTGGCTTGTTGGTTCAGCTGATGCCCGGACATACGGAAGAAGACTTGGAATATATTGAAAAACGTGCTGGGGGAGGTTTTCCGGAGATAACCTTTTTGCTGGAGGAAGGCTTCAGCCCGGCTCAAATAATTGATTTGTTCATGGGTGATCCTGAGCTTACCTACTTAGACTGTCGCCCGATCAGTTATCATTGTCCGTGCAATCAGGCCCGGATGGAACGGAACCTGCTCACTTTAGGTCGTAGTGAATTACAGTCCCTTGCTGCCGACCCGGCCGGCATTGAGCTTTGCTGCCACTTCTGTGGGAAAAAATATCACTTTGCTCAGGCGGAAATCTCCGGTCTGCTATCTCGCTGACAACTTTTCCACTTGACTCAGCTTCCAGCTTCCACGTTTTCTTGCTTCTCTCGCCCCATTGCATCCATTTCCACGTATTCTTTGTGTGAGGCTATACTTCACCTTATCTAAATTTTGCCAGCATTTCGTTTCCATATGCAAAGCAACTAAAGCTGTTATAAAACTGAATAAATTTAGTGTTAATACCAAAGCAAAGGTGAGTTTACTGCGGCTAATTTTTTCTGTATAATATGCCAATAATTAGTTTGACGTGTTTGCGTCAGGAAAGATACTAAGCCTAAGTTTAAGCCTAAGATGTTTGGTGCTGGCCAGAATTAGCGGTTTAAGCCGTGGACACAGGCTTGATAGACTTGAATTTTGACTACTGACGCTTGCAAGTAGACTTAAATCTAGGAGGGTAACATGTTATTAAAAAAGATCTGCTCTATTTTCAGCCGGACACTAGCTGTCGGTATAGGGCTACTTACACTAGCAGCAGCGAGCTTGGTGGTAATCCGGGGAGATATTACAACAGTCGACGCTATTGAAGCTGATCAAGTGACGTTCGAATCGATTCAGAAGGATGGGGTGCCGCAGGAATTCACACATCAGGCTGGCAAATTTAACTTCACTGTTTGGGCTCAAACGATATCTGACGGCAATAAATACAGTCCTAAAGACTTAATAATTTACGGAAAAATTGGCGATCCCTACCATGCAGCCGACATTGGGATAACAAAATTTGACAGTTCCTACCTACTTCCCAATGAAAGATGTTATCTACTCTATAATTCAGGTATAAATGCCACGTTGAAATGGGAAAAAGCAAATTCCGGTGATGATCCGCAAAAATGGCAAGTTTTTAGGCTGGATAATGACAGTGTACCTGTTCGAGGCAATGAAGTTGAATTATGCTTGAACGGTGAAAAGTTTACTGTCAAGCTGGACTTGGTACCAGAACGCCCAAATGTTGATGCTTTGGATAAAGCCAATGTGGAACATATTAACGACTATGAGGCGGCCAAGACTGCTGGTATTGAAATGGATGAGACCACAATTGCGGCATATGAAGCTAAGCGCGGTGAGGTCGAGACGATGATTCAAAAAGTCCGTGACGGAGAAATAATAAAACAGCATGTAATCGACCAATTACTTCAAGAATTAAATGAAACTTTTGCGGCTATAATGCCTAAGCCGTTCCACCGTGAGCCATTACGAAAATTGGCCGTAGACGCCAAAAGCAAAATTGATCAAAACGGTAAGAAAAACAAGCGCTTTACTAAGGCTACTTTCGAACCATTTATGACTGCATATGCTGAGGCGGTTAAACTGCTGAACACCCCTGACTTAAAAACGATTCTTGTACCTCACCATGCCGATCCGGCTACGACTCATCGCGATTTCAAGCAGACCGCTACTAATTTAACTAACGCTATGGCCGCTTTGCAGACAGAAGACTATGTGCCGACCGATTTGCGTGAACTGAAGGCTACCTACATTGCGGCTATTGCTAAAATGCCGGCTGCAGGTAAAGGGTTTAGTGAGCCCGGACGTACGGAATTCCTTGACCAAATTGCACTGGCGGAAGATTTACTTTTAGGCCGGGCTGTCTATACAAGTATGGCTGAAGCAACTCAAATGAAAAATGATTTAACCTTAAAAATGAATAATTTGGCTGAGGTTGATCTTGACCAAACAAAAAAGATCACTTTGAAAATTCGTTATCTCAAACCGGCGAAGAATGCCGTATCTCCGTTATTACAAGAGCCGTTTAAGGATGCAAATGATAATATTATCGAGGACGCGAAAGTCTTTGTTACCGGTAGTGAAGTCAGTTTGAAAGTTAATGAATTACGCAAATTTGACGGTTATGTACCCGCTGTTTTTCATTTGAACGGCGACGATGGCACATTGAAATTGGTACGAGTTCTAACAGATTTACAAGGCAACGCTAGAATTAGATTTAAGGCGGTGAATACTAATTCAACCAATACATCCGATTTGGATATTTCCTATGTTAAGGGCCAAAGCTTATCTATGCCCTCGGTTAAAGACGATGACAAAGAAAATGATGGCACTAAAGGCGGTGCTGGCTACTTCGGTCTAGGTTATTACGCAGGGGAAAAAGCCGGTGAAATAAAATTCCTTCCAGAGACCGAGGAATGCCTCACAATTGCGAGAGATGATGTTCCTTCTACTTCTGCCTGCAGTCAAATTGATAGGGGTAATGCTGAAGCAGCAACAATATTAAGTTCATTGATCGGTGTGGTCGCAACAATTTGCGGTTTATCTGATTTTGGCATTTAAATTTATCTATTCCGCGTAATCGCCTGACAACATGGATGAAAACACAGATAGAGTAAAAACGGCAAACGGCCTGACATTAAGTCGGGTCGTTTACTTTTAGTAATAGAAACTGAGAGCACGAACTCCCCTGAGAGTGAGAGTGGCTGTTAATGCGGCTGCATAATGGCTGCGGCTGTAGAGTAAATCACAACACCGAACGAACTCGAATTGCTAAGATCAATATGATGGAACAATTTCTCAACTCAATTCATCCCCCTCACCTGCAGAAGTTAAAATCGACTAATTTTTAAAAGATATGTTAATTTTTTAGCTGTAATTTGTCGCTTTGCACCAATATAAAAAGTTCAAAGTCCGGATATATATTTCAGCCGAGTTTGATTAAAAGCAAATATTGGACAAGATAGTGATATTAATCACATTTTTCGCGAAGAAAAGATCCGAATGAAGGTATTGAGATAAGCGAAGCAAAATTTATTGATAATGTTAGCTTGTGCAAACTGTACAAAAAGAACGCGGTTTACAAGAGTTAGCTTAGGCGAATTTAGCCGAATTTGTTGCAATGAACCACGTATGTTTGTAAAATTAAGCTTGAAACAAGATTTATAAAAAAATACGGAAACAAACGAATGAAGGAGGCAGAATATGAGTCCATTTTTGAGAACTCAGGCCTCGGGTTTGAAGCGTTTTCATGGCGGTGTTAAACCGAGCCATGCCAAGGGAACGAAAAACTTATCGGTAGTGGAAATGCCCATTCCGAAACAAGTGATAATTCCTATGGGGCAACATATCGGTGCGCCCTGTGTACCGATCGTAAAACCCGGTGATCAGGTAAAAAAAGGACAGGTGATAGGGACATCGGAAGCCTTTGTATCGGCACCGATTCATGCTTCAACCTCAGGTAAAGTTAAAGCAGTTGGCCCGTTTGTGGGTGCTACCGGAGCAAGAATGACGGCTGTCACCATAGACTGTGACGGAGAAGATGTGTGGGATGAAACAATAACTCCTCCGACTGTTACATGCCGCGATGAATTTATAGCGGCCATACAACAATCGGGGCTAGTAGGCCTAGGTGGAGCCGGATTCCCGACCCATGTTAAATTACGCGCACCCAAGGACCACCCGTTTGAAATTTTGGTCATTAATGCAGCGGAATGTGAGCCTTATCTTACGGTTGACTATCGTGCTATGCTCGACAATACCGATAACCTTTTGGCCGGTATAGCGGCTGTAACCAAATATCTTGATATTCCCCGCGTTGTCATTGGCACGGAGGACAACAAAAAAGATGCGGTAACCAAACTCTTGCAAGCATTGCGCAGCGAGGCCGGTGATGCAATAAACGCTGATGTGGAAATTATGGCTTTGCCCTCACGCTACCCACAAGGCGCAGAAAAAACGCTTATTTATGCTGCAACCGGACGACGGGTTCCGGCTGGGGGGTTACCTGCCAATGTCGGTTGCGTTGTCATGAATGTGACGTCAGTTGCCTTTGTCGGTGATTATTTACGAACCGGCCACCCGTTGGTAGCCAAAAATATCACCGTTGACGGAGATATAATTGCGCATCCGCAAAATATTCGTGCGGTAATTGGTACCCCGATTAAAGATATCGTAGAATTTTGCGGTGGACTAACCGGTGAACCGTCCAAAATTTTAATGGGTGGGCCGATGATGGGACTCGCCATTTCATCCCTCGACCAACCAATCTTAAAAAATAACAATGGCTTATTATTTTTCTCAGAACGCATGGTTAACAACGGCCCGGAAACCGATTGCATTCGCTGCGGACGTTGCTCACAACATTGCCCGATGAATCTCTTACCCAAACGGATTATGGATACGGTTAAATTCCAAAAATATGCTGCGTTGTCGGCGACCGGCGTGATGAACTGCATCGAATGCGGCAGTTGCGCTTATGAGTGCCCTGCACATATTCCGCTGGTACAGTACATGAAATTGAGTAAAGACTTTATTAAGAAGGGAAAGCGATAAGCCATGGAAGAAAAATTTTTGAATGTTTCAGTTTCGCCCCACCTTCACAGTCCGGTCACTACGACAAGATTAATGGGCGATGTTTTGATAGCGATGGTTCCGGCATTGATATACGCCGTTTGGCTGTACGGATTCAGCGCATTATTGATGACAGCAGTCTCGGTAGTTGCTTGTGTTTTCTTTGAATGGTTGAGCCGCCGCATAATGAAACGACCCGGGACAATCGGCGATTTAAGTGCAGCGGTTACCGGCGTTCTGCTAGCGTTTTGTCTGCCAGCCAACATGCCACTATACATGGTTGTCGTCGGGGATTTCGTGGCGATTGTAATTGCCAAACAATTTTTCGGCGGCATCGGTATGAATTTCGTCAATCCGGCATTGATCGGCCGTATTGCTTTGTCGGTGTCGTTCGCCAAAGCTGTGGCTGGAGTACCTAAGTTGTCACAATCGGCGGCGGCAGTGGCGGCCGGATTTACGGCCGGTGATGCCGTTTCCTCCGCTTCTCCTATGCAGATTATGAAAGGCCTTGTTATGGAGGGCCATCTGAACGATATTTCACAAGCTAACCTGGTAAATTGGAAAGGCGCAATACTTGGTCTGCACACCGGAAGCATCGGTGAAGTATCTATAATCTGCCTTCTCATTGGCTTGATCTATTTGCTGTGGCGCGGAGTCATTACTTGGATCATTCCGGTAATTTATGTTGCTTCAACCTTCGTGCTCGCTCTGCTTTACAGCGGAAATATAATGTACGCCATAACTTCATTGCTGAGCGGCGGATTGTTTTTGGGTGCTATTTTTATGGCTACCGACTACACAACTTCACCGGTTACGCCGAAAGGAAAAACAATTTTTGCTTTGGGCTGCGGCTTTTTGACCGCTACTATTCGTTATTTCGGCGGCATGCCGGAAGCGACGGCCTACAGCATTGTAATTATGAATTTATTCGTCCCGTACATCAACGGAATAACGATCCCGTTACCGTTCGGGGTAATTAAAGTAAAAAAGCGCGACGCCAAAAAGGCCGCCGCCACGAAATGAGGTGAATGATATGCTAAAAATGAATCCTGTAGCTAAAGCAATCCTTCAGCCGACAATCTGTCTTTTTGTGGTGTGCCTGATTACTACCTTCCTGCTAGCTGTGACCAACCAAGCTACTGAACCGGTTATTGCCGCCAACACCAAGGCCACTGCCGAGCGCATTTACAAAGAAATGCTGCCGGAAGTTGAAGAGTTTACTGCGCAGACGACAGAACTTAACGGTAAAAAATACGAAGTCCAAGTGGGTAAAGCCGGTGGAAAAACTATAGGCTACGTTTTTAATACTCAGACTAACGGCTATGGTGGTCCTGTGGTTGTTTTAACTGCTATAAAAGCTGACGGCTCAATTGCCGGAGCTCAGATTTTGGAAATGCAGGAAACGGCCGGCCTTGGTATGAATGCTTCCAAACCGGAGTTCATCGACCAATACAAGGGAAAGAAATCTAAACTGCACGTAGTCAAAGACGGCGCAAGCAAGGATGATGAGATTCAAGCGATTTCCGCTGCGACAATAACCAGTAAAGCAGTTACGAAAAGTGTCAATACCGCGATGGATCTTTTTGCGTTGGTTAACGGAAAGGAGGCTAAGTAATTATGTCTGAAGGTAAAATAAGTCTAAAAGCGGAATTTACCAAAGGTATTATTCGCGAAAATCCTGTATTGCGCTTGGTTCTCGGTACTTGCCCGACTTTGGCAACTACAACTAGCGTGGAGAGCGCTTTCGGTATGGGAATGGCGGCAGCCATCGTTCTGGTTTGCTCAAATACGGTTATTTCGGCACTGCGTAAACTTATTCCTGACAAAGTCCGTATCCCGGCATATATCGTAATCATCGCTACTTTCGTGTCGATTGTTCAGATGTTGGTTAAGGCTTATGTGCCGGCCATAGATAAACAACTTGGTATTTATTTGCCACTTATCGTTGTTAACTGCATTATCCTCGGCCGTGCAGAGGCTTTCGCCGGTAAACACGGCGTTCTTGCTTCGGCAATTGATGGATTGGGCATGGGTATCGGTTTTACTTGTGCTCTGCTCTGCATGGGTCTGTTCCGCGAAATCTTGGGTGCTGGCTCCGTTCTGGGGCACAGCATTTTAGTCGGCGGTATCGAGCCGATTGCTGTTCTCGGCTTAGCTCCCGGCGGTTTCTTTGCTTTCGGTATATTGATGGCCTTGGCTAATCACTTGGCGGAAAAGAAGGGAAAACCTAAAGCTTCTCTAGATTGCTATAGCTGTCCTTTGAGTACAATATGTTCCGCCACCGGCGGTAAAGGTGTCGAAGCTTTGGCACCGAAACCGGCCAAACCGGTGCGTCCGGCTGCGGCTAAGCCGATCGGTGCTGCTGCCGCTCCTGCCGCGGCCAAACCTGCCGCGCCGACTGATCCTGCCGCGGCCAAACCTGCCGCACCGGCTGCTACAGAGGCCGTAACTGCAGCCCAAACAACTCGCCCCACTAACGAAACGGTCACCTCAGCTGCTACACCTGCTCCTACTGTTTCCCGTGAAGCAAAAGCTCCTGAAAGTGCATCTGCTCCGGCTACGCCAGTTAAATCAGAAGAAAAGGAGGCAAAGTAAATGTCTACCTCGTTGCTATTCATTTTATTTACTGCCATTTTGACCAAAAACTTCGTTTTGGCGCAATTCCTAGGCATTTGCCCATTCCTTGGCGTTTCCAAAAAATTGGAAACCGCCATGGGCATGAGCGTAGCAGTTATTTTCGTCATGGTGCTGGCTACGGCGGTTACTTTCCCGATTAATCAATACATTCTGGAACAATTCCACATGACCTATCTCCAAACACTGGTCTTTATTTTGGTCATTGCCGCCTTGGTTCAGGTAGTAGAAATCGTCCTAAAAAAATTCATGCCGCCTCTTTACCAGGCTTTGGGCATATATTTGCCGTTGATCACCACCAACTGTGCCGTGTTGGGTGTTGTTTTGTTGAATTTGAAAGAAAGCTACGGCTATGTTCAATCTCTGGTCAATTCCTTCGGTGCGGGTGTCGGATTCATGCTTGCTCTGTTCATTTTCGCCGGAGTCAGAAGACATCTTGAGACGACTAATCCGCCCAAATTCTTGCAAGGCCTGCCGATCGTTCTGATCTCAGCATCATTTGTTTCTATGGCTTTCCTAGGCTTTGCCGGAATTATCGATAATATTTTCAAATAAAGGGGGAAGAATTATGAACGGATTAATTAGTGTTTCAGTTTTGGCTCTTCACCCAGTTTTGTTAGCCGTTATTCTGGTTGCTGCGCTTGGCATTTTACTCGGATTGGGCATTGCTGTGGCTTCGTATTTCCTCGCAGTGAAAGAAGATCCTAAAGCGGCCGAGCTGGTGGAAATCCTGCCCGGTGCTAACTGCGGTGCGTGTGGTTTTTCCGGCTGTGCTGGATATGCAGCTGCCTTGGCTTCCGGAAAAGAAGTCAACTGCGGTTTGTGTGCGCCTGGCGGAGCGAAAGTTGCTAAGTTAGTTGCTGCCTGCATGGGTACCGCGGCCGGGTCTGTAAAGCCGGAATGTGCTCAGGTACTTTGCCAAGGTAATTGCAACAACATGAATAAGGCTTTTGACTATGCAGGCATACAAACATGTGCCGCAATGTCTTTAGTTAGCCACGGTCCCGGGGCCTGTGATTTTGGCTGCCTTGGATTGGGCGACTGTGCGGCCGCTTGCCCGTTTGATGCTATTCGGGTTATTGATAATTTGGCGGTTATTCGCTCCGACATGTGCAAAGGTTGCAAAAAATGCGTTTCCGTTTGCCCGCAAAAAATCATCAAAATGTTCCCACGTGAAGAGAAAAAGGCAACCGTATATTGCAACAACCAAGACAAGGGACCGACAGCGAGAAAAGCCTGCAAAACCGCATGTATTGCTTGTGGTGCTTGCGTGCGCAGCTGCCCGCAGAAAGCGATTGAAATTGTTGACAACCATGCGGTTATTGACATCACAAAATGCACTGGCTGCATGACCTGTGTCAATAAATGTCCGACTTCAGCCATCTTGCCACAGCTGATTCCGGCCGCCGCAGAAGAATAAAATAACCGATTTTTCATTCGTTCGAGTGAAAGATTCAGTTGCACCAAATCCTCCCCACAATCTTTGTGAGGGGGATTTTTTGCGCCTGGATGATTTTGCCTGCACGGTCGGTCGCACCAAACAAGCTCAAAAAATCCGGAACTTGACGTATTGTTAAAAAATAATCATAATAAATTCATAAATAATTTTCTGTATTTTTTTAATTAACTTAAAGACCGTAATGAGGCGAAACACTATATGGCAATAATTGATGTTGTACGTTTTGATGGCTTGAGAAACCGTGATTGGCTGGTATATAAATTCCCTTCAGATGAATTGGTGTACGGTACTCGTTTGATTGTTCAACAGGGGCAGGTAGCGATTTTGGTACGCGGCGGTGCCATTGCGGACATGTTTTCCCCCGGGGCCTATACTTTAACGAGCGAAAACTTGCCAATTTTAAAGGCTCTGGTCAACCTTCCCTACGGCGGACGAACTCCTTTCAGTGTCGAAGTTTATTTTATTAATACTTTGGTAAAGCTGGATGTACACTGGGGAACGAGCGACCCGATACAGCTTATTGATCCTAAATATCATGTAAAACTGAGAGTTCGCGCTTTCGGGCAAATGGGTATGAGAATTGTTGATGCCAAAGAGTTTTTCTCTCAACTCGTTGGGGCCATACCGTTCGGCGACTTGGTAAAAATTGATAAAATAAATGAGTATTACCGCGGTATTTTGGTGATTAAGGTCAAGGCGGCCATCGCCGGGGCGATAATAGAAGCCAAAATTTCCGCTCTGGATATTTCAACTCAACTTGAAGCCATTTCGGCAAAAGTCAAGGAACAAATAAGCTCCAGTTTCTTGACTTACGGCATGACAGTGGTCAACTTTTTTATCGAATCAATCAATTTCCCGGATGAAGATTTTGCTCAAATTAATAAGCTTTTAGAAGATCGGGCAGCTTTTGAAATCATGGGTGAAGAACGTTACTTGACTAAGCGTGCGCTTGATGTGTATGAGGGTGCAGCCAATAACAAAGGCGGAACAGCAGGAGCTTTTGTTGCTGGCGGACTTGGCCTCGGTGCGGCACTCAACCTTGGCGCGGCAATGCAAAAAAGAGTTGGCAATCCGCTTGACCCGGGGAAATCAGCCTTTTGCACCACTTGCGGAGCTAAGCTGCCACCCAAAGCCAAATTTTGTGCTGAGTGTGGAACTAAGGTTGTTGCGGTATCAGCGTTTTGCGAATGTGGAGCTAAGCTTAGTAAGACAGCTAAATTCTGCCCCGAATGCGGCAAGAAGGTTGGTGGTGAAACGAACGAGCCTGGACAGGGTGACCCGACATGAGATGCAAAGATAAGAACCTGAGTGTACGCGACTTGCGCTAGATTTGCGTGACAGGCAGTGCGACTATTATTTGGAGGTATAGTCATGAACGTTAACAGATGTCCTCAATGCGGTGCTTCAATAGGCGTAGGCGAGGTTGAATGTCGCTATTGCGGCGAACGGTTTTCTCCCAATGCGAGACAGCAGACTTGGCAACCACAATCTCAACAATCGCAAGGACAACAAGCCGGCTTTACTAATGGAGCTACATATACAGGTGCAGGTAGCCAAGGACAGCCACAAATTGTTATTCAGCAAAACTTCGGCGGCGGACCAACAGCCCCTGGTGTCGGCTACGGCTACGGCTACGGTGCCTACCCGATGTGGCCACAAAAAAGCAAGCTGGCAGCCATATTATTAGCATTTTTCTTAGGTGGCTTGGGTGCACATTGGTTTTATCTTGGCCGGAGCGGCAAAGGAGTATTATATTTCTGCTTGCTTTTTGTTGGAGGACTTTCTATCCTTTTGGCTTTTATCGATACAATTGTATTTATTTTAACTGATAGAGAAAGATTTGAAATGAAGCATCAAGTGCGTTTAAGCTAACCCTGCGCCAAATTGCGTGGTTACCGAACAAAATTTTTTCAAAAGCCTACTGGACAAAACCAAGAAAAAGATATAAAATGGGCAAGTACGTTTTGTACATCGATGATATTGGAGATTGCTGATTCAGCTCTGCGTACGAATCAGGTAACTTCAATTGAGAAGCCGGATCAGGAATCCGACGCCCCAAAACGCAGCCGAGATTGCTAATATAGCCCGGGGCTGCTTTCCTAAGGAAAGGACGACCGGGTTTTATCATGCGGCAATAAGAAACGCCCGGCGAGGTTGTTGGGAGCAGAAACCCATAGGAGGAAAAAATGGCAGTAAATCAAAAGATTAGAATCAGACTTAAAGCGTTCGACCACAATTTGCTTGATCAGAGCGCGGCACGAATCGTTGATACGGCAAAAGGCACCGGAGCAAGCGTGTCCGGCCCTATCCCGCTTCCAACTGAGAAAGAAATTACGACAATTCTGCGTTCGCCGCATAAACACAAGGACGCCCGCGAACAATTCGAATTGCGGATCCACAAACGCCTGATTGATGTTTTGGCACCTAATCAAAAAACGGTTGAATCTCTGATGAAATTGGACATTCCGGCCGGTGTAAACATTGAAATTAAGCTCTAATCAGCTTTATTATCCGGCAAATGCCGGCGGGTCAAGTTCGCCACCTTTAAAGGCGAACCAATAACCATGGAGGTATAGATAAATGGAAAAGTTCATGCTTGGAAGAAAAGCAGGAATGACCCAACTGTTCGATGAAAACGGCGTAGCGGTTCCGGTTACCGTCATTGAGTGCGGTCCGGTGCAAGTCGTTCAAAAGAAAACAGTTGAGGTTGACGGTTACAGCGCCGTAAAGGTCGGTTTCGCAGATAAAAAAGAAACTGCAGTTAATAAACCGGATCTTGGTCAATTCAAAAAAGCGGGCATCAGCCCTAAGCGTTTCCTGAAGGAATTCGTAGTTGCCGAAAACAATGAGTTTGCTGCCGGACAAGAGTTGAAAGTCAGCGATTTCTTTGCAGTAGGAGATCGGGTAGACGTCAGCGGTGTATCCAAAGGTAAAGGCTACCAAGGTAACGTGAAACGTCATGGCCAAAAGGGCGGTCCGCAGGCACACGGTTCCAAATACCATCGCCGTGTCGGTTCAATGGGTCCTAACACTTGGCCTGGCCGTGTGTTTAAAGGCAAGAAAATGCCGGGACAGATGGGCAATGTTAACGTTACAGTGCAAAATTTGGACGTCGTCCTTGTTGACGGTGAACGCAATATTATCGCATTGAAGGGGGCAGTTCCCGGCCCACGCGGCGGTTATCTTTCGATCAAAGAAACCGTCAAAGCAAAATAACGGTGAAGGAGGAGCATTCTAATGGCAAAAGTTGATGTATATAACCTCGATGGTGCCGTAATCGGTCAGATTGAGCTTTCCGACGCCGTTTTCGGCATAGAACCCAATCAATCGGTTATGCATCAGGTTGTAAAAAACCAATTGGCAAATCGCCGTCAAGGCACCGGATCCACCAAGACCAGAAGTGAAGTTAGTGGTGGCGGCAAGCGTCCTTGGCGTCAAAAAGGAACCGGTCGCGCACGTCACGGTTCAACTCGCTCGGCACAATATGTAGGCGGCGGAATTATCTTCGGGCCAAAACCGAGAGACTATCACTACACTGTATCCAAAAAGGTTCGCCGTCTGGCGATTAAATCCGCTTTGTCGACGAAGTTGCAGGAAAAACAGCTGATCGTGGTTGAGAACTTTGAACTGGCTGAAGCAAAAACAAAGAATTTTGTAACAGCTCTCAAGAAATTAAACGTTACCGATCGCGTGCTCGTTGTAGAAAACGAGAAGAACGTCAATTTGGAATTGGCGGCCCGCAATATCGCCAAGGTACAGCTGTCTCGTGCCAACACGATCAATGTATTCGATTTGTTAAAGAACGAAGTACTGTTGATTTCCAAGGCGGCAGTAGAGAAAATCCAGGAGGTGTATGCGTAATGAGAACCCCACAAGATATCATCATTAAGCCGATTATTACGGAACGTACTTCTATGGATGCCGCAAATGGCCGCTACGCTTTTGTAGTAGCTAAGACTGCGACCAAACCCGAAATCCGTCAAGCCGTCGAACAGCTTTTCGAAGTGAAAGTTTTGAGCGTCAATACAGCTAACTATGACGGTAAAACCAAACGTGTTGGAGTTCACGTCGGTACAACCTCCGCTTGGAAGAAAGCGACGGTAAAAATCGATATCGAACCCAAGGATGATAGCTTCTTAGTAAAAGGTGGCAAACTTTCCACTAATAGTAAGAAGTATAAGACCTCAATTGAAGATTTCGGCTTCATGCAATAACGGTCATTGATAAGGAGTGAGAAATATGCCAGTAAAAAGCTATAATCCTACTTCTCCTGCCAGACGTAATATGTCAGTCGCTGATTTTTCTCAGTTGACCAAGAAAAAACCGGAGAAGAAACTTACGGCAACCAAAAGCAAAAGCGGTGGTCGTAACTCATATGGAAGAATAACCGTTCGCCACATCGGCGGCGGAAACCGCAGAAAAATCCGTCTAATCGACTGGAAACGCAATAAAGACAATGTTCCGGCCAAGGTTGAGGCACTAGAGTACGATCCGAACCGTACCGCACATTTGGCTCTGCTGCTGTATGCTGACGGCGAACGCCGTTACATCTTGGCTCCACAAGGGCTAAAGGTTGGCCATAAAATCATGAGCGGCGTAGAAGCTGATATCCTGCCGGGCAATAGCCTTCCTTTGGATAACATTCCGGTAGGTACGGAAATACACAACATTGAAATGAAACCCGGCAAAGGTGCCCAAATGGTGCGTACCGCCGGTGGAGTTGCACAACTGATGGCTAAAGAAAACGGCTTTGCACAAGTTCGTCTGCCTTCTGGTGAAGTTAGAATGGTGTCTGTTCTTTGCCGTGCCACAATCGGAACTGTCGGTAATTCCGAACACGAAAACGTTAAACTCGGTAAAGCCGGTCGTAAACGTCATCTTGGCGTTCGTCCGACCGTCCGTGGTGTTGTTATGAACCCGAACGATCACCCCCATGGTGGTGGTGAAGGTAAGTCACCTGTCGGTCTGCCGGGTCCTGTAACCCCCTGGGGCGTTCCGACCTTGGGTAAAAAGACACGCAAGCACAAGAAGCTGTCTAATAAGTATATTGTTAAGAGAAGAAAATAAGGGAGGATGACTAAATGAGTAGATCAGTTAAAAAGGGTTACTTCGTTGAAGAATCCTTGATGAAAAAAATCAACGACATGAACAGCCGTAATGAAAAAAATGTCGTAAAAACCTGGTCACGGGCATCTACCATCTTCCCCGAGATGGTAGGACATACGATCGCTGTTCATGACGGGAAAAAACATGTTCCGGTATATGTAACTGAGGATATGGTCGGTCACAAGCTCGGTGAATTCGCTCCTACCAGAACCTTCAAAGGTCACGCCGGTTCAGATAAGTCTTCGGGCAAATAGGGTTTTGAGAGGAGGAAAAATAATTGGAAAAGAAAGTTATGAGCAAAGATTATATGCTCAACAATCGCGATGAAATTCTCGCAAAATATAACACCGCCAGATCCAAATCCCGCAAAGCTCCTTTGCTCACTAAGAAGGAACGAAAGGTTTTAGGAATCGGTAAGGATCAAGGCTTGGCCACGGCCAAAAATGTTCGTATTGCCCCGCGGAAGGTTAACATCGTTATAAAGCTGATTAAGAACAAGTCTTTAAACGAAGCTTTGGCGATTTTGCAGTACACACCTAAAGCTGCTTCGGTTGTTTTAACTAAATTGTTAAAGTCAGCTGAGGCGAACGCCGTTAATAATAACGAGCTTAACAGTGACAATCTGTATGTAACTTCCTGTTTTGCCAATCCGGGTCCTGTTCTCAAGCGGATTATGCCCCGTGCCCGCGGCAGCGCCAACCGGATTAACAAAAGGACTTCACACGTAACAGTAGTCCTTAAAGAGAAAAAGTAAGGAGGACATCATGGGTCAAAAAGTTAATCCTAACGGCTTTCGCGTCGGCGTAATTAGAGACTGGAATACCAGATGGTATGCCGATAAGAAAGATTTCAGTCGTTATCTGGTACAAGACAACAGTATTCGTAAGTTCGTTAAAAAAGAGTGTTATGTAGCCGGTGTTTCAAGCATTGAAATTGAACGTAAGGGCGATGACCGCACGGAAATTACTATTCACACGGCTAAACCGGGCATCATTATCGGAGCCAAGGGCGCCGGTATCGAAGCTCTCAAGAAAAAACTTTTGGCGGAGTTTGGCATCAATTTCTTCATCAACGTCTTGGAAGTAAAAGGTGTTGACACCGATGCTCAATTGGTTGCGGAAAATATTGCCGCTCAACTGGAAAAACGTATTAGCTTCCGTCGGGCGATGAAACAAGCGATGGGTCGCGCCATGAAGACCGGAGCAAAAGGAATTAAAACTCAGGTAAGTGGTCGTATAGGTGGGGCAGAAATTGCCCGTACTGAGCACTATCACGACGGTACCATCCCACTTCAAACTTTGCGCGCTGACATCAAATACGGTTTCGCTGAGGCCGATACCACTTATGGCCGCCTTGGCGTTAAAGTTTGGATTTACAAAGGTGAAGTTTTAGCCGCCAAAAAGCAAGAAACTAAAAAAGGAGGTCAGGCCTGATGTTACTCCCGAAAAGAGTTAAATATAGAAGAGTTCATCGCGGTCGTATGACCGGTAAGGCTACTCGCGGTAACTTCGTTTCTTATGGCGAGTACGGCCTCGAGGCCTTGGAGCCTTGCTGGATCAAGTCCAATCAGATTGAGTCCGCTCGTATTGCTATCAACCGTCACCTCAAGAGAGGCGGTAAAGTGTGGATAAAGATTTTCCCGCACAAACCGGTTACCAAAAAGCCTGCTGAGGTTCGGATGGGTTCAGGTAAAGGTTCGCCTGAATTCTGGGTAGCAGTTGTCAAACCGGGAAGAATTCTGTTTGAAGTTGCCGGTGTGTCTGATGAAGACGCAAAAGAAGCATTGCGTTTGGCATCTCATAAACTGCCATGCAAGACAAGAATTGTTAAAAAGGAGGTCGCTGCACAATGAAAGCTGAAGATTTACGTAAGCAATCAAAAGAAGAATTAGAGCAGGAGCTCGCAGCTTTAAAAGAGCAGCTCTTCAAACTGAGATTCCGTCATGCTACAAAGCAGTTGGAGAATCCGGTTCAAATCCGCACGGTAAAACGTGACATTGCTAGAGTATGTACCGTTTTGCGTCAATTCGAGCTGAATGCTGATAAATAAGGAGGAACAACATGGCATTGGAAAGAAATCTGCGTAAACAACGCGTTGGCATGGTAACCTCCGACAAAATGGACAAGACCATTGTCGTGAGTGTTACTGAGAAAGTTAAACACCCGCTGTACAAGAAATTTGTTACCAGAACTGTTAAGTTCAAGGCGCATGACGAGAACAACGAGTGCCAAGAGGGTGACCGTGTCAGAATCATGGAAACTCGTCCATTATCAAAAGATAAACGTTGGCGCTTAGTAAACATTGTCGAAAAGGCGAAATAATTGGCGTTAATGCAAAAGGAGGTTAATTTATGATTCAAGTTCAAACAATCCTCAAATCTGCAGATAACACCGGGGCCAGAGAACTGATGTGCATCAAAGTAATGGGCGGCTCATGGCGCAAATTCGCCAATATCGGTGATGTTATTATCTGTTCAGTTAAAGATGCTGCTCCCGGTGGTGTAGTGAAAAAAGGTGATGTAGTAAAGGCTGTTATCGTTCGCAGCAAAAAAGGTTTGCGCCGCAACGACGGTTCGTATATCAAATTTGATGAGAACGCAGCTGTTTTGATTAAAGACGATAAGAACCCTCAAGGAACGCGTATTTTCGGGCCAATCGCTCGTGAGTTACGTGAGCGTGATTACATGAAGATTCTGTCTTTAGCACCGGAAGTACTTTAAGGAGGAGAACATGGCAAAAGTACATGTAAAAAAAGATGATTTTGTTTATGTGCTCAGTGGCAAGGATCGGTCCAAAACCGGTAAAGTGCTCAGCGTTGACGCGAAGACAAATCGCATTACCGTCGAAGGTATTAACATGGTCACTAAGCACAGAAAGCCGTCCGCTCGTATGCAACAAGGCGGAATCGAGCATCGTGAAGGCACAATTGACGCTTCTAACGTTATGTTAGTTTGCGATAAGTGCAAAAAACCGACTAAGGTCAAAACCGTAGTTACCGAAAACGGCATTGTTCGTGTGTGCAAAGCATGCGGCGAACACGTCGAGTACGGAACTGATGAATTTAAACGCTAAGGAGGAATTTATGTCCAGACTGAAAGATAAATATGTTAGTGAAATACTTCCTGCCTTGCGTGAAAAGTTCCAGTATAATTCAATTATGGAAATTCCCAAGCTGGAAAAAATCGTGATAAACGTTGGCTGTTCCGATGTTCATGAAAATTCCAAGGCGGTTGAGAATGCTGCACGTGATTTAGGGATAATTACCGGCCAAAAAGCCGTTATCACTAAAGCTCGCAAATCCATAGCGGCGTTTAAGTTAAGAGAAGGCATGAATATCGGGTGCAAGGTAACATTGCGTGGTGAGAGAATGTATGAGTTCCTCGATCGCTTCATCAATGTTGCCGTACCTCGTGTCCGTGACTTCCGTGGATTGAGCGCCAACTCTTTTGACGGGCGTGGAAATTATGCAGTCGGTATGAAAGAACAACTGATCTTTCCGGAAATTGACTATGACAAGATTGATAAGATCCGCGGTATGGATATTATCATGGTTACTACCGCGAAGACCGATGAAGAGGGCCGCGAATTGCTGAAGCTTTTCGGAATGCCCTTTGCACAATAAGCCGGAGGAGAAGTTTTATGGCAAAAAAATCTATGATTCTTAAAGCACAGAAAACGCCGAAATTCAGCACTCGTGCTTATAACCGTTGCAAAATCTGCGGAAGACCACATGCCTATATTCGCAAATACGGTATCTGCCGTCTTTGTTTCCGTGAATTAGCCTACAAGGGCGAGATTCCCGGCGTGAAAAAAGCCAGTTGGTAAGCCGTTAAAGGAGGAATTTTATGCAGATTACAGATGCTATCGCTGATATGCTGACCCGAATCCGCAACGCGGCTTCGACCAATCATACGCAAGTGGAAATACCGGCTTCAAATATCAAGAAGTCGATTGCGGATATTTTGCTGAACGAAGGTTACATAACTAAATTTGAAGTTGTTGAAGATGGCAAGCAGGGAATTATTCGTTTGACCTTGCGTTATGCGGGCAAAAAACCGGTAATTACCGGACTCAAAAGAATTTCCAAACCAGGTTTGCGTGTTTACGCTGGCGCTGATGAAATGCCGCGTGTACTTGGTGGCTTAGGTATTGCCGTTGTTTCGACTTCCAAAGGCTTGATGACCGATAAAGCTGCCAGAAAGCTCGGCATCGGCGGCGAAGTACTCGCCTATATTTGGTAATTTTAACTCTGAAAAGGGTTCGTCCCATAATCTAAAGAGCAGGAGGAAAATATGTCACGTATTGGAAGAAAACCAATCGACGTACCGGCAAACATCACCGTTAAGGTAAATGATGGTGTTGTCGAGGTAACAAATGGAAAAGAAACTTTGACTCAGAAAATCCCGCGAGATATTACTGTCAAAGTAGAGGGAAAACAAGTTATTGTTGAACGCCCCTCTGATGATAAAGAACATCGTGCCTTACACGGTTTGACCCGTTCACTCATCAATAATATGGTGATTGGTCTTACCACTGGTTTCCAAAAGAAATTGGAAATTAACGGTATCGGCTTTAAGGCCGGTAAATCAGGGAAAAAATTGGTCCTGAACATCGGCTATTCACATGCGGTTGAAATGGAAGAACCGGCCGGTATCACTATAGAAGTGCCTCAGCCCAATTCAATCGTTGTCAAAGGTAGTGACAAACAATTAGTTGGCGAAGTTGCCGCCAAGATCCGTGCCAAGCGCTTACCTGATGCTTATAAGGGCAAAGGAATCAAGTATGATTTCGAGACCTTGCATCTGAAGGAAGGTAAGACCGGGGCCAAGGGCAAATAAGGTGAGGTGTGAATTATGATAAATAAGATAAACAGAAGAGAAATTCGCCTTCGTAAGCATGACCGGGTACGTGCCAAAATATCGGGAACCGCTGAGTGCCCGCGTTTGGCGGTATTCCGCAGCTTGGCACATATTTATGCCCAAGTTATTGATGATGTTTCCGGAAAGACTCTGGTCAGTGCTTCATCCCTTGACAAAGAAGCTAAGGTTGAATACGGCGGTAACATTGCCGCGGCAAAAGCAGTCGGTGCGCTTGTCGCTGAGAGAGCTAAAGCAGCCGGAATTGAAGATGTTGTTTTCGATCGTGGTGGGTATGTTTACCACGGCCGTGTAGCGGCATTAGCTGAAGCAGCCCGCGAAGCCGGATTGAACTTTTAAGGGAGGAGACATATGATCGATATTAAATCACTTGAACTCGAAGAGAAGGTCATCCACATTGGCCGTGTGTCCAAAACGGTTAAGGGCGGCCGTAACTTTCGCTTCACAGCGTTGGTAATCGTCGGAGACGGCAACGGCCACGTTGGAAAAGGTTTGGGCAAAGCGGCTGAAATTCCTGATGCTATCCGTAAAGGTATTGAAGACGCCAAAAAGAACCTTATTCAAATTCCGCTGTCCGGAACAACCATTCCGCATGAAGCGATCGGCGCTTTCGGTGCAGGCAAAGTTCTCCTGAAGCCGGCTCGCATTGGTACCGGCGTTATCGCCGGAGGTCCGGTACGTGCAGTATTGGAAGCAGCAGGAATTAAGGATATCCGTGCCAAGTCAATGGGTTCCAACAATACGAATAACATGGTAAATGCAGCAATGGAAGGGTTGCGTTCATTGCGTTCCCCCAAAGCTGTTGCCGAATTGCGCGGCAAATCAGTTGCTGAAATTGTTTAAGGGAGGTTATCATGAGCAAATTGAAAATCACTTTAATCAAAAGCACAAATAAGGCACAGGATTTCCAAGTAAGGACGGTTCGCGCCTTAGGCTTACGCAAGATTGGCCAAACAGTTGAGCAAGAAAATAACGCCGCCATTCGTGGAATGGTTACGCGCATTGCCCACATGGTCAAATGTGAAGAAATCTGAGGGGGTAAAGCAATGAAACTTAACGAATTCAAAGCTGCTCCGGGATCCAACACCCCGGCATATCGTAAGGGCAGAGGAGCAGGATCCGGTAACGGAAAGACTTCCGGACGCGGCCATAAAGGCCAAAAAGCCCGTTCCGGCGGCGGTGTTCGTCCCGGATTTGAAGGTGGCCAGATGCCCTTATATCGCCGCTTGCCTAAGCGTGGGTTTAACAACAAACGCTTTGCCGCACATTATGTAACCGTTCCGCTGAGCCGTTTAGAAAAATTTGAAGACGGCGCAGTCGTTGACGCTGCAGCACTTAAAGCGGCCGGTGTTGTTTCTTTTGGCAAACAAAATGACGGCATAAAAATTCTCGGCTCCGGTGAATTGACCAAAAAGCTGACTGTAAAGGCGGCGAAATTCACTGCTCAGGCTAAAGAAAAAATAGAGAAGGTCGGTGGAAACGCGGAGGAGGTCTAATCCATGAAATATGTTATAGAAACTCTGCGTAAAGCGTTTAATGTCGGTGATATGCGCAAGCGTATCATCTTCACCATTGGGATGATTATATTGTTTAGAGTAGGGGGCAATATCCCGGTTCCGGGTATTGACCGCCAACTCTTCAGCCATCTGATTGATCGTTTCGGCCAAATCGGCTCCATGATGAACATTATCTCAGGTGGTGCGCTCAAAGCGGCTTCTATATTCGCGATGGGAATTACGCCATACATCAACTCATCAATTATCATTCAGCTGATGACGGTAGTTTTACCTTCGTTGCAAAACTTGCAAAAGGAAGGCGAGACTGGCCGCAAGAAGATGCAGTCCATTGTTCGTTATGTGACCATCGGTCTTGGTTTGATACAGTCAGTAGCTTTCTGGTATGCCACTCGCTCAGCCGCTTCGACTGTAATGCCGAGTGTGCTCAACGCTTTCGTGGTTATCTTGTCATTTACCGCAGGTACGGCTGTAATCATGTGGATTGGCGAGCAGATTAACGAATGGGGTGTCGGTAACGGTATATCCTTGCTGATCTATGCAGGTATCCTTTCGCGGGTTCCGTACATGACTTCAGGCTTATTCCAGTATTTTCAAGCCTGGTCAGCAGCCAACAACTTCTACATTGCATTGTTCTTCGCGTTGTTGGTGGTAATTGCTTTCGTAGTGATTATTGTCTTTGTGTCCTATGTAAGCTTGGCTGAACGTCGTATTCCTGTAACTTACGCTAAGCGTGTTATTGGCAGAAAGCAATTCGGTGGCCAAACAACCTATTTACCACTGAAGGTTAACCAATCCGGCGTCTTGCCGATTATCTTCGCCTTGTCGTTGTTGTCATTGCCTAATATGCTGATTTCGTTCTTCTTTTCGCATTCCAACAATTGGCTGGTCAATTGGTTCCGCAACCCGGGAAGCAGCCCATTCTACTATGTGTTGCAGGCACTGTTGATAATTGGATTTACGTTCTTTTATACGGCCATTCAGTTCAATCCGCTGGAAATTGCCAATAATTTGCAAAAGAACGGTGGCTATATTCCGGGCATTCGGCCGGGACGTCCTACTTGTGATTATATCGGCAGAACTTCACAACGGATCTGCTGGTTTGACGGTCTGTTCCAGACCATCGTGGTTTTGGTACCCCTGTTGCTAGGCTCGGCTACCAATACTTCAGCCCTTTGGTTTGGTGGTACATCTATTCTGATCTTGGTCGGAGTCAATATTGATTTGATGACTAGAATCGAATCTCAGATGATGACTTCAAACTATGCAGGATTCCTTGACAGATAACGGTGGTAAATGCAGCCCTCCATTACGTTAATGTTTGGAGGGCTAATCCATGAGGGAACATGTATGATTATCATTCTTTTGGGGCCTCCGGGGTCGGGGAAAGGAACTGTTGCTGAGGCTCTCTGCAAAATGTATCCTTTTAGGCACGTTTCAACCGGAGATTTGTTCCGTAGCCACATTAAGAACAAAACTCATTTAGGGCAGCAGATTGTCGAGTATATGAATGCCGGCCAATTGGTACCGGATGAATTGACGGTCAAACTTATTGAGCATTTTTTGCAGAAAGTTGCGCCGCAAGAAAGCATTATTTTCGACGGCTTCCCCCGAACTGTAAATCAGGCCGAGAAGTTCGATTTACTGTTGCCGTCATTTGATCGAGTTGTTGATTATGTTTTATCCTTGGATGTTGCCGATGACATCATCAAAAACCGTTTATCTGGGCGTCGGGTGTGCGTGAATTGCGGAGAAGTCTACAATCTTGCTTTCTTTAAACCGGATGAGCCTAAGGTATGCCGTGATTGTCAGGGCGAATTGATCCAGCGTAAAGATGATCAACCAGATGTGATAAGCAGCCGGCTGGCTGTTTACCATGAATTGACAGCTCCTTTGGTCGACTACTATGCCGAGCGGAAGAAGCTTGTTCATATCGACAACTCGGGAACGATAGATTCAATCGTTCGCCAAGTCGTCGAGCGGGTAAATTTGGAGCAAAAATGAGCAGTAATGTAATTTACTTAAAAACAAAAGACGAAATTGCCAAAATGAAGGAATCGGGACAAATTCTGATTAAAGTATTTGAGGCAATGCAAGAAGCGATAAAACCTGGTGTATCAACGAAAACATTGGATACCATTGCTCGCGGCATTATCGAGGGTGAAGGAGCCAGGCCCGGATTTTTGAATTATGGCGAGCCGCCATTCCCCGGTACTATCTGTGCTTCCATCAATGAAGTTGTGGTTCACGGAATTCCCTCGGAAAATGATATTTTGCGGGACGGCGATATAATTACAATTGATGTTGGGGCAGTTCTTGACGGTTGGAATAGCGATGCCGCTCGTACATATTTAGTCGGCAATGTGCGACCGGAAGTGCGTGAATTGGTACGGGTAACGGAAGAGTCATTTTTCAAAGGCCTGGAATATGTCCGCCCGGGTTGCCGTTTAGGCGACGTTCAAGCGGCCATACAAAATCACATCGAAAAGCATGGCTACGGTATTGTGCGCGAACTTACAGGTCACGGCATAGGCAGAGATTTGCATGAGGCCCCGGACATCCCGAATTACGGCAAAGCTGGTCACGGTCTGCGCCTGCAGGAAGGTATGGTTATCGCCATCGAGCCTATGGTGACTTTGGGTAAGCGTCATGTATATGTTGCCGATGACGATTGGGCGATCATTACGGTTGACGGAAAACCGGCAGCACATTACGAAAATTCGATTGCTATTATGGCTGACGGACCGATGCTTTTGACAAAGTAGCCTATGGCTTGGCAAAAAGGTGATATTGTCGGCAGCATGGCCGGCTCGGACAAGGGTACGATGTATTTGGTAGTTGACGTGACAGCTGAACGCATGCTTTTAGTTGACGGGCGACGGCACGGCTTCAATAAGCTGAAGTTCAAAAATTTCAAGCATTGCCAAAAAATCGCGACGGCGAATCGGTTCAGTGCAGATTTGGCGGAGGCCGTGAAAGCGGCGAAAAACCTTGAAGCAGGACGCCAAGCAAATGCTCTAGTACGTAAGTTACTCAAAGATAGGAGACAGTTGAATTTATGTCCAAAGAAGACGTAATCGAAGTAGAGGGAATCGTGTCTGATGCGTTGCCCAATGCTATGTTTAAAGTAAAACTGGAAAACGGCCATCAAATTTTGGCTCATATTTCAGGAAAGCTAAGGCAAAACTATATTAAGATTCTACCGGGAGACAAAGTAACTCTTGAGCTTTCCCCGTACGATTTAACCCGTGGCCGCATTACCTGGCGCGCGAAATAAAAACAAATTGGAAACACGGATCGCTGGAGGCATAATTCGTTCAGTGGAAGAATTTTACACGAACTCTTGAAATATCACGGTTTAATGGTATAATATTACAGCATATGCCTTATTGGCTATAACTGTGTTCCGGAATTGGAGGTATAAATTATGAAAGTAAGACCCTCGGTTAAACCGATGTGCGAAAAATGTAAGATCATCAAACGTAAAGGCAAAGTAATGGTTATTTGCTCTGACCCGAAACACAAACAAAGACAGGGTTGATGACTCAGCCCTGTTTGATTATGATTGCACGATGGGTGCGGCTGCCGTATAACGGAGACCCGCTCGTGTTTGTATAGATAAAACAGACGTATAAAACACATGGAGGTGTAGAATGGCACGTATTTCTGGTGTCGACCTGCCGAATGAAAAGCGTTTGGAAATTGCGCTTACGTATATTTACGGTATCGGCAGAACTCTGTCCGGCGAAATTATCGCAAAATGTGGTCTTAATCCGGATACACGGGTTAAAGATCTGAGCGATGACGAAATTGCGAAGATCAGAGATGTATTGGAAAATCAATATAAAGTTGAAGGTGACTTGCGACGTGAGGTTGCTTTAAATATCAAGCGCTTGACGGAAATCGGCTGCTATCGTGGTCGTCGTCACCGCATGGGCTTGCCGGTTCGCGGTCAACGTACTAAGACAAATGCAAGAACGCGTAAAGGGCCGAAACGCACTATGGCCAATAAGAAGAAATAAGGAGGGTTGAAATATGGCAAAAACTGTCAAACGCGGGGCAGCTCGTCCCAAGAAAAGAGAACGTAAGAATGTCATATCCGGCGCAGCTCATATCCATTCTTCTTTTAACAATACCATTGTAACTATTACCGATCCGGCTGGAAACGCTATTTCGTGGGCAAGTGCCGGTGGCATGGGCATGAAAGGTTCGCGTAAAGGAACTCCGTTCGCGGCTCAAATGGCTGCTGAACAGGCGGCCAAAACTGCTGCTGATCACGGTATGAAAAATGTTGAAGTATATGTAAAAGGCCCCGGTTCTGGACGTGAATCAGCTATACGTGCCTTACAGGCAGCCGGCCTTGAAGTGACAATGATCAAGGATGTCACTCCTATTCCGCACAATGGTTGCCGACCTCCGAAGAGAAGAAGAGTATAACCGACAGGGTTACCAATGTTCACCGGCTTGCATAGCAAGCTAATCTTCAGGAGGAATATATGATTGAAACAAACAAACCGGTTATCTCGACCGTCGCTCTTGAGTCAAATGGTTCATATGGTAAATTTGTGGTAGAGCCTCTGGATCGAGGCTACGGTGTTACATTGGGCAATTCCTTACGGCGTGTCCTGCTGTCTTCACTCCCCGGAGCCGCGGTTACTGCTATTCGCGTTGAGGGCGCATTCCACGAGTTTTCAACAGTAGAAGGCGTAATCGAGGATATGACCGAAATCATTTTAAATGTTAAATGTATTCGTGTTAAACTCAATGCCGACGGCCCAAAAACAATTTACCTCAATACCGAGGAAGGTCGTACAGGTGTTGTTACCGCCGGTGATATTGTTACGGATGAAGAAGTACAGATAATGAATCCGGAACAACCGATTGCTACGCTGAATGGTGATGCCCGTTTATTTATGGAACTTACTGTATGTTCCGGTATCGGTTACAACAGTGCGGAGCGCAATAAATGGCCTAATCAACCGATCGGGGTTATTCCGGTTGATTCGATTTTCACACCTGTGAAAAAAGTGAATTATTCCGTCGAAAATACCCGTGTCGGCCAATTCACAGATTTTGATAAATTGACCCTTGAGGTATGGACTGATCGAACCATTGCTGCGGATACCGCCGTAAGCAATGCCGCCAATATCTTGATGGATCACTTGCAATATTTCGTCGACTTGCAAGGTGGACCTACTGGTACTGGGACTCGCAGTTATGACGGATCTGGGGAAAGCAATGAATTACTTGAAACAGCAATTGAGGATATGAACTTCTCTGTTCGTACCTATAACTGTTTGAAACGTGCCGGTATTAATGTCATCGGCGATTTGGTGATTCGGAGCGAAGATGACATGATGAAAGTTCGAAATCTCGGCAAGAAGTCTCTGGAAGAGGTAATCCAGATCCTTGATGAGATGGGACTGAGCTTGGCTCCCGGAAGCGATACAAACGAACAATAAGTATAATGCGTTAATTTTAGGAGGAAAAACTAATGCCTGCACAACGTAAACTTGGTCGGGCCGGAGATCTCCGTAAAGCAATTTTAAAAAATTTGGTTACCGGTCTGATAGTTGACGGAAAAGTCACAACTACCTTGCACCGTGCCAAAGAAGTGCAAAAAATTGCTGAAAAGTTGATCACTTTGGCTGTTAAAGAGAAAGATAATTTTACCACCCGTGATATTGTGGTTTCTGCGGCAAAGCTTGATTCCAAGGGCAAAAAGGTTTTGGAATCAAAGACCAGCAAAAATGGCAAAAAATATGATGTAGTCGTACGTGAAGCCAAGACTAAGTCTGTTCAAGTAGACAATCCGTCACGTTTGGCTGCTCGTAAGCAAGCTTTGGTATGGCTGAATAAGGCTGAAACGAAAAAAGCGAACGTCAACGCCGCTAATAAGCTGTTTGATGAAATCGCTCCCAAATTCGCTACTCGTGCCGGTGGTTATACCAGAATTACTCAACTCGGAACTCGCCGGGGCGATGCGGCTGAGATGGCTGTTTTGGAACTTTTGTAATTTTTACCAATTTAAAGAGGGGGAGCAACCGCTCCCCCTCTTTTTGCAATATTACCGATAAAACATATTAAGAATGAATAAATATATTGACATAAAACAAGTTGATTTTTCATATGTAACCGGAGACGGTGAAGTACAAGCCATAAAAAATCTTTCACTGGCTTTGACGGCTGGGGCTCATGTGGCCATTTTGGGTGCCAATGGTTCGGGAAAATCAACTCTTGCTAAAATCATAAGTGGCTTGGAATTGCCAAATAAAGGCAAATGTATTGTCGACGGTTTTGATTCCGGGGATGAAACCGGCCTGTGGAAATTGCGGCGCATTTGTGGCATTGTCTTTCAAAATCCAGACAATCAAATAATTGGAACTACTGTGGAAGAAGATATCGCTTTTGGCCCAGAAAATCTCGGTATCCCATCGTCTGAAATACAGCGCCGGGTGATGCAATGCGCAAGCATGGTTGGGCTTGCTACATCCCTTGCTAAACCTCCGGCAGACTTGTCGGGCGGGCAGAAGCAAAAATTGGCAATTGCTGGTGTTTTTGCTATGGAACCGCGCATTTTGATCTTAGATGAGGCCACTTCCATGCTTGATCCGGTGGCGCGCCGTGAAATACTCACGCTGACTGATGAATTGGGCCGCAAATATAATTTGACTATTCTTAATATAACGCATTATATGAACGAAGCTCTTCTGGCAGACACTGTTGTGTTGATGAATGAGGGGAAAATTGTTGCCGTGGGCACGCCAAATGAAATTTTCGGGCGAGTCGCCTTATTACGTGAGCTGGGGCTCGATGTACCTCTGCCGACAGCCATTGCTGCAAAATACCTGCGAGCTTGCGGACAAGCCTGGGAGTATTTGCCGGATTTGGTTGATCCGGAGGCTGCAGTTGTGGCGGTTGGCGATCTTTTGGCCGAACGTTTGAAAAAAATTCGTGAAGGCGCAAAGTATGTGGATTCGGGCGAATCAGAATCTTCACAGCTAAAACGTCCTGTTTACAAGGCAGCTCGCGATAGTAAGTTATGTGCCTGTACCACGGGTATCACGCAGCATGCAGCGGAACGCGAGGTCATTATAAAAGTACGTGACTTAACTTATGAATATCCATATTACGGTGAAATCTCCCGCCCGGCGATTCAAGACATCAGTTTTGACGTATATCGTGGGGAAATCCTCGGCGTAATTGGCCAGACCGGATCTGGGAAATCTACCCTCATTCAACATTTAAATGGCTTGCTGCGTGCCGATTCCGGAACTGTGGAAGTAATGGGCCGGGCCATAAAAACAGGCCGAGATATCAAATGGATTAGAGCACATGTAGGCTTACTTTTCCAATATCCGGAACATCAACTGTTTGCTGATACTGTAGCGGAAGACATTGCGTACGGCCCGGGAAAGTTGGGGTGGTCGGCGGAACAAATAAAAACAGCGGTTGCTGAAGCGAGCAAATTGGTTGGGCTAAGCGAAGACATTATGCCCCGATCGCCATTTGAATTGTCAGGCGGGCAAAAAAGACGGGTAGCAATGGCTGGCGTTTTGGCAATGCGCCCGGATGTACTAATTCTGGATGAACCGGCCGCGGCCTTAGATCCTCGGGGACGGGAAACCATGCTGGACCTGATTGTTGACCTGCGAGCCCGAGGCGTAACTATAGTTTTTGTATCCCATTCAATGGAAGATGTTGCAAGAATTTCTGATCGCATTTTGGTAATGGTCCAAGGAAAATTAAAGTATTTAGCTTCCCCTGAATCCTTGTTCCAAAATTCACCGAGCGAACTGGCAGCTGTCGGAATTACCGTTCCGCAACCAACTGAATTCATGCAGAAACTGAGTTGCCGTTTCAAAGACTTAGACCAGAACTGCTTCAGTGCGGGAGCGGTGGTACGCAATCTGATCGCCTATGAGGAGGCTGTGTATGCAAATTACCATCGGTAATTATTATACGGGAAATTCCGGCTTACATCGGCTCGACCCGCGCGTAAAGTTTTTGGCCGCTTTAGGAATGATGATCCTCATTTTTTGCCTGCATACGTCCGCGGCACTTTTGGCGTATGGCGTTTTTCTTTTTGTTCTATGCCTAAGCTCACGTATACCGTTATGTAAACTGGCGCGATCCGTGCGTTCAGTGCTGTTTTTGGCCGGCTTGGCGTTCATATTTAATTTGTTTTCCGGCAGCGGCATCATTTTGTGGCAATTCTACGGACTCAAGATAACCGACACCGGACTTAGCATTGCCGTTATTGTAGCCGTCCGACTGTTTTATCTGGTTATAACGAGTACCCTATTGTTGACCGCGGTCACAACTCCGCTTGCCGTTGCCGACGCCATGGAAAAGTTGATGAACCCACTGATTCGCCTTGGTTTTCCCGGCCATGAGCTTGCACTGATAATGTCGATAGCCCTTCGCTATGTGCCGACGCTGGTGACGGAAACCGACAAAATTATGAAGGCTCAGGCCGCGCGCGGAGCTGATTTCGATACCGGAGGGCTTTGGTCACGCTTGCGCGGTATGGTAACTGTACTAGTTCCTTTATTCGTTTCCGCCTTCAAACGTGCGGCTGACTTGGCTTTGGCGATGGAGGCCAGATGTTATAGCGGCGGTGCCGGTCGGACCAAACTCCATCCTTTGCGCATGAAAAAAGCCGATTGGCTGTGGACAGCCAGTTTTGTTGTTGCTGCGGCCTGCATGATTGCGCTGGAGATAGCATGGAAAAAGTTAATGTGAAGTGGTTGGTGTTGGTGATTTTAAACAAATATTGACATTATTGTAAGGCCGGATGGAGGACAAGTGAAACGTAATATTGCTATTCTTACCGAATGGGATGGTACCGCATACGGCGGCTGGCAGATCCAAGCCAATGCGCCCACTATTCAGGAAAATTTACAAAAAGCATTGGAAAAACTGTGCCATAAATCCGTCTTGGTAAACGGTTGCTCTCGCACGGATGCCGGCGTCCACGCTCGGGGGCATGTAAGCAACTTTCACTTTGACAGCAGTATTCCCGTAGCCAACATCCCTTTGGCGCTCAACGCTATGCTGCCTGAAGATATCGCCGTGCAGGCGGCTACAGAAATGCCGCTTGATTTTAATGCCCGTTTTGATGCATGCGGCAAACAATATTCCTATTACATCTGTAATACCAAATTACGCCACGCCCTCTACTCCCGCTACAGCTGTTGCGAAGCGCGACCGCTAAGTGCCGCGGCCATGCGAGAAGCTGCGGGATACATAGAAGGTACCCATGATTTTGCCTGCTTTATGGCAAGCGGCGGGCAGGTAAAATCTACCGTGCGGACTGTTTATTCCGTCGATCTTGTCAGCTATCCGATTTGCGGCGGAGCGATTTGGCGTATAATTGTCCGTGGGAACGGATTTTTGTATAATATGGTGAGAATAATTGCCGGCACTTTGCTGTATGTTGGCCTGAATAAATTGAACCCGCAAGATGTACGAGAAGTTTTGCGCTCAGGTCATCGCTCAGAAGCCGGTAAAACTCTACCGGCCTGCGGTTTATTCTTGGATCGAGTATTTTATGAGCCGCAGATTTTTGACCAAGTAAGCCAAGGAGGAAATGAAGAATGCAACTTAATTGGAATGAATCGGATAATTTAACCATGCTTACCGATTTCTACGAGTTGACGATGTCGCAGGCATATTTAAGTCAAGGCCTCGAGAACATAGTAGGAACTTTTGATCTTTATTTCCGGCGCGTACCGGAAAACGGTGGTTTTGCTGTTATGGCCGGGGTTGAGCAGGCGATAAGTTATTTGGAAAATTTGCGCTTTTTGCCTGAAGACCTGGAATATTTGCGCAGCCTGCACCATTTCACTCCTGAGTTTTTAAAATATTTGGAAGAGTTCAAGTTTTCGTGCGATATTTGGGCGATACCGGAAGGTACGCCTGTTTTTCCGGGGGAACCATTGGTTAAGGTAAGGGGCCCGATTATTCAGGCACAAATGTTGGAAACGATGCTTCTGCTGACGATTAATCATCAGACTTTGATTGCAACAAAAGCTAACCGCATTGCCCGCGCGGCTAATGGACGATCGGTGATGGAATTCGGCGCAAGACGGGCGCAAGGGTGCGATGCTTCAGTGCTTGGTGCACGGGCGGCTTACATAGGCGGGGTTGACAGCACTTCCTGCACCATCGCCGGCCAGTATTTTGATGTCCCGCTCTCCGGAACTATGGCCCACAGTTTCGTCATGGTGTGCGGCGATGAGTATAACGCTTTCAAGTCGTATGCCTTAACCTATCCTGACAATACAGTTTTGCTGATTGACACATATAATACACTTCAAAGCGGCCTGCCGAATGCGATTAGGGTTGCTAAAGAGGTCCTTGAGCCGATGGGAAAACGCCTAAAAGGAATTCGCATTGATTCCGGTGACCTTACCTATTTGACCAAAAAAACACGTGCTGCCTTGGATGCGGCCGGGTTGCAGGACTGCAAAATTGTGGTTAGCAATGCTCTAGATGAATATCTTATCCGCGACTTGCTACGTCAAGGGGCCTGTATAGATGCTTTCGGTGTCGGCGAGCGACTGATTACCTCAAGAGCTGAGCCGGTGTTCGGTGGAGTTTATAAATTGGTTGAGTATGCCCGCGAACAAAAAGAGATTCCGGTGCTTAAAATTTCCGAAAATCCAGAAAAAATTACCACTCCGGGTGACAAGCAAGTGTGGCGTTTCTTTGACAAAACGACCGGGAATGCTTTGGCTGACGTAATTACAGTTGTCGATGAAGTTTTGCCATCAGACGGACCTTATGAAATTTTTGATCCACTTCACACGTGGAAAACAAAAATTATGACCAATTATACGGCACGACCTTTGCTACAACCAATCTTTATTAACGGGAAATGCGTCTACCAGCGTCGCTCAATGCAAGAGATTCGCACATATTGTCGAGCCGAGGTTGGAAAGTTGTGGGACAGTATACTTCGTTTCGAAAATCCGCAAACCTACTATGTCGATCTCTCGCCTCGCCTGTGGCGAATGAAGGATGAATTGCTCCATGCTCTGGCCAAACATTAAGGGAAACATTAAGGCAAACACTAAGTGTAAGGCCGTACATTTGTTATAAACTCATAAGAAAGATACGAAAGGAAAACTGATATGACAATCGCGACAATAACTATGCAAAACGGTTCTACGATTACCGCCGAATTATACCCGGAAAAAGCACCTAACACGGTACGAAATTTTGCCTATTTGGCTAACAAAGGCTTTTACGACGGGTTGATTTTTCATCGTGTCATAAAAGGTTTCATGATCCAGGGTGGTTGCCCGGACGGAACCGGTATGGGCGGACCCGGCTACCACATTAAAGGTGAGTTCAGCCGCAACGGCTTTGCCAACGACTTGCGCCATAGCCGTGGCGTTTTGTCGATGGCGCGAGCTATGTCCCCCGATTCAGCCGGCTCACAGTTCTTCATCATGCATGCGGCAGCTCCCCACTTGGACGGGCAATATGCTGCATTCGGCCAAGTCACCGATGGTATGGAAACCGTTGATAAAATTGCCGAGACTTCTACCGATTATCAAGATCGCCCCTTAGAAGCTCAAGTTATTGCATCCATCAGAGTAAGCGGCCTTCCCGACGAATTAGCCGGCGAACCGGAAAAAGTATGAGCGCGCCGACGTATTACGCAGCAAATAAAAAGCATTTGCAGAAAGCAGGCAAGCAATGAGCAAAAAATTTTATATAAGTACCCCGATTTACTATACCAGCGGCAATTTACATATCGGACACAGCTATTCGACTGTAGCGGCCGATGCGATGGCCAGATATAAACGTATGGCTGGCAATGATGTGTTTTTTTTGACCGGAACTGACGAACACGGCGAAAAAATTCAAGAACGAGCCGAAGCGGCCGGCAAAACACCTCAGGCCTTTGTTGATGAACTGGTGAGTGGCATCAAAGATCTATGGAAATTGTTTAATATTTCGTACGACAAATTTATTCGCACAACGGATGCCGAACATATGGCCGGCGTAAAATACATTGTTCAAAAACTATACGATCGAGGGGATATTTACAAATCAGAGTATGAAGGATGGTATTGCACCCCATGCGAAGCTTTTTGGACCGAATCACAGCTAAAAGATGGATGCTGCCCGGATTGCGGTCGTCCCGTCCACAAAACAAAAGAAGAAAGCTATTTTTTCCGCCTTTCCAAATACAACGATCGCTTGATTAAACTGTTTGAAGAACATCCTGAATTTGTTCAACCCGAAAGCCGTGCCAATGAGATGTTGAACAATTTTCTGCGCCCCGGCTTGCAAGATTTGGCCATTTCGCGCACTTCATTTGATTGGGGAATTAAAGTTCCTTTTGACCCTAAGCATGTGGTATATGTTTGGATCGATGCTCTCTCCAACTACATAACGGCACTTGGCTATCCTGAAAACACCGCAAAGTTTGAAAAATTTTGGCCGGCGGATGTCCATTTGGTTGGTAAGGAAATTGTGCGTTTCCATACAATAATTTGGCCGGCTTTGTTGATGGCACTGGACTTGCCGTTGCCCAAGCAAGTATACGGCCATGGCTGGATTTTGTTTAAAGAAGGTAAAATGTCCAAATCCAAAGGAAACATTGTCGATCCCGTGGTTTTGTGCAATCGTTATACGGTTGATGCGATTCGCTATTTCCTGCTGCGAGAAGTCCCCTTCGGAGCTGACGGCTCATATTCTAATGAGGCCTTGATAACTCGGATCAATTCCGACTTGGCCAATGATTTGGGCAATTTGATGAGCCGTACGATAGCCATGATTTGCAAATATTTTGCTGGTAAGCTGCCGCCGGCGACACCTTCCATTAACAGTGAAGATGAGCGACTGCGAGAAACGGCATCTGAAGTTGCGGCAAGCTATGTGTCATATATGGATAAAATGCAATTCAGTTTGGCACTCGGGGAAGTTTGGCGTCTGATTGGGCAGGCTAACAAATACATAGATGTGACTATGCCTTGGCTGCTGGCTAAAGATCCGACTAAGCAGGAACGCCTGGCAGCGGTTTTGTGCAATTTAGGTGAAGTTCTGCGATTGGTCAGTATATATATTGCTCCATTTATGCCGGAGACCGCTGAAAAAATGCAGGCAGCTTTGCACTTGACAGAGGCGCAAAAGGCTTTTTCGAGCCTGAATAGGTTTGACTTGTTTGCGACCGAGCAACCGCTCTCTACCTGCGAACCGCTGTTCCCGCGGTTGGATTTAAATGCAGAAATTGAGTACCTAAATTCATTACTTCCCGATGCTGAAGCAAAGACCGTCTCCACCGATTCTTCAGCGACAGCCACTGATTCCGTTGCAAACACCGTTGCTGATACAGATGAGAAGTCGGCCACTCATCTCAAGGAAACTGAACATCTTGGGGTACAGATGATTGAATTTGCCGATTTTACCAAAGTGAAATTACGCGTAGGCAAAGTAATTAACTGCGAGCGGGTCGCTGGCGCGGACAAACTACTGAAAGAAACCATAGATTTGGGCGATGAAGAAAGAACCATCGTTTCCGGTATTGCTGCTTACTACAAGCCGGAAGAATTGGTCGGCAAGCAGGTTGTCGTGGTAACCAATCTGAAACCGCGTAAGCTGCGCGGGGTGCTTTCGGCCGGAATGCTTCTGGCCGCTGACTCCGGCGATGGAGGTTGCCGCTTGATCACGGTTGACGGTGATGTACCGGCCGGCAGTGAGGTAGGCTGATGCTGCTGATGCAGACGTCGGAACAGAAAGGGTTAGGCGAATCGGCACCAGATGACCTGAACCGGCGGAATCCGGTTGAATGGTACGATACCCACACTCACTTAAATGACGAAGCCTTTGCGGACGATGCTTCTACGGCTTGCGCACGGGCTAAACTCGCCGGCGTAAATACCATGAATATAATCGGTTATGATCTCCCTTCAAGCTTGAGAGCGATCGAGTTAGCTGAAAATTTGCGGCAATATGCCGCTGTCGGTATCCACCCTCATGATGCGTCCACCTGGAACGACTCCGCACGAGAACAGATGCGTGCTTGGCTGAAAAATGCGGTGGCATTGAGAATTGTCGCGGTTGGTGAAATCGGCTTGGATTACTACTATGATAATTCGCCGCGGGAATGCCAGCGCAGGGCTTTTGCGGCTCAGCTTCGGCTGGCCTACGAATTCGATTTGCCGGTAGTTATTCATGACCGAGAGGCACATGCCGACACCTACGAACTTCTTTGTCAAGCCAAAGTTGATGGATATTTACGCGATATCCCCGGCGTATTGCATTGCTACTCCGGTAGTGTTGAAATGGCTGAAAAATTTTTGGCGTTGGGATTTTACTTAGGCATAGACGGCCCGCTTACATTTAAAAATGCCAAAGTACCTCTGGCGGTTGTGGCTGCAGTGCCGTCCGACCGTTTGCTTTTGGAAACAGATTGCCCATATTTAACGCCGGTTCCGTATCGTGGGCATAGGAATGAACCTTCGTACATACCGTTAATCGGAGCGAAAGTTGCAGAAATCAGGCAATGTCCCCTGGAACAGATTGCAGCGACGACCACCGCCAATGCGAAAAAACTTTTTAATATATGAAACCGTAGTTTAAATTTTAGAATTTGGGATTTAAGGGAAAAAAGATGAAAATTTTGTTAGCCGGGGGAGCCGGTTATATAGGAAGTCATACCGCGCTTAATTTAATGGAGCAAGGCCATAAAGTAACAATAGTGGACAATTTTAGCAACAGTTCACCGCAGGTGATCGAACGCATTGAAGCGGTCAGCGGACAAAAGCCGAACTTCTGCCGTGGCGATGTTACTGACGAATCTTTTCTGCGCACAGTGATGCGAGAAGATAAGCCTGATTGCGTGATCAATTTTGCTGGCTATAAATCAGTAAATGAATCGGTAAAAAAGCCTTTGTTATACTATAAAAACAATATCCTAGCGGTGTTGAGCTTGCTGAATGTAATGGCTGAATATCATGTTGAACAGTTTATTTTTTCATCATCGGCAACGGTTTACGGCCAAGATTATAAAATGCCTTTGACGGAAACGATGCAACGCGGCAATTGTACCAATCCGTACGGTTGGACAAAGTCAATGCTAGAGCAGATTTTACAGGATGCGGCCATTGCCGATCCTAATTTACGAATCATTGCTTTGCGTTACTTTAATCCGGTCGGCGCCCATCCTTCGGGCAAACTTGGCGAAGATCCATTCGGAATTCCGAACAATCTCATGCCATATATAACCCAAGTGGCAATCGGAAAATTACCGGAATTGGTGATTTACGGTGATGATTATCCGACCAAAGACGGAACCTGTATGCGCGACTTTATTCATATTATGGACTTGGCGGAGGCACATGCTTTGGCCGTGCGATATGTCGGTCAAACTAAAGGTATAGACTACGTGAATATCGGAACCGGTGTGCCATACAGCGTTAAAGAAATAGTTGATACCTTTTGCAAGGTGAATAAGCTGGAATTTCCGGTAAAGATCGGGCCGCGCCGCGCCGGAGATGTTGCTGCTTGCTGGGCGGATGTTAGCAAAGCCAAAAGTTTGTGGGGCTGGCAGGCCAAATATGATCTAGCAGCCATGTGTAGAGATGCTTGGCGATGGCAAAAACGTAATCCGCAAGGCTATGTAGATTAATATTTGAAGTAATTGCTTGCCCCGTTATATTGTGCTAAGATTAGGCCAAGGCTATATGGTAGCCTTAAAAACAAACGCCGAAATGTTCGTATCGAGAAATTATGAGCGAAATGCATGTCACTATGACCGGAAAAGGAGGGCAAGATGAAAAAAACAATTTGCGCATTATTAGCAATCCTGCTAATGGCAGGAACGACCGGTGGAACCGCCTTTGCATGGTATTTCGAGCCAGAAGAAGTAACCTATGCTGATGCCAATGTCGTCAAAATCGAAAGTTACACTTTTAAAACGGCAGATCGAAATTCTGCCGGAGAGTATGTGCCGGGTTCAACTTATAGCACAGATGCCGGAATCGTTTTGAACAAAGACGCGTATGAGATGATGGATCTGTTGGAAAGAAACCATAGCCTTGCTAAATCCGATTTAAACGCCGACTTTGGCGGTGATTTGGTCACCCTTGGCATCAAAGTAGGGTCAGAGCTTAATGAAATTGCTAAGAAAATTTATGAACTGAATGAAAAATTTGCCTCTGCTGAGTACCAAAATATGATTAGCCGGATTTTAAGCGGTACTGTCGTTTATGTTGCTCAAAAAGGTGAATGCCACGAGGACCGTAATGTTGCTGCGGCGGCCGAAGCCCAAGTGAAAGTCAAGAAAAATACGGTCGGTAAAGATGATGTCCCCGATACGGCAGCCTATTTTGACTTGAGAGTGATCCAGCCTACTTTAAATAAAACGGAGTCGCTGTATGCCTACTACCTTGATCTTGACGGGAATATACACTGGGTAGAATACTATCCGGCGATTAATGGATACCGTTTCCTTTCTTGCGCACCGCAGTACTTGCCGGCTCAGGAAGCTTACCGTCTGGCGTTATCACGTCCGTTATATTGCCGCCCGTATTATGAATTTGTGACTGAAGTAGAGCCGCTGTTCACTTTTGATGAGATCACAGCCTACGAAGTTGCCGTATGTTGCAACCCGTAGATATATAATAAAGGCCGATATATTCGCCAAGTTCAAAAAAGGTAATGCCACATGTATGGGCATTACCTTTTTTAGGCCATTTTATTGCTCTGGCCACTCCGAGCGACGTGGTGATCATCCGCGGAAAATGCAATAAAGGTATTGACAAGGCAAAGAACCATTGCTATAATTACTTTTGTCGCTTAACGATTAGGGAGTTTAGCTCAGCTGGGAGAGCACTTGCCTTACAAGCAAGGGGTCACAGGTTCGAGCCCTGTAACTCCCACCAAGAATGGCGCAGTAGTTCAGTTGGTTAGAATGCCAGCCTGTCACGCTGGAGGTCGAGGGTTCGAGCCCCTTCTGCGTCGCCAATGACTGATCCGTCAGGGTCAGTCAATTTTTGCCCAGATAGCTCAGTCGGTAGAGCAGAGGACTGAAAATCCTCGTGTCGTTGGTTCGATTCCGACTCTGGGCACCAAAGACTGCAATGTATATTGCAGTCTTTGTTTTATTCCCAGGTTTTAGTCGCTCATTAGTTACTGGTCGCTCGATCAATTGCTGTTTCCCGTATGAAAAGATGAATTATTTGTTTGCTGCCCAAACTGTATGTTATTTGGCAAATACATAGTAGGCCTTATTTATAGAGAAAAATATTTGTCGCCGTTTAGTATAGGATATTATTAGTAGGTAAAAAATGATTTTATTTAAAATGATTGGTTGCGAACATTTGAATAAAGATTTAAAATTATTTTTATCACTTAAGTGAGTATTGCAGACATAGGTAACATTACTGTTTAAAGGAGGTAAGAGTATGAAATTTTTTACGAAGGTTATTTCGACGGTTGCGGCACTGATGCTTTTGGCCAATGGGTTGATTTTTGCAGTTGACCTGTCAATTCCACCCGAATACTGGACACAGCCTAAGCCGCTTACCAAACAGATGGTAGAAACATCAATATTGCACAGCTTCCCTCTTGCTTCTGGCGACCGGACAGCCGATGATCAGGCGGTTACTCGTGAAGAAGTAAGAGCTGCAGTAAAGAATTTAGATGCGCTGGCAAAACAAGGCGAATCTATTGACACCTATTCAGGGATGTTCTTCTTTGTCGATAAGAGTTCCACTGATGCGCTTTATTACTATGAACAAGTAATTGACGGAGTGTATTATTCCGGTGAACTAAAGTTAGTTGAAATTGCCGGAAATGGTGCTCTATATAGAGGAGAGCTGAGGGGTTATAAGGTTGAAAATGTTCTTCAGGAAGTTTATCGACAGAAGAAGTAATTGATTGGAGGTAGAGTATGAAAAAATTTTTTAGGATAGGTTTAGCATTAGCTATGTGCTCCTTAACTATAGCCGGATCAGTCTCAGCTTACGATTTGTCTGAAGCAAATAATAAGGTAACTGATCTTAAGTTGGTCGAAATGGTTCGATCGGGCCCAGAATATGTAGATACACGATATTTTAATGTTGTTGTTCCGGGTGGAAAGGCTCAACGTTACTTTTATAGTGAAGTTATCGGCGATGTGTACTATTCGGGATACTTAGAGATGAGAGAAGTTGGATATAACGGAACGCTGTACAGTGGTTATCTGGACGGTTATCGCAAAGGTAGTGTTATGGCTGATCCTAAGGAAGAGAAGTGAAAGGACAACAAATGAAAAAAATAATTACGACTTTACTTTCAACTCTGATTGTATTTGTAACCGTTGCTGGCATTGTGTGGGCTGTTCAGCCACTGAAAACTTCAACTCCGGCCGTTTCGTCAGCTGTTGAAAATGGCGAAACTGTGGTGAAGTCTGGTAGCGAATCAGCAGCTTTGCCAAAACCATTGGATCGTGACGCGGCAAAGGCTACGGTTGCGGCGGCGTTCGGTCTCCCCAAAGCATATGCAAAAAAAGTTGACCCGCAAGGCATCCGCCTCAGCGAGATAAACGATAAGTTTGAGGAACTGGAAATACAGGTTCTCGAGGGTAAGCCGGTTGACCACAAGAGTGGCGAATTCTCCTTTGTTGACCCGGTGAACAGATGTCCGCATCAGTATTATGAACAAGTAGTGGATGGTGTTTACTATGCTGGTTATCTGACCCGCACTCAAATCAGTGCTAACGGAACTCTTTACCGAGGAACATTGCGAGGCTATTCGGTGGACTTCATGAAAGCTGAAATTCGTAAGCACAAATAAGACTAATGAGGCCGAGTACAAAACTTGGCGAATTACCTAATTTCGTTTAGTGGTGTGAATTTTGTATCGTTTCTCCCCAAGTTAATTTAAAAACTTGGGGAGGGCGGTACATTTTTTATGCCAAAAGATTAGCGGGCTTGCCATTGTCAAAGTGCTGCGTTTTTTAGATTACGGCCAGAAAAAAATTGTCGCTTTGCCTAAATTGAGGCTGGCGATGGTAAGTTTATTGAATTGCCCGGATAAGTATACTATTATATAGACATAAATATTGCTTAACACAGGGCAGATATTGTAATTTTTAAGGAGGCAAGTATATGGCTATTAAAGTTGGTATTAACGGTTTTGGACGTATTGGTCGTATGGTTTACAGCGCGATTTGTGATCGTGATTTGCTGGGAGAAATTGAAGTGGTTGCGGTTGCCGATGTTTCCACTGATGCGGATTACTTTGCTTATCAAATCAAGTACGACTCAGTTCAAGGCCATTTCCGCCATGCGATTTCTACAAAGAAGAGCTCACCTGAGCTGGAAAGTGACGACATCATTGTTGTTAACGGCCATGAAACCAAGTGCATTTTAGCTCAACGTAATCCGGCGGATTTGCCCTGGGGCAAATTGGGCGTAGATTATGTTATCGAGTCCACCGGTTTGTTTACAAAAAAGGAAGATGCTGCCAAACATTTGGAAGCAGGTGCTAAGAAAGTAATTATTTCCGCTCCTGGTAAGGGTGGCGTAAAGACATTGGTTATGGGTGTTAACCACGAAGAGTACAATCCTGCTGAACACGATGTAGTTTCCAACGCCTCTTGCACAACCAACTGCTTGGCTCCGCTGGTACACGTCCTGTTAAAATCAGGTATTGGTATTGAAACCGGTTTGATGACAACCATCCATTCCTACACTGCTACTCAAAAGGTAGTTGATGGCCCGTCCAAAAAAGACTGGCGTGGTGGCCGTGCTGCCGCTATCAATATTATTCCGTCAACCACCGGTGCTGCCAAGGCCGTTGGCGAGGTTCTTCCTACCACCAAGGGTAAGTTGACCGGCATGAGCTTCCGTGTGCCTACTCCCACCGGTTCAGTAGTTGATCTCACCTTCCGTTCTGAGCGCGATACCAGCATCGAAGAAATTGACAAGCTGATGAAAGAAGCTGCTGCAACTTACATGAAGGGCGTTTTGGCAGTAACTGAAGAGAACTTGGTATCTACCGATATCATTCACAACATTAACAGCTCTATTTATGACTCATTAGCTACCCTGCAAAACAACCTCAAAGGTGAAAAGCGTTTCTTCAAGATCGTTTCTTGGTATGACAATGAGTGGGGTTATTCAAACCGCGTTGTTGATTTGATCAAATACATGGACGCGCACAAGAAATAATCTATCAAGAAGTAGTATGAAATCTGGCAACAGATTGCCGGGTAACCGGGTATATATGAGCAGGCCGCGGAAGTTATTCCTCGGCCTGTTTTGTATCCGAAATATAAAATTATTAGCTAAAAATCGGTGAAATATGGTAAGCTGAAACAATGAAATACGTTAAATATGACTTAGCAACACATCAAAGAAAACCGAGCGAACCGATACGTTTGGTACATGCGGCGGATCTGCACTTAGGCCGAGGACGTGGTGGTAAACTGACGGCTTCTTCTGCTACCTCGAATTACGGCATAAGAACAGTCAGCGTTTATAACGAACAACGTCAATCCGGCTTCCGCGTTTTTAAAAATTTGCTTAATCTAGTGGTTGAACAGCAGGCTGATCTGCTGCTTCTTGTCGGCGACATCTTGGAAATCGGCCGTTTAACGCCAGCTGAACTTAGATATATAAGCGATTCATTCGCTGATTTGCCTTACCCTGTGTTGATAGTAGCCGGCAATCATGATCCACTTACGGATCTTTCCCCTTATCGACGCCTGAAATGGCCGGAAAATGTTTTCATTTTTCCGGGTGAATGGACGGCACTTGATCTTCCGGCCTTGAATTTAACGGTTTGGGGGCGGAGCTTTACTTCCGAACGGCAAAGCGACACCATGCTCCCTTCCGGTACGTATGTAGATTGGTGCGACGAACTTGCTCATCCTGAGCTGGTCACTCGAACATCCGTAGGAATGCTGCATGGGGAAGTAGTGGTTCCTGGAGGCCGGTCTTATTATAATCCGCTTACTGAAACACAATTGGCAGCAACCAAGTTATCTTACTTGGCACTGGGACACATTCATAAACCACGGATACTGGAATTGTCGACTTGCGCGCTTGCTGCCTATTCCGGCTGCCTTTACGGCACAGGTTTTGATGAACAAGGACCGCGCGGAGCTGACGTTGTAACCTTGCCTTACGAGGAAAAACCGACCATTGAATTCCATGCCTTGGCTGAGCATGAATTTTATGATTCTAGTTTGATGGTGAACTGGTCGACATCACTGCAAGCCAATGTCAACACCGTGATGGAAGCTATACGACGCGATGATGCAAAGCCGGCCGACAATTTTTATCGGCTGCACTTAAGCGGTGAGCTACCCTCGGAGCTAAGCTGGACTTGGGCTATGTTGGTGGCGGAACTACAGCAAAATTTTTACGATTTAACCGTGTATGACGAGACTGAGGCTAAGATTGATCTGATTGAGCTGAAAAAGGAGTTTTCGTTGCGCGGCTTAGTGGCGGCTGCTGCTTGGCAGGAAATAAGCATTTGCACCGATCCGCATCAAAAACATGAGTTGCAGGCGGCGTTACAGGTCTTGTTGCAAATTATGCACGAAACAAAGGCCTGACATCCGAAATGTTAAATTTTACATAATGAGGCGCATATGAAGTTTCGACAAATTCATGTTTACGGCTTTGGCAAGCTTGTGGACACAACAATAGATTTACATCCAGGTATGCAGGTTCTTTATGCTTCCAATGAACGTGGCAAGTCAACGTTATTAGCATTTATTCGTGCGATTTTTTATGGGTTGGGTGATAAAAAAAACCGTGATATCAGCAATTCACGTGAACGATACCGGCCGTGGATCGGCGGAACTTGGGGAGGATACATAATCTTTGAACACCGCGAAAAATTGATGCGTTTGGAAAGAATCTTCGGAGAACGAAAAAGCGATGACAAGATAAGACTTTTTAACGAAAATACGGGAGAGGAAATACTCCGCATAACCAAAAGTCAAAAACAAGTCGGTGAAGTCTTGCTAGGATTTACACCGGATGAGTTTAATGCGACAACATACATTGGGCAAGCTCCGGCAGAACGCTATTTTCAAGATCGCGATAATGCGGTGTATTACCGATTATTGGCAATTTTAGGAAAACCGACTAGAGAATTCGACACTCAAACTATAAAAAATAATATACGTGAAGCGATAAAACAGGCTACCCGCGGCAAAAATACCCGCTCATTAGAAGTTCTGCAAAATGAAGCGGAGGCGAATGCCGCAGTTTTGCAGCGAGAAAATGCTTGCAGAGCCGATTTAGCTGCAAGTGAGGCAAAATACCGAGCTGTGATTGACGCCGTTGAGACCAAGCAACAGAAATTGCTGGCTTCGCAAAAAAAATGTGAAAAATATCTCGAATTACAAACCTTAACCCAGAAAAAGTCTACTCTCCAAAGAGATTTAAGTGAATGCACTGAACTTAGGGTAACATGGGAAAATCGTTGCTTGGATTTGGCAAAAAACGGGATTGATGGGGCAAACCACCAGCTTTATAAAACTGAACTGCCAAAACTGTTGAAAAAAGTACAGGAGCAGGCTTGGAGCTTGAAAAAAGCTGCTCAACGTCTCAGTGATTTGCGAAATAAATTAAATATAGCCGAAACTCAATTGGCTGCAAGGGCGATTAAGCCGAATAAGGCTGGCAAATGGCCCTGGGATGAATATACAGAGCAACAGAATGAATATCAAAAACTGGCAGCTTCTGCCGCGAAAACTAGTGAATTGCTTGACTTAAAAACAAGGCAAGTTGAATTACGTCGCCGCAGCTTGACCAAAGCAGAAGAAATAAAGTCAACTCAGACTGACTTGCAACGCATATATGACCAAATAGAAACGACCAAAAGTGAATTGCTGCAATACCAAGCCTTGGCCGCCAATGCCGCTCACCAAGTGGAAGTTGCTGAAAAAAAGTATGTGGCCGAAGAAGCGCGCTTGGATGAGAAACAGCGTATACGAACGCACGATCAAAAATTGCGCCTGCAACGCTATAATTTCCGTTTGAAACTTTTATCGTCTGCCGGCTTCGCCTTTTCTGCCATTGCAGTTATTCTAACTTTACTTACGACATTGCTATTCCAAAATGCCGTAGCTAAACAGGCCGGTTACGTTACCGCGATCATGACTTTGATAATTGGGCTGGGCCTTCTCATCCACCGTAGCATTTTCCCTCCTGCCGAGCCGAAACCGATAAGCGATCCGGATTCAATATCCGGCTTAAACTATTTGAAGGCTGAAGCAGAAGACTTGCGCGGTAAGCAGATTAAACTCCAGCAGGAGATTAAAGTCAGATCGGCAGATATTACCACAAAAATCAATATGGCCGGCGAAAAAAAGGCCGTGCTAAGTGCCTTGAAAGCTGAAAAAAATTCTGCCGAGGAACTTGGCGAAGATCTGGCTGTCCAAATAGCCACTGCTGAGTCAAACTATAAACTTTCGCCTTCGATTAATAGCCTGAGCGAAAAAATTGATGCTTTGCGTAGGCAAATGCAGGAAATAGATGTATGGGGAAAAAACTTTTGTGACTTTTTCCATATCAAAGATGCCGATGTAAAGGCTTGGCAGATCGATTTTATGCAACAGAAACAGGCCGTGGAAATTATGCGGACAGACGTTGCTACAGCCGATGCTGATTACAATGATGTAGCTGAATCGGCAACCGGATTGCTCGTACAAGTAAGGGAAAAATATCCTCAATTTATAATGGCTGAACCAGGGCCGTTTCTGAAACCGGATACTAAGCCGGATGCGAACCCGGATGCGAACTCGGATGCTGAATCAGATAGTAAAACGGATCCTAAACCGGATGCGAACTTGGATGCGAACCCGGATACTGTTGCTGCAAACGAGGCTGTATCTGGACTCTTGAAATCGGATCCTTCAGCAGTCGATACCGTATTTTATAATTCTGCGCCTAGTGCCACGATACAATATAGCTTGGAAAAAGTTATACGATACCTAACCGATCTGCTGAATCGACTGCAAAGCTACGAACAGTTGGCGAAACAAGTTATGAAGAGACTGACGGATATAGTAACTGCGAATAATCTAAGTGCCTCTTTGAATGGCACAGTTTTGGCTAAAGTAGATCTGGTAAACTTTTTGCCCAATATCAGCAAAATACGAGAAAATTTGGCTGACCGAATATCAGAGATTGATGCTGTTCAAACAAAAACATTGGAAGAAATTTCCGACCATGATTCCGCTAAGGCTGATTTTGAGTTGGGCTTTCTTAAATCTGACGATATACATCAATCTGAATATCTAAATAAAAATATAGAAATGGAGCAAATTGCACAAGACAGCTTAAGGCAAGAAATAAAAGAAATGCAGCAGGAGGCAGAAGGCCGATTGATTGAGTTCCGAAACTACCAAAGCGAATTGGCCGAAATGGAAGAATTAAAGCGGCAACAAAAAGATTTGGCGATGGAAATCGAACTGAAGGAACAAAGCATTGCTCGTCTCAACAAAGCAGCAGCTTGGTTTGACCAAGCCGTTGAACATTTCGAAAACGAATTTTCGCCTAAATTAAGCGAGGCCGCTGGAAAATATCTTCGTGATCTCACCGCCAATCGTTATGATCAAGTACATATTGCTCGCAATTTTGCCACAAAAATTGATGTTGACGATTCCCTGATAATGAAGCCGAGTGAAGTTTTCAGTAACGGAACTTACGACCAAATATTTCTTGCCCAGCGTTTGGCGGTAATAGACTTCTTAGATACAAATCGAGAATTGCCTATATTGGCGGATGACCCGTTTGTAAATTACGACCAGGAGAGAATGTGTGCCGCGTATAAACTGTTGGCAAAAATTGCCCATACGGATGACCGACAAATCCTTATGGTAACCTGCCACGCCGCGCCTAACGGATTTATTCCTAAAAACGAAGGCTGCACATGGCAAGTTTGGCAATGAAAATCGCGAATTGCTGATCGTTACTTCCCCAAAAAATTATTGTCAATGTCCAATGGCAGGTTAAACGTGTATCCGGCCGTACGTAAAAGTTTGAGCTTTAGCATCACATATTCAGCCGGGCAATGTAAAATGACGGCAAGGCTGGTGATGTCCGTAGTGAAAACCAGTTCTGACAAAATAGATTCGTCATCGATGAGCAGATCAGCGGCAAACAAATTGGCCTCGTATTCTATCTTGGTGGATCTTCCGCTCAACTTGTAGTCCAAGTAAGGCAGGTTTATTGCTTGCTTGCAGTGTAAAACGGCATGCCCTAGTTCATGTGCCAAAACCGTTTTGTGCCAATGCTCATCCAGTCCGATGTTGATAACAATGTTTGGCTCACCGTCCAAGTTGACGAAAAATCCTTTGAGTGATCCTAAATCTTTGAATGAAACGAAAATATTTTCGGCTTCTGCTAATTCCAACGGATTACGCGTGCCAGATTTTTCGACCAAGTCCTGCACGGTTTGTCGTATATAAGAAAGTAAACTCATGATTTGCCTTCGTCGGACGAAACTGCTTGATGCTTTCTGGCAGCGGCATCATTTTGTATATCAATTAGTGCTTTAATAAATTTATCTTTATCTTCTTCATTGAGACTTCCGCCGGACAGAAGTGACCCTACCTGAGCAAGCAACTCACATGGCGGTAATACTTCATAAGAGACGGAATCATTACTACAGAGATCATCTACCAGATAAGAAACGTTTACATGAAAAAAATTACCGATTGCAACTAATGTATCTCGGGGCGGAAATCTATGGTTATTTTCATAATAAACCAAAGCTCTTAAACTTATTTTCAATTCCTCGGCAAGCTCTGCTTGAGTAATATGATTTAAGCGACGCAGTTCACGTAACTTCTCTCCGAAAGTCATACAGCCTCCTCTTGACAATGCACGAATGTGCGCTATAATTCAAATCAACAAGAACGTTTGTGCATATAAGACTACTCGCAAAGCGAATAAATGTCAATTGGGAGGCTTTTATGAGGTGGATTTTACACAGTGATATGAACAGTTTTTTTGCATCAGTTGAATTATTGTATAGATCAGATTTAAGAGGTCGACCGGTAGCTGTATGCGGCAGTGTTGCCGAACGCCACGGAATAGTTCTGGCCAAGTCGGATGAAGCCATGAGATACGGTATAAAGACAGCTGAAACTATATCTGAAGCTAACTCCAAATGCCGCGACTTGAGGATAATATCACCGCATTACGAGCTATACAAAAAATACTCTAAAATGGCAAAAGAAATATATGAACGCTATAGTGACAAAGTGGAGCCGTTTGGCCCTGACGAATGCTGGATAGATGTAACATTCATGGTAGACAGCTGGGCAACTGCTGTAAATTTAGCTATCCAAATCAAAAATACAATAAAGGCCGAACTCGGGTTAAACGTATCCATTGGGGTGGCACATAATAAGTTTTTGGCCAAAATGGGAAGCAAGCTTGCCAAAAGGAACGGAATAAAGATTATAGACAGCGAGACTTGGCAAAGAGAGATTCTGCCGCTTGACTTAACGCACATGTTCGGCTGCGGCAAAGCAACAAGAGAGAAACTGGCAAAATATGCCGTTAAAACAATTATGGATTTAGCAGGTATGAATTACGATTTTTGTGCAGCAGTGTTGGGAAAAAACGGCACGGTACTTTGGCGATGGGCCAATGGAGTTGACACATCACCTGTTATAAGTTCCTACGAACGCCGACAGAGCTTAAGTTTAAGCCACGGCATAACTTGCCGTAAAGATTTACATTCGATAAATGAAATACGCCGGGTGATCCAATTCCTATTGAAAGATATAGTCGGACAATTGCACCGCAGCGAAATCGGCGGCAGCAGCATAGAAATAATCGTTAAATTCGTTGACCTGAAAGCAAGGCGCTATACAGCAAATTTATTGGAGCCGTTAAACAGCTATTTTGCATTAGAACGAAGCTATGTACAGCTGCTGCAAAAAGAAGGCGGTGTGCCGGGAGACGGAGTTAGAGCTGTTACTATCGGAATAAGCACATTCAAGAAAATTCAAGCAGGCACAGGTAAAATTGATAATATTGGATGTAACATGCGAGGCAAAGCCGACCTGACACAAACATGGTATAAATTGCGCAAACTGTTTGGATCAAATGCTCTTTACCATGCGGGTGAAGCAATTGGCGGTAATTTACCAAACTATGTTCAAAATGAGGTTTGTTAAGACATTTTATGCCGCATAGCGCACTTTTTTGTTTATTTTCTTGTGCAATGTGATATAATTATTTACCACGTGGAGGTATATATGCCGAAGAGTATGACCGGATTTGGGACTGGCAAAGTTGATTCTGCCGGTTGCAGCCTGCAAGTTGATATTAAATCTGTTAATAATCGTTACTGTGATATAAATGTGCGCATGCCTCGTCTGTTGCTGCCTCTGGAACCTGCTTTGCGCCGGAAAATATCGGCCGCTATAGATCGCGGAAAGATAGAAGTATACGTCCAATTTATTGACAACCGTGAAACTGCCGTTGAAGTAGTCCCCAACCTTAATTTGGCTGCCGCTTATGTGAATGCCGTTAATTTAATGAGCAATGCCTTGTCTATGCCATGCGAGTTCGGTATAAGAGATTTGCTACGTGTTGACGGTGTTTTTAAAATTCAAGAAAATGAACTTGATCTTGATATGGTTGGCGGTTTGCTCGATGAAGCAACTGATGCGGCTTTAGAAAACCTGATAAGGGTTAAGCAAATTGAAGGCGAGCGGCTCACAAGTGAACTTTTGAACTATGTCGATCAATTAGAAACTAAGCGTCGTTACATCGCCTCACGCATGCCGGCTGTTTTGGAGGCATATTACTGCCGCCTCAAGGAAAAATTGCAAGAGCTTATTTCTGACCGGTCAATAGATGAAACTCGGATTACTATGGAGGCAGCTATTTATGCCGATAAAATTGATGTAAGCGAAGAAATGACCCGCTTAGCCAGCCACTTCGATTTGCTGCGCCACACTTTGAATTCAGACAAAGCAGTCGGAAAAAAATTGGATTTTATTGTCCAAGAAATTAACCGTGAAATTAATACCACTGGTTCAAAAGCTAACGACGCAGAAGTCACCGGCGTAGTAGTGGACATGAAATGCATAAATGAGAAGTTACGCGAACAGATACAAAATATTGAATAAACTGATGGTTGAATGATAGGAAAAGAAAATGGATTTTATCAGAATCGGTTTCAATAATTTGGTAGGTAAAGACAGAATTATTGCTGTAGTTTCACCGGAAGCGGCGCCGGTTAAACGAATGGTTCAAGATGCGAAAGACCGAGGCGCGCTGATTGACGCCACCGCTGGCCGAAAAACTAAAGCCGTTATTGTTATGGACAGTGATCATATTGTCTTGTCGGCGTTAGAAATAGAAGAACTGACCGAAGAACTTAACAAACAAAAGGAATCCGAGTAGTTATGGAATTGGAACTGAAACAACAGGGGTTATTGATTTGTGTATCGGGGCCATCTGGCGTAGGCAAAGGAACAGTAATAGCGGCGGCCAAAGAGTTGTGCCGCAATTTGGTGCATTCAGTATCGGTTACTACCAGAGCACCTCGCCTTGGCGAAATTGAGGGCGTGTCCTATTATTTTCGATCAAAAACCAATTTCGAGCAAATGCTAGCTGACGGGGAGATCTTGGAACATGACTGCTATTGTGAACATTATTACGGGACCCCGTTACGCCCGATCGAAGAAAAGATGCGAGCAGGTATAGATGTAATCATGGATGTAACTGTACCAGGGTCGTTGACTACGATTCGTAACTATCCTGACGCAATAAGCATATTTCTATTACCGCCATCATTGACGGAATTACGTCGACGCTTGGTTGGCCGCGCTACCGAATCACCGGAAGTGGTGGAAAAGCGCATGGCCAAGTCAACAGATGAAATTGCTGAAGCCGGCAAATTCAAATATATTCTTGTCAATCACGAAGTACGGACGACAGCACAACTTATTTTGAACATCATAGAAGCGGAGAAACACCGTACTGAACGCCAGAAAGGTATTGAAGAAATTATTCTTAACCGTTAGAATGAATTAGTTATGATAGACTTAATCTGAGATTTTGTATTGTTTTGCAAGGAGGCAATTCATGTTAGTTAAACCACCGTTAGAAAAATTGTTGCCGCGGGTAGAAAACAGATATACATTAGCTATTGCGATAGCTAAACGCACCCGCCAATTAGTTGCTGGAGCACAGCCGATGGCTGAATCGGACTCACCCAGCTTGGTAACTATGGCTTGTGAAGAATTGGCGGCCGGGACGGTAGTTGCCGTACCAGATATCGTCGAGCCATATATCAATCTGCGTCCTGATGTGGAAGCAGCTTTGCAAAATGAACGTGAGCAGGCTGAAGCAAATGATGACATGTCGACGGCCGATGTGTTTGCCGCTGATGAACAAAGTATGGATGGTGAAGATGACAATCCGATCGAAGCTACTGCCACTCGCCATAGCGAAACTGCCGATTCCGCAACTAATAATCATGATGATACAGAATTTTCTGATGACGAACAAGAAGATTTGCCTGAAAACAAAAAAGGGCAAAACGACGGAGCTGAAAACGACACTACGGAAGATGAAACGGAGGACTAGAGATGCCGGCTGAAAAGACGATGGAAAAAATAGTAGCTCTAGCCAAGAACCGCGGCTTCGTCTATCCGGGCTCAGAAATATACGGAGGCTTAGCCAACGCGTGGGACTACGGACCGCTTGGGGTCGAGCTGAAGAATAATGTCAAAAATGCTTGGTGGCAAAAGTTTGTTCGTGAAAGTCCGTATAATGTGGGAGTAGATTGTGCGATTCTGATGAATCCTCAGGTTTGGGTTACTTCCGGCCACGTCGGCGGTTTTAGCGATCCGCTGATTGATTGCAAAAGTTGCAAATCAAGACATCGTGCCGATCAACTTATTGAACAGTGGGCTCACGCCAACGGACAGGACGTTGATGTGAACGGCTGGACGAACGAACAACTTACGAACTACATAAATGAAAAAGCAATACCATGTCCTGCCTGCGGAAAAACTGATTATACCGAGATACGCAAATTTAATTTGATGTTCAAAACCTTCCAAGGGGTCACAGAAGACAACAAATCAGAACTCTATTTGCGTCCGGAGACGGCACAAGGTATTTTTGTCAATTTCCGCAATGTACAGAGGACGAGCCGCAAAAAATTGCCGTTCGGAATTTGCCAGGTGGGGAAATCCTTCCGAAACGAAATTACTCCCGGTAATTTTACTTTCCGCACCCGTGAATTTGAGCAGATGGAACTGGAATTCTTTTGCAATCCGGATACTGATTTGGACTGGTTCCATTATTGGAAAGATTTTTGCTATAACTGGCTGAAAACTTTGGGCATAGCTGAAACTGAACTTAGATTACGTGATCACCGTCCTGAAGAATTATCGTTTTATTCGAAGGCGACAACCGATATTGAATTCCTCTTCCCGTTTGGATGGGGTGAACTGTGGGGAATTGCTGATCGCACAAACTATGATTTGGGTCGACACATGGAAGCATCACGCCAAGACCTCACCTATTTTGATCCCGAAACAAATGAAAAATATATTCCTTACGTTGTAGAACCTTCGCTGGGGGCCGATCGAGTTGCTTTGGCATTTTTGTGTGCGGCTTATGACGAAGAAACATTAGCCGGCGGAGACATTCGTACCGTGCTTCGATTCCATCCGGCACTTGCTCCGGTAAAAATAGCCGTCCTACCGTTGTCGGCCAAATTAACCGAAGCGGCAAGACCGCTGTATGAGATGCTAAGCAAAATTGGAAATTGCGAGCTGGACGACCGCCAAGGAATAGGCAAACGTTATCGCCGACAAGACGAGATCGGAACCCCGTACTGCGTTACTTACGATTTTGATTCAGTGAATGACAACTGTGTAACCGTAAGAGAAAGAGACAGCATGGAACAGGTCCGCCTTCCAATCGCCGAGCTGACGGCATACTTTGCCGATAAGTTTACATTTTGATCATAGCCCGACTTACGGATTATGAATATAGAACCAAATGTATTGTCACTCAGGACAAACCTGAGAAGAAGGAGGAGACATGACAAAGTATGTCTATTTGTTCTCGGAAGGTAATGCTTCCATGCGAGAATTGCTGGGCGGCAAAGGTGCCAACCTGGCAGAGATGACCGGATTGGGCATGCCGGTTCCACGCGGCTTTACCATTACGACAGAGGCCTGCATGCGCTACTATGAAGACAACGAAACGATTGCCCCGGAAATTGAAAAAGAGATTTTTGACACACTCGCTTTTGTTGAAAATAAAATCGGAAAGAAACTGGGCGATCCTACCAATCCCTATTTGGTATCTGTGCGCTCTGGCGCTCGCGCTTCCATGCCTGGAATGATGGATACTATCCTTAACCTTGGTTTGAATGATGAAGTCGTACTTGGGCTTGGCAAATTAACTGGAAATCCGCGTTTTGCCAACGACAGCTATCGCCGTTTTATTACCATGTTTGCTGACGTTGTCATGGGCATTGATAAGAACAACTTTGAAGCTGAAATGGACGCAGTTAAAGAAGCAGTCGGGGCAAAGCTCGATACCGATTTAAACGCTGACAATATGATTGAAGTAGTCGATCGCTTCAAGAAAACCTATAAGCGTTTGAAAGGGGAAGATTTCCCACAAGATCCGAAAGTTCAACTCATGGAGGCGGTGAAAGCGGTATTCCGTTCTTGGAATAACGAACGTGCTATCGTTTATCGCCGCTTAAATAATATCCCTTCTTCTTGGGGTACGGCTGTTAATATACAAGAGATGGTCTATGGTAACATGGGCGAGACCTCCGGTACAGGTGTTGCCTTCACCCGCAACCCAGCCACCGGCGAAAATAAACTCTACGGTGAATTTTTGATGAACGCTCAAGGCGAAGACGTAGTTGCAGGTATTCGTACGCCTGTTGACATTCAAAAATTGCATGAAGTAATGCCGGAAGTTTATGACCAATTCCAGAAAATTGCTCATGATTTGGAAAAGCACTACTGCGACATGCAAGATATGGAATTTACCATTGAGCGTGGCAAACTGTTCATGCTTCAGACCAGAAACGGAAAACGTACAGCCGCCGCAGCCCTGAAAATTGCGGTTGATATGGTCAAAGAAGGCCTGATTTCCAAAGAAGAAGCTTTGCTAAAGATAGAACCGAAGTCATTGGATGCACTACTACACCCCGGCTTTGACAGTGAAGCTTTGAAGGCTGCTACACCTATTGCCAAAGGACTGCCGGCCTCACCAGGATCAGCTTGCGGCAAAATTTTCTTCGAAGCAAAGGAACTTAGCGAATTCGTCCAAGCTACAGGTGAAAAAGCCGTTCTGGTACGTTTGGAGACATCACCGGAAGATATCGAAGGTATGGTTTACGCCCAAGGCATTCTTACCGGCCGCGGCGGTATGACATCACATGCTGCTGTTGTTGCGCGTGGTATGGGAAAATGCTGCGTATCCGGATGCTCTGAAGTGATTATCAATGAAAAAGATCACTACTTGGTAGACAAAAACGGCCGCCGTTATAATAAAGGCGACTGGATGGCTTTTGACGGTTCCACCGGTTATGTTTATGGCGAACAGATCCCGACTACGGAAGCCAAAATTTCCGGAGATTTCGAAATTATTATGGGGTGGGCTGATGAAATTCGTCGCTTAAAAGTTTTGGCTAACGCTGATTCTGGCAAAGATGCAAAAACTGCCCGTTCCTTGGGTGCACAAGGAATTGGTTTGACCCGTACCGAACATATGTTCTTCGGCGAAGACCGCATTTTTGCTTTCCGTAAAATGATTGTATCGGAAACGCTTGAAGCTCGTGAAAAAGCTTTGGCCGAGTTGTTGCCGATCCAACGACAAGACTTTTATGAAATATTCAAAGCCATGGAAGGCTGCCCGGTAACTATTCGCTTACTTGATCCCCCGCTACATGAATTCCTACCGACCGAGCCGTCAGAAATCGAACACCTGGCCAAGTCCTTAAATATGGAAACGGCACATCTGACTGACCTGATTAATCGTTTGCATGAGATGAACCCGATGATGGGCCATCGTGGATGCCGATTGGCTGTGTCATATCCTGAAATTGCCGCCATGCAGACCAGAGCCATTATAGAAGCCGCATTAAAAGTACAAGCTGAAGGATTAAAAGTCATTCCTGAAATCATGGTTCCGCTTGTCTTTGATCTCAAGGAACTTAAGTTTGTCAAGAACATCATTAGCAGTACAGCTGAAACAATTTTCAATGAAACCGGCAAATCGGTTAAATACGAAGTTGGCACGATGATTGAGATTCCGCGCGCGGCATTGTTGGCAGATGAAATTGCGCAGGAAGCCGAATTCTTCAGCTTCGGTACAAACGATTTGACTCAGATGACATTCGGCCTTAGCCGCGATGATGCTGGCAGAATTTTGGATGATTATTATAACGCCAAAATCCTTGAAATCGATCCTACTGCTTCACTTGACCAACGTGGTGTAGGTCAACTGATTCAAATGGCAACAGAACGTGGACGTGCAACCCGCCCAGGTATGAATATCGGAATTTGCGGTGAACATGGTGGTGACCCGGCCTCGATTGACTTCTGTCACAGAACCGGACTTACCTATGTTTCCTGCTCCCCGTTCCGCGTGCCGATCGCACGTTTGGCCGCGGCTCAAGCTGCAATAAAAAATAAATAATTTAACGGTCTTAGTTGCGGATAGCGGGAGGCCTCGCTATCCGCAATTTTATATAGGGAGAAACAATTAAAATTATGCATGATATCGTTATTATAGGCGGAGGTATATGCGGTTGTGCCTTAGCTTATTATTTGAGTCAGTATGAGTGTGATGTCATAGTCATAGAAAAAGAAAATGATTTGGCGGTTGGAACTACCCGTGCGAACAGCGCAATTTTGCACGCCGGATATGATCCACGCCCTGGCACAATAATGGCAGCCACCAATGTGACAGGTAACAAACTTTCTTTTGAACTTTGCCGAGAACTTGATGTTGAGCACAATCGCTGTGGTTCTCTCGTGCTTGCATTTACTCAGGCCGAATGTGAACAGCTGCAGGAATTGTTAGCCAGAGGGGAAGCGAACGGAGTCCCGAATCAACGAATAATCAGTTCTGAAGAAATCCATAAAATGGAACCTGACGTTTCAGATAAAGTTATTGCTGGATTGTTCGCCCCTAGTGCAGGCGTGGTTAATCCATGGGAAATGGCCCTGGCGCTGGCCGAAGTAGCGGCACGCAACGGCGTCCATTTCAAGTTTAATACTAAAGTAATTTCAATAAAGCCACTGCCACAAACTTCTGGTTACAGCATAAGAACCGAGCATGATGATGAACTGACATCACGTTTCGTTATAAACTGTGCTGGCGTCCATGCGGCGGAAATTCATCAACTTGTCGCCAAGCCGACGTTTAAAATAACGCCGACCAAAGGGGAATACTATTTACTAGATACACATACATCGGTAAATATAAACCACGTTTTATTTCAATGTCCCAATGAAAAAGGTAAAGGCGTCCTTGTTTCGATAACTATGCATGGGAATACCATTGTTGGGCCTAATGCCGAGGTAGTTCAAGACCCGGAGGACACTTCCAATACAAGGGCCGGACTCCAATTCGTTGCTACGTTAGCGAAAAAAACTGTCCCGAATTTAGATTTGCTGTCTAATATACGTAATTTTGCCGGAGTTAGAGCTAATTGTGATCGAAAAGATTTTGTTGTTGAATTTGCGGCGGAAAATTTCCTTGACGTTGCCGGCATTCAATCGCCTGGACTGACATCAGCTCCGGCATTAGCACTACTGGCAATTGACAAACTTAAACTGGCCGGATTTAAATCTGAGAAAAAGGGATCTTGGCAGGGAGGCAGAAAGGTCGTTCGCTTTAAGCATCTTTCCCCTGAACAACGTGCTGAACAAATCTCTAGCGATGCTGCATACGGACGGGTGATTTGCCGCTGTGAAACCATAACAGAAGGCGAAATACGAGCCGCCTTAAAAAGCCTAATCCCGCCGGTAAGTTTAGACGGGATCAAACGTAGGTGCGGTTCTGGTTTAGGCCGCTGCCAAGGCGGATTTTGCTCACCCAAAATTGTCGAGATATTAGCAAAACACTATAACTGTCGCCCCGAAAATATTTGTCAAGATAAATCAGGTACATATATTTTATTGGACGAAAGACGGGAGGGCAGGTATGAGTAGATACATTAAATCTCCAGCAGATAAATATCAACTGGTGGTAGTCGGTGGCGGCCCTGCCGGACTGGCAGCAGCGATAGCCGGAGCCAAAGCGGGCTTAGAGCACATACTCATAATTGAACGTGATATTTGCCTAGGTGGCATCCTTAACCAATGTATCCATAATGGATTCGGGCTTCATCACTTCAGAGAAGAACTGACCGGACCTGAATATGCCGGCCGCTTTATTGCTGAGCTGGAAAATTATCCGATTGATGTGCTGATCGATACTATGGTTATCCGAGTACACCCGGAAAAAATGATTGAAGCGACCAACCCGAATGGATACTTTTTCATTCATGGCGAAGCGATTATTCTTTCCATGGGCTGCCGTGAACGCGCCAGAGGAGCTATTGCTTTACCAGGAACTCGCCCAGCAGGCATTTTCACTGCCGGGACGGCACAGTACTATATAAATATTGCCGGTCATAAAGTCGGTAAACGAATATTAATACTAGGTTCTGGCGATATAGGCTTGATTATGGCTCGGCGCATGAGCTGGTCCGGTGCAGAAGTATTGGCCTGCGTTGAAGTTATGCAACATCCGGGCGGCCTACAAAGAAACATTGTACAATGCCTGGAAGATTTCAACATTCCTCTTTACCTAGGTCACACAATAATAGATATTAGGGGAAAAAAGCGAGTCGAGGGAGCAACAATAGCCAAGTTAGACTCCGCTGGTGCGCCGATTCCCGGAACGGAAAAAGATTTTGACTGCGATACCATTCTGCTAAGTGTCGGACTGATTCCGGAAAACGAGCTGACGCGCGGAGCTGGTATAAATATGGATCGACGAACCAAAGGCGCAATTGTTTACGAAAACATGGAAACATCAGTATCCGGAATTTTCGCTTGCGGTAACGTTGTTCACGTGCATGATCTAGTTGACTTTGTTACAGAAGAAAGCGAACGTGCCGGCACAGCAGCGGCGGAATATGTTTTTGCGGCAAAACACAAGAAAAATGCGGATGCGCCCGAAAGCCAAACCGATATTGTCATTTTGCAGCCCGATGCAAATTTTGGCTATACCGTTCCTCAACACTTGAGACGTCAAAATATAAATAAACCACAGAAAATCTTTTTCCGTGTCAGAAAGCAGTATAAGCAGCCAGTCGAAGTAGTGCTGCGTTCTAACGGCCAAGAGATTGCCAGATTTAAGAAACAACGTTTAGTGCCAGGCGAGATGGCAAATATTTCGGTTTCAGGGTGTCAACTTGAGCAAGCCGATGGAACACTAAGTTTACAGCTCGAAGCTAAAGATGCCAGCGGCAAGGAGGTAAAAAATGCGTGAAATAACATGTATAGTATGCCCTCAAGGATGTAGATTGCTCGTAGATGGCGTGGAAGATAATGGGATTCATCCGGAAATTGATCCTAAGTCTTTAAAAGTAAGTGGAAATTCCTGCCCCCGAGGTGATGCCTACGGTCGCAGTGAAGTAGTTGCTCCGACGAGAATGGTTACAGCTACCGTGGAGGTGGAAGACTCTCAGGTGCATCGTTGCCCAGTAAAAACCTCCAAACCGATTCCTAAAGCAGAAATGAATGAAGTGGTGAAAGCACTGCAAAAGGTCAAGCTTCATTTACCTATAAAATTGCATGAAGTAGTTGTACAAAATATATGCGATACGGGAGCTGATGTAATTACAACCCGCAGTTGGCAATAAAGTTTTTCAAACCGGTTCACTCAAAAGTAGCCGGTTTTTTATTAGGACAAGACAGCGAAAGAAGGACAATGAACTGGAAGAAAAGTTGATTATTAAAAGCAACCTAACTTTGAGCGATTAGTGACAAGTATTGCGAATTATAGGAAAACATGAAACGCACGGAAGGAAGGAAAAATGGAGGAGAAAAGGGCGAAAAAAGTGTTGACAAGGAAGACGAGAAGGGTTATTATAGATGAGCGCCTTGCGAGAGCAAGGAACGGACCTTGAAAATTGAATAGTGAAGAACAAACAAGCAAAAACGGACTTTAGTTAATTCTAGAGTAAAAAATAAGTAAACTAAGAGCCAAAAGGCTCTCAAATTTTGATTTGAGAGTTTGATCCTGGCTCAGGATGAACGCTGGCGGCGTGCTTAACACATGCAAGTCGAACGGAGCTTTGAGGAAGTGCTTGCACAGAATTAAAGCTTAGTGGCGGACGGGTGAGTAACGCGTGAGGAACCTGCCTTTCACAGTGGAATAACAACGGGAAACCGTTGCTAATGGCGCATGACATCGCATTGAGGCATCTCAGAGCGATTAAAGGAGAAATCCGGTGAAAGATGGACTCGCGTCCGATTAGCTAGTTGGTGAGGTAACGGCCCACCAAGGCGACGATCGGTAGCCGAACTGAGAGGTTGATCGGCCACATTGGGACTGAGACACGGCCCAGACTCCTACGGGAGGCAGCAGTGGGGAATATTGGGCAATGGGCGAAAGCCTGACCCAGCAACGCCGCGTGAAGTATGAAGGCCTTCGGGTTGTAAACTTCTTTGATCAGGGAAGAAACAAATGACGGTACCTGAAAAACAAGCCACGGCTAACTACGTGCCAGCAGCCGCGGTAATACGTAGGTGGCGAGCGTTATCCGGATTTACTGGGTGTAAAGGGCGTGCAGGCGGGCTGATAAGTCAGATGTGAAATCCCCGAGCTTAACTCGGGAACTGCATCTGATACTGTTGGTCTTGAGTGCTGGAGAGGATAGTGGAATTCCTAGTGTAGCGGTAAAATGCGCAGATATTAGGAGGAACACCAGTGGCGAAGGCGGCTATCTGGACAGTAACTGACGCTGAGGCGCGAAAGCGTGGGTAGCAAACAGGATTAGATACCCTGGTAGTCCACGCCGTAAACGATGATTACTAGGTGTAGGAGGTATCGACCCCTTCTGTGCCGGAGTTAACACAATAAGTAATCCACCTGGGGAGTACGGCCGCAAGGTTGAAACTCAAAGGAATTGACGGGGGCCCGCACAAGCAGTGGAGTATGTGGTTTAATTCGACGCAACGCGAAGAACCTTACCAGGGTTTGACATCCCTTGAACGATGTAGAGATACATAATTCCCTTCGGGGACAAGGAGACAGGTGGTGCATGGTTGTCGTCAGCTCGTGTCGTGAGATGTTGGGTTAAGTCCCGCAACGAGCGCAACCCCTATTGCCAGTTGCCATCATTTAGTTGGGCACTCAGGCGAGACTGCCGTTGATAAAACGGAGGAAGGTGGGGATGACGTCAAATCATCATGCCCCTTATATCCTGGGCTACACACGTACTACAATGGCTACAACAGAGAGCAGCGACGTCGCGAGGCGAAGCAAATCCCCAAATGTAGTCTCAGTTCGGATTGCAGGCTGCAACTCGCCTGCATGAAGCCGGAATTGCTAGTAATGGCAGGTCAGCATACTGCCGTGAATACGTTCTCGGGCCTTGTACACACCGCCCGTCACACCATGAGAGTCAGTAACACCCGAAGTCAGTAGTCTAACCGCAAGGGGGACGCTGCCGAAGGTGGGACCGATAATTGGGGTGAAGTCGTAACAAGGTAGCCGTATCGGAAGGTGCGGCTGGATCACCTCCTTTCTAAGGAGAATATGTTGAATAACGATTCAACAGAGTTCAGGTCGATCATCGCAAGATGACAATTGTTTTTGCTAACTCACTATTCAATCTCCAGGGTCTGTACCCTCTTGTTCACAAGGGCTCATAGCTCAGCTGGTTAGAGCGTACGCCTGATAAGCGTAAGGTCGATGGTTCGAGTCCATTTGAGCCCACCAACTTTCCAGTTAGTGAACAGCGCAAGCCGCGATGTACCTTGAAAACTGCATAAGAAATAATGACTGAGTAAAAGACATAATGAAGTAAAAAATGGTCTTGCAAATTCAGCAAAAGTACTAAAGTACAAGTTGAAGCGAGTCTGAGGAACTTCATTCATAAGTGTCTGGAACGACGGAAAAAAGAAAAACTTTGAGAACCAATAAGGTCAAGTTACAAAGAGCACAGGGCGAATGCCTTGGTACCATGAGCCGATGAAGGACGTGACAAGCTGCGAAAAGCTACGGGGAGGAGCAAATATCCGGATCCGTAGATATCCGAATGGGGCAACCCGATCGGGGTAAATTCCCGATCAAGTCTGCATGAATAAATAGTGCATACTGGGGAGACGTGGGGAACTGAAACATCTAAGTACCCACAGGAAGAGAAATCAACCGAGATTCCGTAAGTAGTGGCGAGCGAAAGCGGAAGAGGCCAAACCGTATGACTTCGGTTATGCGGGGTTGTGGACTGCAACAAGTCAAAGCAAGGATTAGTGGAATGAGCGGATGGAAAGCCGAGACCAAAGAGCGTAATAGTCGCGTACACGAAAATCTGAGTGAGGCTAGCAGCACCAGAGTACCACGAGACACGAGGAATCTTGTGGGAAGCCGGGGGGACCACCCTCCAAGCCTAAATACTACATGGTAACCGATAGTGAAGCAGTACTGTGAAGGAAAGGTGAAAAGAACCCCTGACGGGGAGTGAAAAAGAACCTGAAACCCTGTGTTTACAAGCAGTTGAAGAGCGTTAAAGCTCGACAGCGTACTTTTTGTAGAACGGTCCTACGAGTTATGGCAGTTAGCGAGGTTAAGGACTAGAGGTCCGGAGCCGAAGGGAAACCGAGCTTTAATAGAGCGTAAAGTTAGCTGTTATAGACCCGAAACCGGGTGACCTATCCATGAGCAGGTTGAAGTGACGGTAAAACGTCATGGAGGACCGAACAAGTATCTGTTGAAAAAGGTTTTGATGACTTGTGGATAGCGGAGAAATTCCAATCGAACCCGGAGATAGCTGGTTCTCCCCGAAATAGCTTTAGGGCTAGCCTTACGTCGAGTCTAGCGGAGGTAGAGCACTGAATTGGCTAGGGGCCTTACCAGGTTACCGAACCTTATCAAACTCCGAATGCCGCATAGATATACGTGGGAGTCAGACAGTGACAGATAAGTGCCATTGTCAAAAGGGAAACAGCCCAGACCGTCAGCTAAGGTCCCAAAATTACAGTTAAGTGGAAAAGGATGTGGGTATGCTAAAACAGCTAGGATGTTGGCTTAGAAGCAGCCACTCATTAAAAGAGTGCGTAATAGCTCACTAGTCGAGTGAACCTGCGCCGAAGATTAACGGGGCTAAACTGTATACCGAAGCTACGGAACCGAAGGTTGGTAGGGGAGCGTACTGTAAGCAGAAGAAGCATGACCGGAAGGACATGTGGATGTATCAGTAGTGAGAATGTAGGAATAAGTAACGAGAGCGAAGTGAGAATCTTTGCCGTCGAAAATCCAAGGTTTCCTGGGGAAGGGTCGTCCTCCCAGGGTCAGTCGGGACCTAAGGCCAGGCCGACAGGCGTAGTCGATGGATATCAGGTAGACATTCCTGAACTACCGATCCACGTTTGAGAGAGGCAGGGACGCAGGAGGATAGCATAAGCGAGCTGCAGGAAATGCTCGTGCAAGCGAAGTAGAGAGACTAATAGTAAAGTACGTTAGTTGATTTGAAAGCGTGATGCGTAGGGAAAACAAGTACCGAAATATGTGATTCCACACTGACGAGAAAAGCTGCTATCGAGTGGAGAGGTACCCGTACCGTAAACCGACACAGGTGGATGAGGAGAGAATCCTAAGACGAGCGGGAGAAGCGTTGTTAAGGAACTCGGCAAATTAACCCCGTAAGTTCGCAAGAAGGGGTGCCTCTGAGAAGAGGCCGCAGTGAATAGGCCCAAGCAACTGTTTAGCAAAAACACAGGTCTCCGCTAAATCGAAAGATGAAGTATGGGGGCTGACGCCTGCCCGGTGCTGGAAGGTCACGGGAATCTGTTATCGCAAGAGAAGCAGTGAACTTAAGCCCCAGTAAACGGCGGCCGTAACTATAACGGTCCTAAGGTAGCGAAATTCCTTGTCAGGTAAGTTCTGACCCGCACGAATGGCGTAATGATTTGGGCACTGTCTCAACAACGTACCCGGTGAAATTGTAGTACTTGTGAAGATGCAAGTTACCCGCGACTAGACGGAAAGACCCCATGGAGCTTCACTGTAGATTGTTACTGGGATTCGGTATTGTTTGTACAGGATAGGTGGGAGACTATGAACCATAGGCGTCAGCAGATGGGGAGTCACTGTTGGGATACCACTCTGACGATACTGAGTTTCTAACTGTTAGCCGTAATCCGGTTACAGGACAATGGCAGTCGGACAGTTTGACTGGGGCGGTCGCCTCCTAAAAGGTAACGGAGGCGCTCAAAGGTTACCTCAGCATGGTTAGAAATCATGCAACGAGTGTAAAGGCATAAGGTAGCCTGACTGCGAGACACACAGGTCGAGCAGATACGAAAGTAGGACTTAGTGATCCGGCGGTAGAAAGTGGAATTGCCGTCGCTCAACGGATAAAAGTTACCCTGGGGATAACAGGCTGATCTCCCCCAAGAGTTCACATCGACGGGGAGGTTTGGCACCTCGATGTCGGCTCATCACATCCTGGGGCTGAAGAAGGTCCCAAGGGTTCGGCTGTTCGCCGATTAAAGTGGTACGCGAGCTGGGTTCAGAACGTCGTGAGACAGTTCGGTCCCTATCTATCGTGGGCGTAGGAAATTTGAAAGGTGCTGTCCCTAGTACGAGAGGACCGGGATGGACCAACCTATGGTGAACCAGTTGTCACGCCAGTGGCATAGCTGGGTAGCTAAGTTGGGCAGGGATAAACGCTGAAAGCATCTAAGTGTGAAGCCCTCCTTAAGATAAGATTTCCCACCGAAAGGTTAAGACCCCTTGAAGACAACAAGGTTGATAGGTCAGGAGTGGAAGTACAGTAATGTATGAAGCGGACTGATACTAATAGGTCGAAAACTTGACCACAAGCACGTTGGTTCAACGTTGAACCAGACAGAATGAAGACTCAGACAACTCAGTAGCTTATGCAGTCTTGAGGGTACAACCTCAACAATTCCGGTGGTGATAGCGGAGAGGCCACACCTGTTCCCATTCCGAACACAGTAGTTAAGCTCTCTAGTGCCGAAGATACTTAGCTGGTAACGGCTTGGTAAAATAGGAAGCTGCCGGATTTTTTTGCCTTGTTAGCTCAGTTGGTAGAGCATGCGGCTGTTAACCGCAGGGTCGTAGGTTCGAGTCCTACACAAGGCGCCAAAAAATGACGATAACGGTTTTCCGTGTCGTCTTTTTTTGTAGTTTACGATCGTAAATATGTTTATTACAAGGTAGCGGTATGCAAAGTTAAACTATGAAAGCTGAAAATTTTCTTTTTTGCGTAACATTTGTTGAGACGTGGGAAAAATTATCCAGGATTAACAAGGAATTGTTTTGGCAGAAAACTGGGATAGTTGATACGGCGCGTTTCGTCCTATTTATATTTATTGGAACCGCTCTTATGACTTCTGTTGAACTGCGGTTCTTTGGTTGGGCGGCTTATGTTGCAGCTATTCTCTTTCTTTTTTTGTTCCCTTTTATGCGTCTCTATAATTTACGGCGGGCGTTCCGAAGTGCAAATAAGAATGGTGACATTGAATGGCTGTTTTCTTTTTTTAAGGATTCGTTCAGTGTGGTTTCTTTAAATTCGTCGGTTACGAGAAAATATAGCGATCTTTACATGGTTTTGGTTGGTGATGAACATATTTACTTATTCCCTAAACGAAATCTTGCCCTACCTGTTCCGCGTGATCATGGGGATCGTGATAAATTTCTTTTAAATTTAATGAGGCCACGTGAAAAGGTTTTACTTGCTCCGATTATTTGTTGTCTTTTTGTCGTTAGTGGATTCCTGACTGCTTTTTTTGGAATAACCCAGGTACGGCTTCCGCATCAGTGGCTTCTGCAAACTTGGGCGCTTGTTATTTGTGCGGCCATGCCGATTTTTTGGATGATTACAACCTTTTTGGCAGCTTTTTTTCAGAATCTCTATCGTATTTCTTATATTAAGAGGGCATACGTTAGATTTGCGCGTCGAGTTTTTTCGTATCTTCTTTGTGGGATTATTATACTTGGTCTTGCGCTTATTGAAATTATATTATTTTTGGGTAGATATACGGTCACACGAAATGTCAATGGAACTTATACTGAGCATGTTGATGATAATTATGCGCCGGAAGAATATCGTCTATATAGAGTGGAGGGGCCATTTTTTTTGAAATATTTACGGCCGATGAGTGATGCGACGGATACAGATCCTTCGATTAGTGAAGCCGATTGGTTTGCATCTTGGCGCAGTAGTACTGACAAACGCTCTAATCCTGGGTCTATTAAGCAAGAACTTGGGAGGGCTGGCGGGCAAAGTGAGCGTGATTCTCAAGCTGAAGGTGCAAAATCAAAGCAGATTCGTGAAGGGGCACTGAAGATAATTAATGAATGGTCTAAGGATGCTAAGGGAGAGAAAGACTCTAATGCCTCGTCAATACGAGAGAAATACACCACCAAAGGAGATCCGTACTTTGTTTTGTATGAAAGTGATGAAGTTGTTATTTGCCTGCAGTATGACAGAGATTCTCAGAATGGCAGGTGTGGGCTTTATGTTCTTTATCGGTGTTCAAAATCTTCTGATGGAATGTGGTCTTTAAGTGAGGCTCAGATTGAGAACATGTATGCATACGAGTACAGCACGGGGGGCGTAGTGGCGAGTGGTAAGACCGACTGGGCAGGTAGCGGAAGTGAGAAATTTCAGAAACTTACTGGAGAGCCATGAAGTTTTAACGAATAGTCATGAAGTTTTAGCGGAAAAAGTTTCGTATACGAAGTAATGGTCTTGTGAAAAATTTGCCCCTGCGTTTGCAAAATTGGTGGGAGCGAAATTTGTGCTGCTTGTTCCATGTGCCGGTCGGTGTTGGGGCAACTATATTTTTGCTTCGATTATCCCCCCACCCCGGATTGTTAACTTTATATGAAAATGATATATTCGACGCGTACTATATTTTCAAAAGAAAATAGTGGATACCTAGAAAGGATATATCATGAAACAAATTAAAAAAATTTTTGCAATTGCTTTGACTGTTATTACTGTGGCAGGTATGACAGCTTGCGGCAAGGCTGATAAAGCTTGTGGCGATCATATGGGCAAGGGTAGTGAGGCGGCTGCTGAAGCTGCATCGTCCAGCAAAAAGACCAAATTGGTTTATGGCAGCGGCGACTATACAAGGATCAACCCAGCCATGGATGAGCATTCTGAGATTTCCGTACTTCTTTTTGATGGATTAACTGATCATGACGGTAGTGACAAGGTCATCCCCCGTTTGGCCAAGAGTTGGAAAATTTCGGATGACGGTAAGACCTACACTTTTAATTTGCAAGAAAATGTCAAGTGGCATGATGGCAAGCCATTTACGGCAGAAGACGTTAAGTTTACCATTGAAGGCATTATGGATCCTAAAAATGAATCTGAAAATGCTCCAAACTATGAGGATGTTGAGAAAATTGAGGTAAAAGATCCGCATACAGTTGTGTTCCACTTGAAAGCTCCGAATTATGCTTTCCTAGAATATATGACTATGCCGATAATGCCTAAGCATTGTCTGGAAGGCGAAAAGTGGCAAGAATCGAAGTTCTTCCAAGCTCCGATCGGAACCGGCCCGTATAAGCTGAGCAAATGGGAACATGGTCAAGCGATAATTATGGAAAAGAACCCAGACTATTTTGCTGGTCCTGCCAAGATTGACGAAATTATTTTCAAGATCGTCCCTGAGGACAATGCCCGTGCTTTACAATTAAAATCCGGCGAATTGAATATTGCGCAGGTCACGCCGAAGGATGCGGCAGGTTTTAAGGATTCCAAAAATCTTAAGACTTATGCAATGACCACTTCGGATTATCGCGGAATTCTTTACAATTTTGCTAATGAATATTGGAAGAAGAACGCTGACTTGATTCCGGCTATCAACTATGCTATTGATCGTCAAGCCATCATTGACACAGTTTTATTAGGGCACGGAGTTAAAGCATACAGCCCGATTCAGCGCAATGTTTATAACTTTGATGGTGTAGAAAAATATGATTTCAACCTCGCCAAATCGGAGGAGTTGTTTAAGGCCGCCGGTTGCACCAAAGGGGCTGACGGTTTCTGGATGCGTGATAACAAGCGTATTGGCTTTACTATAAATGCAATGGCGGATGACCACGTCCGGATTGACATGGCTCAGGTTGCAGCTCAGCAATTGCAGTCTGCCGGTCTTGATGTTAAGGCAGCTGTTCCGGCTGAGGGAATCGATTGGGGTGGCCAAGAGGCTTGCATCATTGGCTGGGGTTCACCTTTTGATGCTGATGATCATACTTACAAAGTATTTGGTACGGGTAAAGGTGCTAATTATTCGGCCTATTCGGACAAACTGGTTGATCAATATTTGACAGAGGCTAGACAGACGGATGATCCGGCCAAGCGCAAAGAGGCTTATGCCAAGTTCCAGACAGAGCTGGCCAAGAAGCCACCCTACACTTTCTTCTGTTACATAGATGCTATGTATGTGGCGGACAGCAAAATTAAGGGTATCGATCCTAAGACTGTTCTAGGACACCATGGTGTTGGTATTTTCTGGAATATTACGGATTGGACAATCGGATAAACAGGCTATCCTTGTGATCTATTTTGTTGTTTTGAAATGTCAGGTTACTATGATAAACCCGGTGTGAACCGGGTTTATCTCATCTTTAACACTTGTTATGGGGGATAGATGGAGAAGATATTAAGCTTGAAAAATTTATCCGTAACGATTCCTACGCCGGTGGGGCGGGTGGAAGCGGTGCGTAATGTCAGCTTGGACTTAAATCCCGGCGAAGTTTTGGCGTTGGTTGGCGAGTCCGGCTGCGGTAAAAGCATGTTGTGTAAAAGTGTGTTGAAATTATTGCCGGAAAAAGCGGCCGTAAGCGGGCAGATTATATTGAAAGGCAAGGAAATAACTGCTTGTTCGGAGCGTGAAATGCAGTGTTTGCGGGGTAAAGATTTGACTATGGTTTTTCAGGATCCGATGCTCAGTCTTGACCCGACTATGACAGTAGGTGCTCAGATAGCGGAGGTGATCACCTGTCATGAGAAGTCGCTGCGTGGCAAGGCTTTGATGTCGCGAGTCCATCAATTGTTGGCTGAAGTTGGAATTGACAGGGCGGAAGAACGTGCCAAGCTTTATCCTTATCATTTTTCCGGCGGCATGCGGCAAAGAGTTGTTGTTGCTATGGCGTTGGCTGGCAATCCGCAAGTCCTTTTGGCCGATGAGCCTACAACGGCCTTGGATGCGACGGTGCAGGCTCAAATCATTGAATTGCTACGTCGAATTGCTCGCGAAAATAATATGGCTACTATTTTGGTGTCGCATGATCTCGGGGTGGTATCCGAACTTGCGGACAGAATTGCGATCATGTATGCCGGCAAGGTTATCGAAGTCGGGCAAACGGCGGAGATCTTGTTCTGTCCGGCACATCCTTATACGCAAGGGTTGTTAAAATCATTGCCGGCAATGTCGCAGAGAGGAAAATTTTTGACTACGATACCGGGGATGCCGCCGAGTCTTATTAACTTGCCACAGGGGGACGCTTTCGCGCCCCGCAATCCGCGGGCTATGTATATTGATTACTACCGGGAGCCACCGATGTTTGAAATAACCCCGACTCATTTGGCAGCGACATGGTTGCTTGATCCGCGAGCACCTAAGATAGAGGCGCAGGCTGGCTTAGGTTTGGCGGAAAATATGGATGGCTCAGTAAATGATGGCAGAGTTACATACAATGTTTTAAAGCACAAATTTGATCGCGTCCAAGGTCAAGCTCAAGCTCAAGGTCAGAGTGATCACAGTCAAGGCCAAGCCCGTGAAGATACCGCAATTTTACAAGTGGAAAATTTAACCCACTACTATTATTTGAATCGGAAAAATTCGGTGGCAGCGGTGGCTGATCTTTCTTTGGACATTCATCGGGGCGAAATATTTGGGTTGGTAGGCGAATCTGGTTCCGGCAAGTCCACGGTTGCCAAATGCATAATGAATATTTGCCATCCGACTGCCGGTAAAATCATTTTCAATGGAATTGATCTATCCGATCGTCACACTCGGCGCAAGAATAAGGCTTATATTCAGCAAAAATGTCAGCTCATTTTTCAAGATTCCGCTTCCGGCTTGAATCAAAAAATGACTGTTGAAGACATCATCACCGAGCCTTTGGTGGTTCAGAAGCTTAAACCGCGACGTGGTACGCTGCGGGCGGAAGCGGAATTCCAATTGGAAGTTGTCGGGTTGGGCCGCGAATATTTATTCAAGCATCCTTATGAGTTATCTGGTGGGCAAAGGCAGCGGGTAGGAATAGCGCGAGCCTTGGTGACTGAACCTGAGCTTTTGGTGGCTGATGAGCCGATTGCTTCCCTTGATGTTTCGATACAGGCACAAATTGTTAACCTTTTCCGTCATCTGCGTGATGAACATGGATTTTCAATTCTGTTTATTGCCCACGATCTGTCCATGGTTAAATATCTTTGCGATCAGGTAGGTGTATTGCGGGAGGGCCATTTGGTTGAATGCGGTCCGACCGAAGAAATTTTTAACGCCCCTAAGCATCCTTATACCCGAACATTGATTGGCTCCGTTCCGAAGTTTTTGATGAAAGGAACTGTATATGAGTAGCAGTAATTTTGTTAAGACCGATACCGATATTATTGGCATTCTGCGTTATTATGCAGGCAAGCTTTTAATTCTTTTGGTTAGCATGGCTTGTCTCACCGTCATTGTTTTTTGCATTGCCAGGCTAACGCCGACCGACCCTTTGCAATCTTATTTCGGTAGTCGGGTTGAAAAAATGACGGTTCAAGAGAAGGCGGCAGCGCGTGAGCGACTGGGGCTTAACGAGCCAATAATTGTGCAGTTTAAAGATTGGCTTAGTATGAGTTTGCGGGGGGATTTTGGTATCTCCTATAAATACAAGCTGCCAGTTACTGAGGTTATTGCGGATCGGCTGCCCAATACTCTTGTTTTGGGTGGGGTTGGGTTTATTCTAATTTTCATCGGGGCCTTGGCCTTGGGAATTGTATGTGCGTGGCGAGAGAATTCTTGGCTAGATAGAATTCTTTGTAAACTAGGGACTGTTACGAGTTGCATTCCTGAGTTTTGGCTGGCGTTGGTCTTAATATTGGGTTTTTGTGTCCACTGGTCTTTACTACCGAGCAGCGGGGCTCACACGATCGGGGAAGACGGGTGGGTAGATAGGTTGCGTCACATTATTTTGCCACTGACGGTAGTTGTTTTGGAACATCTCTGGTACTATGCTTACATGGTTCGCAACAAATTGCTGACGGAAACCAAAAGTGATTATGTTATGTTGTGCCGGGCCAAGGGGCTAAGTAAGGCGGATACGATGCTTAAACATTGTGTGCGAAATGTTTTTCCCGGTTATATCAGCTTAATGGCGATTGCAGTAGCTCATGTTTTGGGTGGAACTTACATCGTTGAATTGGTTTTTTCCTATCCGGGAATCGGGACATTGGCCTATGAAAGCGCCCGGTATGCGGACTACAATCTCTTAATGATTTTGTGTTTGATTACGGGGTTAACCGTAATTTTCTGCAATATGCTGGGTCAGGTAATAAATGAAAAAATTGATCCACGTATTAAAGTGAGCAATACGGCGATTGTTGTTAAGGAACGCGTGTCGGTGAATACGCAGGAGGGTGGACCGGAAGTTGTGAAAGTTCTGGCGAAACCGAACAATAATCAAGATGAAAGAAAGAAGGGAAGTACTAATGCCTAACGAAATCGGCCTGCCGCATCTGACTGATGAGTCTCAAGCATTTTCTTTGGTAACTGAGGAAGATCGGCTGAAATTTGCATCGCGGCCTGATACGGCAAAGCCTAAAAAAGTAAGACTGCCTTGGCTGGCCATAATTGTTTTAGCCGTGATTGTGTTGGGCGCGATATTTGCTGGAACTATTTCACGGAAAGATCCTGGTTTTCTAGATGTTTATAATCATACATTGCCGCCCGGACGGGAATTTTGGTTTGGCACGGATACTTTGGGGCGGGATGTTTTTGCCTGTATTTGGTTCGGTGGAAGAATATCGATTTTTATCGGGGTTCTGGCAACTTTAGTTTCAACGATTTTAGCGGCGATTTATGGGGCTTTTAGTGGTATGGCTGGCGATATGACGGACACTGTGATGATGCGTTTTACAGAAATAATGCTCAGTATCCCGTCGCTATTATTAGTAATTTTTCTGCAAGCGATTGCCGGCCCGGCGAATATCGTTTCTCTGGCTTTGATTATCGGGCTGTGTGGTTGGTTCAGCATTGCTAAGGTGGTCAGAACGGAGGTGCGTCAGATTCGCAACAGTGAATATGTTTTGGCGGCAAAAATGATGGGTGGAAATTTTGGCCACATCTTGGTGAAGCATCTTTTGCCTAACTTTTTCCCGAGCATAATGTTCATGGTCGTAATGAATGTCCGTGCGGCGATCCTTGCCGAGTCAACGCTCAGCTTCATTGGCATAGGTCTGCCGCTTAAGGTTATTTCCTGGGGTAGTATGCTTTCCTTGGCGGAAAAGGCTTTGCTCACCGATGCTTGGTGGATAATTCTGATACCTGGAGCGGTTTTGGTCATATTTTTTCTTTGTTTGACCTCCATCGGCAATTTCTTGCGCGGCCGGTTCGATTTACAGAACAATAATTTATAGTATTTATGAAGTCGTATTTGGGGATAATTGGTTTATTGTGGGAGTTGCCAGTCGATCGGCGATTCCCCGTTTTTTATTAGAAATTCGTTGGCCAGTCGGAAGTGTCCGCACCCAAAAAATCCGCGATAGGCTGAAAGTGGGCTGGGGTGGCTGGCAGTTAAATATAAGTGGTGAGGATTCGGATGAAGGGGGCGGATGCTTTGGGCTTGTTTGCCCCAGAGCATAAATACCAGGGGGCGGTTGAGGCTGAAAAGGTGGGCCAGAATGTGGGAAGTAAAGGTTTCCCAACCATGGCCGGCATGGCTCATAGGTTGGTTTTCGCGCACCGTCAGGATACGATTGAGCAGAAAAACTCCTTGCTTGGCCCAATAGGTGAGATCGCCGTGGCTTGAGGTCAGGCCTTGTTCGCGGAAAATATTTTGCAAGGACGGGGGTATTTTTACTCCGCGTCGTACGGCGAAGCTTAGGCCGATCGCTTGGCCGGGTTGATGGTAGGGGTCTTGACCTACGATGACGACTTTTACCTTTTCCGGGGGGCAGTAGTTGAAACTGTTAAATACGGCGTGAGGCGGTGGGTAGACATTGTATGTTGCGCGCTCTGCCTCGATGAAACGACGGAGTTCTTTGAAATAAGGTTGTTGCATCTCGCTGAGAATGATAGGCTCCCAACCGTTTGGTGCTGACATGGCATCTCCTTTGCTAAGAATTATTCTTCAACATTTATTCTTCAAGAATTATTTTCCAACATTTATTCCCCAACATTATACACAAATTAAAAGAGCAAAAAAATCTTGCCGGCGCACTTGTGGCGCGGCAAGATTTTCGCTTGATGTGGCAGTTGCAGCGGCAGCTGGCCTTACGTGAAGGCTGATTTTGAATCTCAGCTGCGGTTATTTTGCTTTTTGGCAATTTGCGGCAGGATGAGACCTAAGCCGATAAGAACGAACGGCGTAATTACTTTCATGCAGAATTTAAACGGGTCTTCGTCATACATGCCTAAGGCACAGGAGGCAGCAGTCAAGGCGAAGCACCAGCCGCCGAGGAAGATTCCCATGGTCTTATTTTTGGTGAAGATGTATTCCGCGGAATGTGCTGCCGCTTTTTTCAGGCCGATGTAGGCGACAAACACCCATAAGTAACGTAACGGCATGCAGACGGAATTAAGTTTAATCAAGAATTTAACCATTTCGTTCACTTGGCCGATTCCGAACATCGGGATAATCAAGAGGCTGAGGACGATGACAGAAATTAATTTGATGCCATTGACATAGGCTCCTTTGTGGTTTCCCTTGCGCATGAATTTCGGGATGAATTCATGGTCGGAAGATTCAATTAAGATACGCAGCGGCGCGTCAATAGAGAGAACCATGACGGCAAATTGGGCGACTACGATAGATATTGCATAGAGAATAACGAAGAGATTGCCAACTCCGTACCAATTTCCTAACATTTGGAATGCTTCATAAGCACCGTTGGTTACGAGATCCTTGGGTGGGTTGAGCGGATCAAACATCATGGCAAGGGCGATTGTCCCAAGAATGGCGGTGGTGATGACCATAGCGGTCATGAAGATGATGCCGCGAGGAAATCCTTTGCCAGGATTTTTTACTTTGTTTACATAAGGTGAAATTTTTTCACAACCGCCTACGGCAAAGAGGAGGACGCTGAAGGAAGTGACGTATTTCCAGTCGAAGGTCGGCAGCAAAGTTGTTGAATTAAAGCTGACTCGGTTGAAACTGATGTCGCGGAAAAGCGGGGCGGAAATAGCCATGAGAATGAAGAGTAACGACATGACTAACCCGGCAAGACCGGCAATCGAGGTGATTTTTTTAACAATATTAATGCCTTGCAAGGCTGTTACGACAACGAGGAGGAAGATAATAATGCAAATTAATTGGATAACTTGAAAATTAAAGTCGCTGGCGCGTTTATCTCCCCAGATTGCCCAACTTCCGGCCACAACTATATTGAGTGGTTTTTGGGAAATATAGGGCATGTGAACCACCCAATAGGTCCAACCGGCATAATAGGCTAACTTTTTACTGAAGCTTTGCTCGACCCACGAGGACACACCGCCGCCGGCTTCTTTGAAGGCCGAACCCATTTCGCCGACCATCAAGGCATAGGGCACGAAGTAGATTACAAAAACTATGACCCAAGTCAAGATGGATCGCATACCGCCATAGAAGGCGTAACCGTTGATTACATTTCCGAAGCCCCAAACCGTCATGAAGGCCATCATTGCCAGTGTTTGCCAGGTAATGTTACGTTGCTTGGCATCCAATGGTACTTTTTGCGTTGCTTTTTCCATAGTAGTACCTGCTTCTTTCATAATATTTGTAAATAAAATGTATAAATTTTATTACAATTCCATTCTAGCAGAAAAAATCAATTAAAGGGAGATATTCGGAAATAAAAATCGTTTTTAATGATAAAAAGAAAATAAATAGTAGAAAAAAAGACGCAATTTTTCTTGGCGTTTGAAAGATAGCTGAATATTTAATCGGGGGGGACTGAAGACAGCTGAAAAGCACTGCGGTGAAAGCTGAAAAACATTTCGGCTGAAGTTGATGACCCAGAATCTTACATGCAGGATTAGCTTAGTTTCTCCCAAGGAGAGGGATATTCTCAGGGTGGTTTAGATAATGTGTAAAGGTTTCGGGTCACGCGTATAATTTTCCGACTATATAGTTGGCCAAACGAATCGGTAAAAAACGGAACAGGAGTACGGCTGCTTTATATGAAATATCTACTGGATACAAGGGCTTAGGGTGATTGACAGCAGCGGCTTTGACAATCGCAGCGGCGATGTGCTCGGCCGGCTTGCCGTGCAGTTCATCATTTTCCATGCGTTTAAGTGAAGCGGCGCAGCGTTCGCGATAGCACAGCGGTTCGGCTGAGAGGTCGACGGGCTTGCGGGCTGCGGTGAAGCCGGTGGATACATCTCCGGGCAAAATGGCTACGGCATTCGCCCCGGTGCCGCGAAGTTCGTTGGCTAAGCCCAGAGTTAGGGCAATCAGCCCAGCTTTGCTGACTGAATAGGCGGTTTGAAAAGGGATAGGAACGGCTCCGGCAACTGAAGATACAATGATAATGCGACCGCAGCTTTTGCGTAAATAGGGTAAAACGGCTTTGGCCAAGTGAATTGCTCCATGTAAGTTGACATCCAGTTGTCGATCCAAATCAGCCGAAACGGCAGCTTCGATTGAGCCGGCAATACCGTAGCCAGCATTACTGACAACCAAGTCGATGTGGCCTTGTTCTTCAGCTATTTGCTTAATCGCAGCATAGATTTGCTCGGGTTGACTGACATCACATTGAATATTAAGTACGGTATTATTGGCACGGCGGCTTAAGTTATAAACAATATACCCTTGTTTCAGCAGTTTTGCGGCGACCGCTTCGCCGATACCGCTGGAAGCCCCGGTTATAACGGCCACTTTAGTTGAAGATACATTGCCCGGGACGATGCTTGAGGTGGTTTGCTGAGTCATATTATTTCTTTCCTTTCATCCTCCGAAGTGCCCAAAATAAATTACAAGAAAGATTATAAATTCTTTTATGCAATTGCGCCACTGGTTGTAAAATAGACGTAAAATAGACGATAACTAATGCCATATAGCTGTCGATGTCGCTATTGGTACCGGCAAGTGACTCTAATGGATATTTCGTCAGTCTTTTATGTACAAAGGATTGACTGTTGTTTGAATCAAACGGTGAAAAGCGAATGCGGACATGACGAATGCTACGGCTTCGGCGATGGGAAATGCCCACCAGATATAACTAAGCTCTCCCCATAACGAAATAATATAGGCCAACGGCAAGATGACGATCAACTGCCGGGTTACGGAAACAATCATGCTTATGGTGCCGTGGCCGAGGGCTTGAAAAAATCCGGAAAAAGTGACGCAGACGGCGGCTATAGGAAAGCTGTAGGAAATGCTGCGTAGAGCGGGGATACCGATAGTCAGCATCAAAGGGGTAGGATTAAACAGTTCAATTAGCTCAGCGGCAAATACTTGCATACCTATAAAGCCGAAAAGCATGATCATAACCGCGTAGACTGTAGCAAGCTTAACGGTTTTTTTGATTCTTGCCGGTTTTTCCGCTCCATAATTAAAGGCGATAATCGGTATGGAGGCATTGTTCAAACCGAAGACCGGCATGAATAGGAAACTTTGAATTTTAAAATAAATCCCCAACACTGCCACGGCGGTTGATGAAAAGCGGCCGATAATTGTATTTAGTCCGAAAATGAGAAAAGAGCCGATAGAAGCCATAACAGAGGACGGCAGGCCTATACGTAATATTTCCCACAAGATTTTGCTGTCAGGGCGCAGATGCTTTAATTTTAGGTGAATATCATGGTTGAATATGTGATTAAAAATAAAGGCTGCGATAGCGGCAATGAGCTGACTCGTTACGGTGGCATAGGCTGCACCCGCTATCCCGAAGGCCGGAAAACCGCAATACCCGAAAATCAATATCGGATCCAGAATTATGTTCAAGATTGCGCCGAACCCCTGAACGATCATTGTCGGCAGGCTTCGGCCGGTTGCTTGCAGGATGCGCTCGAACATGATCTCAAAGTAAAGACCGCCGGAAAGCAACATACAGATTTTAAGATAGCGTATTCCACCATAAGCTATATCGGCGTTGGCGGTTTGTAGATGCATGAAAGGCTCACTGCCGAATACGGAAAAGACAATACTAGCAATTGCACAGCAAAGGGCCAAAAATACGCCGTTGCCGGCGGTGTGTTCCGCAACGCTAAAATTTTTGCGACCCAGATTGCGCGCGACGACGGCATTAACTCCCACAGCTAAGCCAATATTAAAAGCCATAAACAGCATTTGGATCGGAAAAGCCAGGGAAACCGCTGTCAATGCGTTTTCACTGATCTGAGCTACATAAATGCTGTCGACAATGTTATAAAGTGCACTGATGAGCATGGCAACCATTATAGGCAGGGCCATAGTAATCAGGAGGCGATTTTCGGGCATCGTGCCCATTTTATTTTCGTTCATCGAAAACTCCCGGAAATATTTAATTTATTACGTTGCGTCGAATAAAATTAAGCTGTATTGATTGTGATCGAAGATTACATTATATAAAAGCTTGCTATTTGCGAAACGAATATTTATATTAGTTTAACATGGAATGCGCCGCCAGCATAGTCGGGTTGGTTGCGGAGACAAATGCTGACGGCGCATGAAATGTGGAGGATTGTCATTAACAGTTTAGGCCTAGTGGCCTCTCGTTCCCGTATTCGCATTTGGGGAAGGCGGGAAGAATTCGAAATTAAAATTTACTTTAGTATTATTTACTTTGATCAATTACGACTGCAGTGGAACATTGCCGGCAAAATATTTTACCTGCTCCGAAACTGACGACAAAGACAAGTAAGGTCGGAACCAGCCATGCTAAGCTGTATTCGCTCAAAGGTAATTTTCTTAGCAACTCACCCAGGCTTTGCGGCAAGAAATTCATATTGTTGATAACGTCCACAAAGCTAAAGAATAAGCAGGTGTAGATAGTGACCGTGAAAATATGTTTGTTGTTTGAGTAGAAGTCGTAGCCTACGCCGAGCAAAATTAAGACAACGGATACCGGACTCATGATCAACAAGGTTGGCAGAGAGAATTTGATGATGGCATCCAAGCCGAAATTAGCCAAAACACAGGAAATAAGGCTTATTAAAATGACCATCGCGCGATAAGAAATCTTCGGGATAAGTTTACTGAAGTATTGCGACAGGGACATGATCAAGCCGATGCAGGTCGTCAAGCAGGCCAAGCTGAAGACGGTTATGACCAACAGATACCCACCGTAACCCAAAGCCACCCTTGAGGTGAAACGCAAGATATCCGCTCCGTTTGTCGTATCAGGCCACAGTGCAGCCGTAGTTACGCCAATATAGGTGAGCATTGCATATATGACTAGCAGCAGCGAACCCGCAATGAAAGCGGCCATATAGGTGTACTTTTTGCCGACTTTTTCGTCATCCGTAAGTTTAAGCGACTTTATAGCCACGGCGATGGCGAAACCGAAGTTCAGCGAAGCCAAGGCGTCCATGGTGTTGTAACCATCCAATATTCCGTTCAAAAAAGTGGAACTTTGATAAGCACCGGTTGAAGGCCCGAAGTGAGCTGGGAGACGGATCAAAGTAGCTACAAAAAGGCAAAGAATTAGGAAAAGCAGTGTAGGTGTCAGTATTTTACCTACGCGCGGCACCATTTTAATTGGGCTGATGCAGAGCCAGCAAGCTAACGCGAAAAACAGAACAGTGTAGATCAATCTGGCCCAAACAACAGGGACGCTTACCGGCAAGAGGGGCTGAATTGCCATGGCAAAGGGCATGCTGCCGGCACGTGGAATACCCAAACCGGGGCCGATGGCAAGGTAGATAACGATCGGGAAGAGAATCCCGAAACGACGACTTACCTTGGCGGCCAAGGCAGGTGTACCGCCCATTTTGGCGACTGCAAGAATACCTAGTACAGGGCAAATAACAGCGGTTATGGCAAAGCCTAAGATGGCTGAAACGAAATTGCCTCCTGCCAACTTACCCATGAGTGGGGGGAAGATTAGATTTCCGGCTCCGAAGAAGAAGCCGAAAAGCAAGAAACTTATTTGTAGTAGTGAACGAACTGATAATTGTTTCTGCATAGTCTAGTTTGTTTCCTTTTTTTAGTTTGATTAAGCCACTTCTCGCTACGGCTTAATAGGAGGATTTTATTGCCCCGGAACTTGCCTGTCCAGTGAATTTTTGTTATTTCCCACGTCAGCGAAAACTTGATTAATAACGTTCATATTTCTGAACTCATTTTGATGAATTTGTTTAGCCGTAAGGCCTAAAACGCCTGATTTTGACTGCTCATTTAATTTTTGAAGAAATAATGTTCAATACCGAATCGTTTTTTTAGCGAAACTTTGTGTAAATCTTTGATTTTTGCCGAGAAGGCGATTTAGGGGTTATACTGCAAAAATAAGTGTGATAGAATGGTGAAACTTAATCAAACAGCCCATACTGAATTTAAAAATGATATGACGAGATTGCCTATGAATGAGAATTTACAAACAAACATTACAAGATGTTCCGAGAGCGAACCGATGATCAAGATCGCTGGATTGACTAAGATTTACCGTGTTGGAGACCGCGTTTTTAAAGCGGTAGATGATGTTAGCTTGAGTGTAAACCGAAGTGAAATTTTCGGTATCATCGGCTTGAGCGGTGCCGGAAAATCGACTTTGATCCGCTGTATTAATCGCTTGGAAGAACCGGATGAAGGTCAGATTTTAGTTGACGGAGTTAATATAACTGCCTGCAACCGCCATGAACTGTATGAGCAACGACGCGATATCGGAATGATATTTCAAAATTTCAATTTGTTTCAGCAAAAAAATGTTTTTGAAAACATAGCTTATCCGTTGCGCATCGCCGGTCGTAACAAGGCCGAAATAAAGGAACGAGTTGAGGAACTTCTGGATTTTGTAATGTTGCGTGAAAAGAAATTCGCCTATCCGACATCTCTTTCCGGCGGCCAAAAACAGCGGGTTGCCATTGCTAGAGCGATCGCCACCAATCCTAAAGTTTTGCTCAGTGACGAATCAACCTCAGCACTTGATCCGGCCAGCACGGCTCAGATTTTGGATCTCTTGCGCAAAACGGTGGATGTTTACGGCACCTCAGTCGTACTCATCACGCATCAAATGGAAGTAGCCAAGGACATTTGCGATCGAATTGCAGTTATGGAAAATGGCAAAATTATCGAAGAAAACGATGTCGAAACCTTGTTCCGTCGCCCGAAAACGCGGTTGGCGCAAAACTTGATTAAAACGGTAGCGGTTACTACCGAGGAAGCCCCGATTAATGCTTCAGATTATGAGGGCAGCGTTTATCGTCTCAGCTATGATGAAAAGGGGGCTGGCACGCCGGTATTAAGCAGGTGTATTGTTGACTGTAAAGTTGATATAAATATAATCGCCGGTAATATAAGTAAAGTAACCAACACAAGTGTCGGATATTTGTATGTGGAAATTTTGGGTGAGCGACAAAATACCGAGCAGGCGGTCAAATACTTGCGTGACCGTGGTGTCGTAGTACAGGAGGTGCAACATGAATTGGGATAATATTTTACGTTTAATCGTTCCAGCCTTGGGACAAACCTTATACATGGTGGGCGCATCTTCCTTGATTGCCGTAGCTTTGGGGCTGCCGTTAGCGATTGTTCTTTACCTGACTCGCCCTGATGGTTTTTATCCTTGTCGGGCGGTATATCGTCTGCTTAACTGGTTTATCAATATATTGCGTTCTCTGCCGTTTGTTATCTTGATGTTTTTGATGTTTCCGGTCACGCGTCTGTTGGTCGGCAAAATCATCGGTTCGACGGCGTCAATTGTGCCGATAGCCGCTTCGGCGGCCCCGTTTGTGGCACGCTTATTTGAAAGTCATTTTCTGGAGATCGATCGAGGAATAATTGAGGCCGCGCGGGCTATGGGCTCGCGTACTGGCCAAATAATCGGGAGGGTGATATTGCCGGAATCGTTGCCGGCCCTGGTTAACGCTGTCACAATTACGATTATCAACGTCATTGCTTATTCGGCTATGGCGGGACTGATCGGGGGCGGCGGCCTGGGAGATGTGGCCAACGTGTACGGCTACCAGATGCGTCGGTACGACATCATGTACTCTGCCGTCGTAGTAATTATCGTGATTGTGCAGATTGTTCAACACGTCGGCAATACCATTGCTGCTAAGCTTAACCACAAATAATTATCAACTTGGAGGATCTTATGAAGAAAACTTTAGCAATATTATCTACTGTAATCAGCCTTACACTTGCGCTTACCGCTTGCGGAGGCAACGAAACGACTTCGGATAAAACCGGGACAGCTTCCGCTGCTGCCAGCCAGAAACTTGAAAAGATTAAAATCGGAGTCAGCTCAACGCCGCACGCTGTAATTATTGAGAAATTACAGCCGGAATTTAAGGCAGCCGGCCTAGATGTGGAAAGTGTAATTTTTGAGGATTTCGTTCAACCGAATATTGCCCTGAACGATGGCTCACTGGATGCCAACTATTTCCAACACAAGCCTTACTTTGATGCTTTTACCAAAGAGCAAAAACTTGATTTGGAAGTCCTCGGCTACGTGCATATTGAACCGATGGGTTTGTATTCAACCAAATATAAGTCAGTTGATGAAATCAAAGACGGCGATGAAATTCTTTTGCCGAATGACGTAACGAACGGCGCCCGCGCTCTGCTTCTTTTGGAAAAGGCCGGTTTACTGAAACTAAAATCCGATGCACTTGACGTTACTCCGTTGGATGTTAAAGAAAATCCGAAAAAACTTAAACTGACCCAATTGAATGCGCCGACCATTCCAAGCGCTTATAAAGATGCGGCTGCCGGGGTCATAAACAGCAATTTCTTGATCAGTGCCGGTATCGATCCGTCCACCGCTTTGATTCGTGAAGACGGTAAAAACAACCCGTATGCCAATTTGGTGGCTGTTCGCAAGGGTGATGCGGCCAAAGAGAAGTTCCAAAAATTAATTAAAGTGCTTACATCAGAAAAGGCGAAAGAAATTATTAAAACTGAGTTTAAAGGTGAAATTCAGCCGGCCTGAGGTCTCACTTGATGATTTAGCCTGAATCATGTGCCTGTTACCCAACTAATTATAAATATTCTGTTTTTTATTTACAGTCTCCCGACGATCTCGATTGAATTTAATACTTGCCGTGATGTGGCTGATATTGTAAAGTAAAGTCGATTGCTCAAATTGAGCAGTCGACTTTTATTTTTACTTTATTTGATACTGATCAACTGATCAAAGATTTAACGCATCAAAGAATTAATGCATGGAAAGGATGAGATGAATGAAGCGAGTAGCGATTCTGTTGCCTGACGGTTATGAAGAAATGGAAGCTTTGGCGGTGGTTGACGTCTTGCGGCGTGGTAAGATCGACATTGATATGATTTCGGCGAATCCGACTTTAAAGACAACTGGCGACCATGGAATAGTAATTTATGCTGACAAACTTTTATCGGAGGTTAACGCTTCCGATTATGATATGGCGGTGACCCCGGGCGGTTTGCCGGGTACCAAACAACTTCAAGCTGATGCTAAGGTGTTGGCGTTTTTGTCCGATTGTAATGCTGCCGGCAAATATGTAGCGTCGATCTGTGCTTCTCCTATAGTTCTTGGAGCAGCAAAGATTGCCGAGCAATATACCGGTACATGCTACCCTGGATGTGAGACGAAGGTGGGCTTCAAAAAATATGTTGAGGATATGGTTGTAATTGACCGCAATCTGATTACTGCTTGTGGTCCGGCAGCCGCTGTGCCGTTTGCCTTGGCCTTGTTAGAAATTTTAGCAGGCTCGGATGTGGCGGAAAAAGTTGCGGCGGCAATGCTGTGGCCTCGTCTGGAAGCGGCGATTGTTGCAGGTGATGAGCTTTTAAAGCAAGTTCACGGTGACAAATAAATAGAATGTATAGCTAAAACATGGCAACCCAGCACCGTGAGGTAGATTGGTTTAGCTGGGTTGTTTATTCAACTGCGGCAAGCGGCAAGGTAACTGCCGTCTGCCGCAATTCTTTACTACCATTAGTGCTTGCAAAGATTGACTACGATGCTTGCAAAGCTTGACTACGCCGCTGGTTCTTGAAGATAAGCAAGAATTATAGTATTCTGAGATGTGCGAAAACGGAAACAACTGACGGGATAAGGAGATAAGGCAGCATGAAACGCTTGTGTGATGTTTTGACTGATGCTAAAGTCTTTCAGGGTCTTAAGCCGGAAGTTTTCGGTGAGTTTTGCAGCAAATTAAACATGCGTATTCTTTGGAAGGGAGAAGTCATGGTAAATGAAGGCGACGATTGCACCCAACTCGGTATCGTCGCGGCCGGGCAACTTGCTTTACAAAAATATTCCAGCAACGGAGATTTTGTAACATTAGGCCTGCTGGGCCCGGGTGACAGTTTCGGCGAAGATCTAATATTCGGATCAAACCACGTTTATCCTAATACTATTGAAGCAGTTACCAATGCCAAAGTGATAACTTTATCCAAAGAAGTACTTAAATCAATGCTACCGGGAAACCCGGATCTTTTACAAAACTTCATGCGCTTTTTATCGGATCGAGTTCAGGCGCAAAATCGCCGGATTTCCATCCTTTCCCAGCGCAGCTTGCGGAAAAAAATATCAGCGTACTTGCTTGATTTGCTGTGGGAACAAGAAAAAAAAGAAGCAGAAGAACATGGCAAAAGCGACTTAGAGAAGTATGATGGCATTGAAAGTGCGAAAGCCGGGCATGCTGTCGGTAATCATGGCAAACGCATTCTGACCCCGTCGGTTGAGTTGCCTTCGTCCAAAGAAGTGGCCGCCCGCTTGCTGGCCATGCCGCGCCCCTCCTTTTCGCGGGAGTTGGTAAGTATGGAGAAAGATGGTTTAATTAAAACTAACGGCCGGGTGATTTGGCTGACCAACTTAGACAACCTGGAATCCGGTCTGGAAGATGACGAAGATGATTTTGATGATTAACAGTCTGATTATACAGTTGAGTGCGATGCTTTCTGCGTTGATCCGTGCGGCTTTGCCTGCGGTTTTACAAGAACAGACGGCAACTCAGGTCGACGATTTGTTTCGAACGATAGTTAATAGTCTCAGCACAGAATTTTTGTTCGGAACATTTGATACTTGGGGCAATGCGATCGGCGCGGCATTGGACATCTTGGTTACGGCTACGGTGATCTATTTTGTCCTTAAGCTGTTTGATGATTCACGGACTTGGCAGTTACTCAAGGGTTTCGTCTTTATCTTACTTTTAACCGTATTTTGCAACGCGATCGGTCTTAATACGATCAATTATCTACTTTCAAATTCCATCAGTGTTTTGATCATCGGTGTTGTGGTTATTTTTCAGCCGGAAATGCGTACAGCATTGGAGACGGTTGGTCGTAATTCGCTTTCTCTGATCAATACAGTTTCCAAAGACTTGAACAGCAGTAGTCAGGAAATCGCCTCCATGATTGAGTCTATCGCCGTAGCGTGCGACGATATGGCCTCGACTTGCACCGGTGCGTTGATTGTGTTGGAACGTAGTACCGCTCTGGGCGAGCTTATTAAGAACAGCCCGGCTCCGGTTATAATTAACGGAAATATTACTTCGGCGACGTTGGAACAAATATTTTATAAAAATTCACCTTTGCATGACGGTGCTCTGCTTATTCGCAACGGCCGTATCTATGCCGCCAGATGTCATGTACCTTTGGCAGACACCTATCATTTGAGAAAAGATTTGGGGACACGGCACCGGGCCGCTATCGGAGCTAGCGAAATGGGGGATGCGGTGGCCATTGTCGTTTCGGAAGAACGCGGCAGCATATCTATCGCCATTGACGGGCGTATATATGTGCTTGAAAATGGAGATGCTTTGCGCTCGGTACTGACAAAAATTTTGTTGCCCGAGCCTGATACGACGAAAGAAAAATCTTCGCCATTGGCCATTTTACAATCATTCAAGACTTTGGGGGCTTCACTGCGCCGCGATAAATTGGACAATGTTGAGTTGATCGCTGGGAATAAGGCCGTGGTAAGGCGACTCAAGCGGCACCGCTTGGTATTGAAATTTTTGTCGGCCGTCCTGTCCTTTGTGCTATTTTCCTATGTGCAGGCGGTGAACAACCCGCTTGAAATTGCGTCATTTTCACAATTGCCGATTACCGTTCAAGGCATGGAATACTTGGATGAGCAAGGCTTTAAAATGTCATCTAGCGACAAAACGGTTAATTTGGTGCTGCGGGCCCGCCGCAAAACAATTAATAAAATAAAAGACAACCCTGCTGCAATAATTGCATATGTTTCATTGAAAGAGAAGGAAATCAAGGAGGGTGGCCATTCTTACCCGGTGCAAATTAAAATAAATAAGATTGCAGCAGCTTCTTATCGGGTCAGATCATTGGATCCACTCGAAATAACGGTTAACTTTAATCGTGATTCAGGTGATTATAAGCAAATTCTTCCGGGAACTAACCGGCGCGGTAGCGGCGGCCTGGAACAAAATTTAAGTGAAGAAGCGGCAGCTTCCAACTAAGAAAGAGGTTAATATGGGAGTTTTATTTGGTACAGATGGTGTAAGAGGCATTGCCAATACGGAATTAAGTCCGGAATTGGCCTTTAAACTCGGATATTACGGGGCGAGAGTCCTTGCCGCCGACTTACAGCAGAAACCGCGTTTCGTGATTGGCCACGATACCAGATTATCATCGTCCATGCTTGAAAATGCGCTGTGTGCCGGCATTTGCTCCGCCGGAGCAGACGCGTATTGCTGCGGAACAATTCCGACGCCGGGAATTGCTTATCTGACGGCTGAAAAAGAGTTCAGCGCCGGGGTAGTTATTTCGGCCTCGCATAATCCGTATGAGTTTAACGGTATAAAATTCTTTAATTCTACCGGCTTTAAACTTTCCGATGAAATTGAAGATCAGATTGAATCCTATATAACTGGGACAAGGTCCGATGATTTGCCGCGGCCGACCGGTGATGCTCTGGGGACGGTTTTCCCTTATCCTCAGGGAATAGATGCGTATATGGCTCATTTGCGCTATGCTATGGGCTTGGATCTCCACGGTTTAAAGATCGCTATGGACTGTGCCAACGGAGCTGCTTACAGTATAGCTCCGCGTATTTTCCGTAATTTAGGGGCTGAGCTGCATTTGATCGGCGATATTCCCGATGGTATTAATATAAACTCCGGCTGTGGTTCAACCGACTTACGTGCATTAAGTGAGTTAGTCGTACGCGAGAAATGCGATATAGGGCTTGCATTTGACGGCGATGCCGACCGCTTGCTGGCGATAGATCATACCGGATGTGAAGTTGACGGAGACGAGATCATGGCTATCTTGGCGGAATATCTGCGCAGCAAAAACTTACTAGGCAAAGATACCTTGGTGATCACGGTAATGAGTAATCTCGGACTGACCAAACATGCAGAAACGGCAAATTTGAATATAGTGACGACAAAAGTCGGTGACCGTTATGTTATGGAAGCCATGCGTGAGGGCGGTTACACTTTGGGCGGCGAGCAGTCCGGACACTTTATAATGTTGGACTTTGCCACTACGGGAGACGGAATTTTGAGTGCTTTGGCCTTGCTCAAAGCTTTACGTAAGAGTCATAAAACTTTGCATGAGGCCGCTAAGATGGTCACAATTTATCCACAGGTTTTGCTCAAGACCAAGGTTCGGAATGAGAATAAAAGCAAAATTTTGGACTTGCCGGAGGTCGCAACGGCAATTACAAAAGTACAAGCGGTTTTGGGCAGAAATGGCAGAGTGCTAGTAAGACCGTCCGGAACTGAGCCAGTGATCCGAGTTATGATTGAAGGTCAGGATACGGAAGCGATTAAAGCTCAGGCAGAAGAGTTGGTCAAAATTATTGAAACTGCCGAAGCTGCATTATGAGGTGTAGGGCTGGCTGAAGCATAAGGCACACAATTCACGATTAAGGACAATTGCGTATAATTTTAAATAACAGGGCTGCGTGTGAATAAAATAAGCACAAAAAAATTAAAGAAAAGAAAGCTGTTCAAATTGCTTGTCAGTTGCGGTTTCGGAATCGTGATTTTGCTGACGGCAGCCATTTTGTGGCTTTACCTGCGCCCTAAGGAACCTGACTTCGGTTTGTTGGCGGAAAAACAGGATTATAGTTGGCGTGAGTACGGCCATGCGAGGCCGTATACACCCTCCGCCGCGGGCGTAACCAAGGTCTGGCCAGCAGAATCATCTGTCCCGCAATTGCATGATGGCTTAAAAATTTTAAAAAGAATTAATTTACGGGCGGAACAGCCTCTTAGGGGACTGCGGGTGATTCTCGATGCCGGCCATGGTGGCAGCGATCCCGGCACAGTGTGGCCGCAGAAAGGCAAGCATGAGTTTGAAGAGAAAGAAGCTGCTTTGCTGTTGGCCGAGCAGATTAAGCTGAAGTTGCAGGCGGCTGGAACGAAAGTGGTTACGTTGCGCGACCGCGACGAGTTCGTGTCTGTCTATAACCGCAGTGCGACGGCCGGCAGATATATTTTGAATGAATACCTCCAAGGCCAAGCTGATGAGCAGGTTGCTCCGAAACAGGGGCTGGCGAGAACCCTTACCGAGGCTGAGCGGCGTACCTTAGGTGATATCGATTCGGCACTGCAGGAGATAATCGCTAAGAACAAGGACAGTTTTGGGGGGATTTTGGGTGGAATCGGTGCTACGCCTCAAGCTGAAATGCTCATGGACATTGAAAAGCAATTTGTAGATGTTGTCTATTTATCTGTACATGTCAATTCATCTGCTCATAGCGATGTGGGTGGAACGCAGGTCTATTTGTTGCGTTCTCCGACGCTGTTTGCAGCGCAGAATATTCTTCCTTACGAAGGATCCGAATTCTCGGAAACTTATTTGCCGGACGCCAAAGCTGTACCGTTCTATCCCTTGTATCTGAAATATGATGACGAAGCTAGACTGCGCTTGGCGAGAGGGCTGTATACAGCTGTAGCACGGACTGCGCCGGAAATGCGAACCAATATTGCGAAATCAGTACTTGAGGAAAATTTTGCCGTTATCCGTACCTGTAATTTACCCGGAGTGCTTTTTGAAACCGGGTTTATCACTAATGAAAGAGATCGCAAATTTTTGTGGTCAAAAACAGGTCGTGATAAGTTGGCGACGGCGGTGGTTGATGGTTTGAAAACCTACGTCGAGCTGATGCAGAAATTTGCAAAGCATCCATAAAGTGGATCCATAAAGTGCATTCTAAAGCACATTTTTAAAGCACATTCTTAAAATATAGGGAACGGAAACGAAGGGGAACAGAATGGGACAATTTTACAGCAATGAAAAGTATAAGCACCTTTGGGCCGATGATAAGTCCCCGAAGTTGGTACATGTGACTTATATGGAAAAAAAAGCCAGTCAGCATCCGCGTGTTCTCAGCTCAAGTGACAACTTTTCAGAAATAGTTCTGGTAAAAGATGGTGGCGGCGAAATATATATAGGAGATCAAATTTTGCAGGTCGGTCCGGATGATTTGATGTTTTACAACGCTGGAATTCCACACGATCAACGCACGGCCCCCGGCAAACCATTTGTTCGCTATGCTGTTGCGGTAACAGGCTTTAAACGCCCCGGCTGTCGGCCTAACTGCCTTTTGCCTGACGATATTGTACCAGTCATTGCGGCGGGTAAACTGGCTGAGCCGTTGGGGCAAACATTTGAACTGCTATATAATTTGATGGCACAAGATTGCCTTGGCAATGAAAAGACGACGCATTACGTTCTGCAAGCTTTATTGGCTCAAGTCGATGTTATCGTTTCGGCCAAGCAAAATCCGATTGTTACTTCAGAACGTGAGGAAATTCCTTTGGCAACACGGGTGCGTGCCTACATGGACGAGCATTTCTGCGATGAAATCAGCTTGCAGGATCTGGCAGATCGCTTTAACATCAGTTCCTTCTATTTGGCACACATATTTAAAAAACAATACGGTTATCCGCCGTTGCAGTATATTTTGCGACGGCGCATCGGTTTGGCACAGACGCTGCTGATCACAACGGATTTGCCGGTGGGAGAAATCGGAGCGCGTGTCGGTTACGCTAATCCCAGTCACTTCAACTTGATTTTCACCAAAAACACGGGTACTTCACCTCGTAAATATAGATTGAATTACTTGAATTAAATATAGCTATCTCAATAGCTATCTCAGGAGGGTAGGGCAATGGATAAATTAAACTCATCCGAGTCGGCAGCGGCGGAACTGTCGCCGATAGAACAAGGAAAACGTTTGGCCGGTTATAAGGCGTGCGAATGCCTGCGTGACGGGATGCTTATTGGACTCGGTACCGGATCTACCGCTTTTTACGCCATCGAGCGCACAGGTCAGCTGGTGGCGGAGGGCTTACGAATAAAGGCGGTTGCCACTTCTGAAGCGACTGCTAAACTGGCTGCAGCACGTCATATCCCCCTTCTCAGTGCCGATGCTGTTACCGAACTTGACGTAGCGATCGATGGAGTTGATGAAATCGACCCGCAATTTAATGCCATTAAAGGTGGCGGTGGCGCTCTGTTTCGCGAAAAAATTATTGCGATGATGAGTAAAGAGGTCATCTGGGTTATGGATGAACGCAAATTGGTGCCGGCCATTGGGGATTTCCATCTACCGGTAGAAATTTTGCCGTTCGGGGCCAGTTCTCTAATATATAAGATAGACCATCTCGGGTTAAAGCCGCGACTGCGTTGTCGTCGCGGCGAAGAATTACCGGATTGGACTTGCCCGACTGTTCGCCGTCAAATTGAAGTGCTACAAAATCCATCAGAGTCTAAACAATTATGGGTTACCGATAATGGCAATCTTTTGGTGGATTTAATGGTAGACGCTCCGCTTGATTTGGGTTATATTCAAAAGAACCTACTGCCGTTGACAGGTGTTTTAGAAACCGGCCTGTTTTTGAATATCTGTGCCAGAATGTATGTCGGCGGCCAAGGAACAGTCAGAGAGATTATTAATCCTTCTCCGGCCAAACGTTGAACAATATAAAACTTTAGACAATATAAGAGGATTTAAATATGAAAGTTTTTATAGTAGGTGCCGGAACCATGGGGGCCGGAATAGCACAGACTTTCCTGCAACATGACCACACGGTTTGGTTGTATGACACGGTTGATGCCGCCGTTCAGTCAGGATACAAAAAAATAACTGCCGCCTTGCAAGCGGAAACGGTTGCGGGAATATACAAAGCTGAACAAGTTGAAAAGTGGCTGGATAATATCCATCTGGCGACATCATTAGACTTGGCTGCAGATGCTGATTTGGTAGTTGAGGCTATCTTTGAGCATATGAGTGTCAAGCAGGAAGTCTTTCAAGAGCTGGACGATATTTGTTCGGCTAACACTTTGTTGGCGACTAATACTTCCGCGCTTTCAATTACCGAAATTTCCTGCGGCTTGGAACACGCAGCCAACGTTTGCGGTATGCATTTCTTCAATCCTGCGCCGAAGACGCCGCTTATTGAAGTGGTGCCGGGAATGTTGACTCAGCAATCGACGGTTGAGGCAATTCAGCGAATAGCGCACAGTATCGGCAAAGAAACTGTAACTATGCAGGAAAGTGCCGGATTCATTGTCAACCGTCTAGTTATTCCGCAAATCAATGAAGCGGTGTTTTTGCTGATGGAAGGTGTGGCAACAGCTGCTGATATTGATAAGGCGATGATTTTGGGTGCCAATCACCACTGCGGACCATTACACTTGGCGGACAGCATTGGAAATGACGCTGTTTTACAAATAATGGAGACATTGTTATCGGATACCGGCGATGTGCGCTATCGTCCATGCCCGTTATTGCGCAAAATGGTACGTGCTAATTTGCTGGGACGCAAAACTGGTCAAGGATTTTTTAAGTATTAGTATGAAATCAGATACGGGGCGTGACTCGCGGCGGTTTATCCAAAAAATAGACGTGTTGTACTTGGTACTGCTGCTCTTGACCGCTGGTAGTGCTTGGTACTTATTCTATTTTAACGCTCCGGCTGCTGCAGAAGCCCGGGTGTTTGTCGGCCAAAAAATCGTAATGCGTATTGCTTTGCGACCGGGCCAAGCTGAGCGAGAACTAAGCGTTCCGCATACGGCGGTAAAACTGCGTCTGACTTCGGATGGAGGGATTGCTTTTGCGTCAAGCGACTGTCCGGATAAGATTTGTGTACGCAGTGGAGTTTTACGTTTCCCCGGCCAAAGTGCCGCCTGTTTGCCCAATCGAGTTGTTATTCGCCTTTTTTCGACACATGAAGCCGAAAGGGCGGGGAACGCAGATGTGCCGGATATGGTCAGCGGTGGTAGAGGGGCAGGTTTGCGGCCAACTAATAGTGAGGAAGGAAAACTTGCCCGGAGAACAAAATGAATAATCCGATGATGTCCGGCGGAAACAAGATGACCCGTCGAGGTACAACTAAATTAGCTTATCTCGGGCTGATGGCGGCTATGCTGATCGTATTAGGCATTTTGGAAAGCTGGCTGCCACCGCCGCCTGTGGCTGTACCGTTGCGGTATGGCTTAGCTAACCTTGTAGTTATGTTTGCCCTGTGTTTCCTGCCGAAGTCTTATAGTATCTATTTAGCTGCGACTAAAGTACTCATTGCGCTTATCTGGCGAGGTCCGGTGGCTGCTGCGCTTAGCTTAGGTGGCACCGTCTTTGCTTGGGTTGGGGTTAGTCTTCTGTTACTGCTGCCGCCGCGCCGGGTCAGCTACTTTTTTCTTTGCATCAGCTCGGCCTTTTTACACAACTTGGGTCAGTTGGCTGTGCTGAGCCTGTTGCCCCTCGGTGTAACTGTAGGCATTATTTATCCATATTTAATCGTTGTTTCATTACTGACCGGTGCTTTAAATGCGGCGCTGTTTCGTGTGCTTTTGCCGTTTTGGCGCAGAGCTGCTTCATCCAAATAAAAATATCGTAAAGTATCAATTTGCACAATTTTAAGAAGAAAAATTCGTCTTTTGTACATATTTACAGCCTAAAAGTTAAGCTATATCATGAGTTTAGATAGATATAATCATTTTAGTATTTACATTCTGTGGGGAAGGTAATTAAAATGTTCAGAAAATTTTTTATCATGGTTACTGCGCTTTTAATTATTACTAATCTAGCGAGCTGTTCCGGTGGCGTTGCCTCGGCGCCTGCAGAAACTACAGGTGCGACAACTGCTCAGCCCTCTAAAGCGGAAGAAAAATTGTCTGTCCCCAAAATAAACGCAGAACAGTTACGTGTTCTGCAGGCCGACCCGGAAATATTTAAATTTTCCGGGACTGCTAAAGATCAGCCGGAAATGGATTTACCAAACTATTACAAGAAGACGTTTTTCTTATTTAAATCACCCAAAGATGAGGATTATAAATTACTGACAGATAAAGATGGAAACATTATAGAGTTTGTGCCGCCCATGTTGGACATGGATCCTAATGAGCCGGTGCCGGTGGCGATGATGCAAAAGAAATATACGGAAATCATTGCTGATTTAAAAAAAGTAAAACTTTTATCTGATGAATATGTCTTGGAATTTAAAACAAAGCCAAGTGCGATGAATCATTTTTTTGCGGTTGTTGGAACAAAAAGATTGCCCGGCGGCTTGGTGCAAAATGGTGACTTGATTTATATAAGGGGCGAATTTACACGTGATAAATATGCGATTCAGTATGAGAAACAGCAAGGCTATCAGGTAAGTAAAGAGCAGCTGAGTAAGATAATTCCGCGCGAAAAGATTATTGCGAAGTTTAAAGAGAAACATTACAAACAGTGGATGGACAAATTTGAGCTGAAAACAGATTTGTATAGTGGAGGTACATACGGGGAATTTTTTTCTCCGGAAACGCCTTACTATGATCTGTCGATAGATAACTGCTTGCACTATGTCTATGATGCACTGACCGGGGAGGAAAAGGAAGATTTACCCGGTGACGGCTGCATTATTCAGGACAAGCAAGGGAACATTTATTATCCGGAAGATGAAATGACACGCAAGGCTGGGGCAGCTAACTGACAGGTTGACAGCACTGCAATCCTAATAAGTCGGAATCGTGCTCGCCTAAGTCCTGATCCGATTCCGACAAAAATTTCAGTGTGCTGCCAATTTTCTCGTATCTATATGCTGATTACACAATTTAAAAATGATTTTATTTATTATAAATGAATATATATGCATGCCGAATAATAGGTGGTAACATATAGACAAATAGACATGTTGATCGCGTATAGCATAATTTATTGAGGAGGTTCCATGAAAAAAATATTGTCAACTGCAGTAATCCTCACGACCATAATGATGTTAACTGTTTCTTGTAATGAAACAACTAAGCAAACAAATGAAAGCATGACGGCTGCAGCGAATGTGGCTGATTGCAGTGATGAAAACGGCACGAACAACCATTCTGATTCTCCAGCCTCCTCTAAAGATAATTCGTCAGCCAGAAAAAAGAAAATTGATACGGCAACCGTAAAGTTGAACAAACTGCCTTTACCGCCGGAATTGTCGGATCTGACGACACCTGACCTGCCCGGCTACCCTCATGCTGAATTATTGACAATGGACGGCGACAATTTGATCTTGGATATTGGGGCAATTTCTTTAAGTGGAATATTCGGCCGCAGCAAAGGAATTTATTCATATAATGTCAAAGATCAGAAATTGGTGACGTTGAAGGATCTTTCTGAAGAAGAAAATAGAGTCTGGGCAGCACAAACCGCGGAAGACTGCCTATATTATCTTACCGTCGGTTCAAAAGACGGGAAAATTGGGTTGTGGAGCAAACCTGAAAAAGACAAGGCAGTTTTTGTAAAGGAAATACCGAGTATAGATAATTTAAACCTGATGCCGCTGTTGATAAAACTCTCTGGTAAGGTTTACGTGATATATGGTGAGAAGAACGGAGAAAAGTATCGCATTAATTTTGCGCAAGTTGAGGCCGGACAGATAAAGCAGGTTTGCAGCTATGATTGCTGGATGTTTGATGACAATCGCGAAGTGCCGCAAAATATACCTGTTGTTGGTGCTTTACGTCCGGACGGTGGACAAAATGATTGGGTGTTCCTGAGCAATGTTGGCTCAGGCAACAAGAAATATTTAATTAAGTTTGACGGAGAAAAGCTAACGGAGGCGGAGTTGCCCTGCGCGGCCGAGATAGCCTATAATTTCGGAGATCTGAATGTCATGAAGGGTGGGTTGACCAATCGGAATGACGGATCAAATTTTGTCGACGTGACGGTCTACGATTGGGCTGAAAAAATGGTTGTGGCCGAACAAAAACACGTTCCAGAATTTTATCGGGCACAGGCGATTTCTTCTTCAGTCGGTGTTGTGCTCGGTGCAGCTAATACCAATTACGCTTTGAATTTATTTGAAATTACCGGCAATGCAATAAAAATAGGCAAGACCCTCGGAAATTTGGATGTATCGGCACGTTTCTATGCTGGGACAAACGCAATATATGCTTGGGTGCTAAGTTATGGGGAGAAGACAAGTAAAAATGAATTGTATTCTATAACTTGGTCAGCGACAGACAAGTAAAATCAAGGCAGACGGAAAAATATGTAGGAATTGTGCTAACCTTGAATTTAGCACTGCATTAACCCTGAGTTTAGGCTAGGCTTGAACTCAGGGTTTTGTCTGTTTTTTCAATCTGGCGAAACCACGGATCGAGATGCCGATATACAAAAGAGTAATCACCAGCCCTAAGCTTGAAATAATCAAACCTTCTTTAAGCCCGATGACTTTATAACTGAGTTCAATTTCGTTTGCACCCCGAGCTAGGGGCAAAACCATCAACCCACCCATGTTCTGCGGCACGAACTTTTTGCCGTTAACCGTAGCACGCCAACCTTTATCCCAAGGAACGGAAAGCAAACAAGCGGTAGCCCGATTTTGGGGAGCGTCTAGCCGGAACTTTAATCCATGTGTGCTAAAAGTAAAATCATAGCCGGCCATCTTTTTCCGTTCAGCCAGATCTAAGTGCGCCTGTTTGGTATTGAAACGGTATACTTCTTGCGGAGTTAAATGACGCAGGCGCCCGGTTATGTAGTCAGGGGCTGGGCTTTCTGCTTGCCCGGAGGTCGGCCGGGCAGCGTTGGGATGGACAGCGTCGCCGCTTTGTTTGATCAATTCGTGGAAATTTTGCGGACTGACCAAAGCTCGCAACAAAAGTCGCGGTTTTTGCTTGTTTTCAAGGGTCATGAAAGTGTCAGGACCAATGTAACTATCGTGAGCGACGGCTATAGGCAGGGCTTCGTTTTGCTGATATACGTAAGTGGAACCGTACGCGTGCTTGGCTTGCCAAATAGGTTTGAACGGCAATTTTTGCGTAGAAACAGTATATTTTACGCCCAAAAGTTTTTGAGTCCAGTAATCGTCATTGCGAGAAATCACAAAACGCGAGCTGCCGATGAATTTATAAAAGCGTGGGATTGATCCGTTGACTGTACTGATAAATGAGCTAACAGATGGCAGATAGGCGACTAATGTATTGTTGGAGCGATCATCAAAGCTTTTTACGCGGTATCCATTTAATTCATGCGAATATTTATTGCTAAATTCTATCAAGTCAAGTCCGGCGGTAACAGTAGAATGATGTGCTTCACGCGGTAAGGTTCGCAAGCTGAAATTTTGAGTCATACTTATATGCCAAACATGGGTTACGATTATTGCCAAGGTCATACCGACCGCTAAACACCGCTTGAATCCGGCACTGACAGGATTTTCGAGTAATAAATCGGGGCGACGGCGTAACTCACGCATGGTATAAAATTTCCCGGCGCGCAGTGGATATAGCAACAATCCACCGCTGAGTAATGCTGAAACCAAAGTTATGAGCGCATAGATCAGAAATGGCTCGGCCCGTGTTATTTGCCCGAATTGAGTTGAATAATTGTGGGCAAAAAGGTAGTGTGTCAGCATCGCGACGATGACCAACAAATTAAATATTGCTGCATTAATTTTAAGTTGAAAGCTGATCTTTTCTGCTGAAGTAAGAACCATTCCTGCAGCTAGACAGAACATTAGATTGAGCATATAGAACCAGCGTGCATAATAAGCCGGATTCATGGCGTAAAAAAAGGCGTTAAATATAGGCACGGCGGCGAAAATAAGAAGTACCGCCAAAAGCATTTTTAGCCAAAACCAAGCCTTCTTTTTATGGAAGAAAAAGATTATAAGCGGCAGACATCCGAGAAACGGAAGATAAGCTGACATCGAAGTGTAGCCGGAAAAATATGATGTTATTTCGCCGGCCATCATATCAGCCGGGAAAAATATCGCTTTCAGCAGATTAATATAGATGTCAAACCCGAAGGTGAAGGCCGATCTGAAATTGAACATGTAGTCTAAACGTGGGTTAGTTAAGGTCCAGATGGCAGCCGGTAAGAGCATGAAGGCACTGAGCATGCCGCCTAAAATACCTTCAAAAAGGCAACGTGGTAGGGCGCGTAAGGCACTGCGCAGATCAACGGACACAAAGCGACAAATAAAATAAATAATCAAGAAGACAAATTCCCCTACGAAGAAAAAATAGTTCAGCACAGCGGAAAAAGCTACCATGATTAATAAAAGGCCTCGCCGTCCCTCGGTTACCGCTTTTTCCAAAGCAAGCAGCAAAAGCGGAAAAAATGCCACCACATCGTGGAAATGATTGAACATAAGGTTGATGACCTGAAATCCGGAAAAGGCGTATGCCATGGCAACAATGCTTGCAATGCCGGAGTCCTTGATAAATCTACGTAAATATAAGTAGGCGCACAGGGCGGCAACTACATATTTAAGCATCAATAAATAGGGCATCAGGTAGGGGAAAAGTGCAGCTGGAAATGGTAGGGTGAGCCAAAAGAATGGACTGCCCAGATTGTAGAAAGCAAACATACCGATGAAACTGCCACCTAAATCGACCTGCCAATTCCAAAAAACATCGCCGCGTTTAATCGCTGTATTGGCGAGCATATTAAAAGATGTCTGTTGCTCGTTAAAGTCGGCCACCAAGGTGAAAATACCGCCGTTTTTCAGGGTGAACGGTAGGAAAATTACCGCGGCGGTCAGTGCTGCCCAGAATAACAGCTTGAGCAAGGCGCGGCGTTCGGCTGCTCTTTGATTAGGATCTAAGGGAAGGTTGGATAGTGACGGCATATCAGGCATATCAGATTACCTTTGAAGCATCTTCGCTCGGGTGTGACAAAAAGTCACTGATAAAATAGCGCGGCCGTTTTTTTACTTCCACGTACAGGCGACCTACATATTCCCCAAGCATGCCTAGGGCGGTGAGCAATAAGCCGGTGCAAAACGCGATGAAAAGACCGAGCCAAACGAACGGGTTGACCTGCCTGCCGCAGCAATGGCAGATCAGACTTACCAACAGTCCGACGATGCTGCCGCCTAAACCGACCGCTCCGACCGGCAGAATCCAACTAAGAAGTTTGTCGCTAAAATCTAGTAGACCGTTTTTGGCCAAGCGCAACATGGCACGCAAAGGGTATTTACTTTCGCCTGCCATGCGGGAATGACGTTCATAGTATACTATAGTTGACTTAAAGCCGATCAGCGGTATCAGGCCGCGCAAATAGAGAAAACGTTCAGGATACTCGGCCAAAGCGTTGATGACCCGACGGCTTAGCAGACGACAGTCAGCGTGGTTATCGATAATTTCAGCACCCAGACGCTGCTGCAAATGATAAAAAGCCAAGGCCGTGTGACGTTTGAAGAAACTGTCGGTTTCGCGTGAGCAGCGAACTCCGTACACAACTTCATAGCCTTGAATAAACCTGTCGATCATTTCGGCGATTACTTTCGGGTCATCTTGCAAGTCTACGTCCATTGAAATTACGGCATCGGCAAAACGGGCAGCCGTCATCAATCCCGCGTGCAGGGCATTTTGGTGACCACGATTACGGCTCAATGAAACAGCTTCGACTAGCGTGTTTTGGTTGTACAAATCGTTCAAAACATCCCAAGTGTGGTCCTTGGAGCCGTCATTGATGAATAAAATGCGACTGGTGGCGGAAATTTTGCCGGAATCGATTAGGTTTTGCATTATCTTGAGCAGAATCGGTGTGGAAATTGGTAAAACTTCTTCTTCATTAAAGCAAGGAATTGCCAAATATATACAAGGTGTAAGCATGTAAGGCTCCCAAAAAATATAAAAAATATAGTGAGAATATATTAGGCCAAAATTTTGCGACTGGCAAGTTTAGCCGCAATTGTGGTAACATGAATTGAAGGAAAATATGCATTTATGGAGGTTAACATGGCGGCATTAAATGATTTTTCAACGTTTGATTTATATAGTGATGATTCGTTAATTTTTATTATAGATGAGCAGGAAAAACTGGTTCCGGCGTTGCTCAACGGTCAGGCGGCAGTCGAGCGAACAGCTTTACTTTTGCAGGCGGCGGCCGAATTACAAATTCCGGTAATTAAAACGGAACAATATCCCAAGGGCCTAGGCGAAACGGTCGAGCCGATCAAAAGTCTGTGTGCAAAGGTTGATACTGCCTGTTATGAGAAACTGGATTTTAATGCGATCAGCAATGAGATCCGCACCAAGTTGCGGCTGAGTGGTCGCCAAAGGATCTTGATTACCGGTGGCGAGGCTCATATTTGCGTTTTACAAACAGTGCGTGCGTTGCTCAAGCAAGGGTATTTCGTTTTTGTGGCGGCGGATGCCATCGCTTCACGTCACCAGTTCGATTATGACATTGCTTTAAAGCAGATGAGAGATATGGGAGCTGTAATAACTACTACTGAAACCGTCATTTATGATTGGCTCAAACAGGCAGGTACCCCAGCCTTTAAGCATCTGGTTAAATTAATCAAATGAGAAGTGGAGGACAAGCTGCCAAACCTGCCGGGGCCGCCGGGGCCGTCGGGGCTGCCAAAGCCGCCGGGGCTGCCGGGGGGGATGATTTTGCCGCGCCGGCTGATATGTCCGGTGTTTTCGGCGTTTCCAGGGTACCGGAAAGCCGTGACGCAAGTAAACTCCCGCGTTCGGCTGACCTTGGCCGAGTCGATTTGCTTAACGGTGCAAATAAACTTGGTTTTACAAACAATAAGGCGGCGGTTTCACAAGGGGCGCAAGGACTGCGAGATGCGCAAGCGGGGCAGGACGGTAAAGGTGGTAAATGGTCACAAAGTGAGATAACGGTGCAGGCGGATAATGCCGTTCGCCCTTTACGCTTAAATACAAACGGACCTTTAGTGCGGGTGGGGGCTATACCATGGCAGATTGCTGTCGACCGAGCCGAGTGGGTTGTCAGCCGTTTGCGTCGCGCCGGCTTACCTTTTCATTTGACTCAGGTGCCGGTGTCAGGTTTCGATCGGCACAGCATAATCAACAAAGAAGATTACTACGCTTCGCCTGCGCAAGTGGAGAAAGTATTTGACGCCCTACTGAATCGGCAGATAGAAATCGGCGTTATTGCTTTGCCGGAACTGCCGCAAAAACTGCCGGCAGGAATCCGTGTGGCGGCGATCAGTGAAGTGGTAGCGGCCGAATACGCCCTCGTTTCGCTGTCTGATCACCCGGCCGGAGAACACGATTTCATCGGTGTATATAGTTTTTCCCTGGCGCGGCAGTTACGCAGCGAAAAACTTGGCGCACATTACGAACAAAGACCGTATAATTTTGAACAAGCCTTAACGTGCTTACATGAAGGCGTTTGGGGTGCTTGCGCGATCCCGCTTGCCGACCTGATATTTGATGGCTGTTCCTCTGAATATTCCGTAGAAGTGTTGTCTAAACAGCGGGTCGTACCACCGGCCGGGCAAGGAGCGGTGGCGGTTTTGGTCAGCGACTGTGAAGACGAATTGGCGGCTGCTGTTTTTTCGTTTCTCCATAATGTCGAAACGGAAAAAATTTATCGTCTGGAAATTGAAATAGCTAACCTAGTGTCAGACCGCAAAGAACGCGCTGGAAGTTGCATTTGGTCGGAAAACAATACGTACTTTATGTCACTTTACAATCCGCGGCTGGAACGGCCGTTTCAACGCTGGCTTTGCAAGCCGATCAGTGAGCCGGGAAAACGAATTAATAAGCAGCTGTGCTACAGTATTTTGCACGGTGTTACCGGCAATGTCCATTTGATTGGGATCGGTTCAGGGGCGCCAAAACAGTTAACCATAGAAGCAGAATATCTGTTGCGGCGAACGGACTTGGTTATTTGCCGTTCCCCCCAGGCAGAACAGCTGTTTTATTTGTTGCCGGTAAAAGCGAGCATTTTGGATATTGATTCTGACGCAAGACTGGAACAAATGGATTTTTTGCTGGAGCAAATAATTGATGCTTGGCGCAAAGGTTTGAAAATCGCCGTGCTTATCCGGGGGGATGGCTATCTGCTTTCCTGTGGCGGAGTTTTGGCTAAAAGCCTGATTGAGCGGCGTGTACCTTTTCAACTTACGCCGGGAATTTCAATCAGCATAAGCGGCCCGTCTTTGGCCGGAGTACCGCTTATCTTCCCCGGGAGGTCGCCGCACGCGCATTTGTACGATGGTAGTGATCCAATGTTGTCGACTTACCGTTTTGATATGACGGCCGGGCGACAGGGAACTTTGCTTTTTTATATCGTTCCATCACAAGGCAGATATATTGCATCTTTATTAATGCGTCAGGGCTTTTCCGCGCATACGGCAGTGATGTTTTTGGCAAGGCCGGGGCATCCTGAGCAAGGCTGTGTCGTCTCAACTTTGGCAATGCTGGAACATGCTTTATCCGTCCCCGCAAATGAGCAGCCCGGCTTGTTGATTGTCGGTGAAATTGTTCGCTCGCACGAGGTTATGGATCGCACCGACAGCGGTTACAAACCTTTGCTTGGTAAAAGTGTGCTTATCCCGAGCATAGACAACAGCGATGAACGTGAATTCGCGTGGCAAAGGGAATGGGAAGAACAGGGGGCGCATATTATTAAACTGCGGTTGAGTGCCGTGTTGGTGGACGAGGATAACAAAGCTGTACTTCGCGATCTGTTCGACCAAATTTTGCGTGGCGACCTGTGTTTGCCGAGTGTAATAAAAGTCCCGGCGACTAAGCATAAGGAACGGTTGTTTGAACGTGACCGACATAAAAACGAGCCTGAACAGCTGAACATCACCCCGGTGTGGCTGGCCTTTTTAAGCTCCGATGCAGTTACAACTTTTTTTGACGAGTACCTAGCATCCGGACACGATATGCGCCAACTCAGCGGTTGCGCTTTTGCCGCGCCTAACGATGAAGTGTATCGTACTTTGAGTGAGGTCGGAATACAGGCGGATTATACGGCGCCCGGTCAGACGGCCGAAGACTTGGCCGGCGATATGCAACGTTTCCTTACCTCGCAAGATCAGATTCTAGTTTTCCGGGGGGCGGAAGACAGCGAAATGATGGAAATAATGCTGAATATGGCTAAATTTCGCGTGCGAGGCGTGGCGATATATCATCGGCAGAACAGTTTGCCGCCGGCCGACCGTTTGTTACGGTTGTTTGATGAAGCGGAATACATAGCTTTTGCGACTGTGGCGGTGGTTAATCCGTTCGCCTATGCCATGGCGGCGGCTAAATTGGGGCATGACGCACTGCGTAATCGACCGATCAGACTTTTGGCGGCCGATGCCGACGTACAAGAAGCTTTGCTGGATCGCGGCTTTCAGGTGCATGGCAGTTTCGGCTATTTGGCTGATTTGTGAGCCGTAGGACAGTAAAACCAAGTCTGACATGCGGAGAGGTGAGAAGGTAAAAATGCGAAACGAACTTGATACGAGCGACATGGAGAAGCAGCCTGATTTGCCGGAAATGCCCGGGCTGCCTTTTTGGCGCAAACAGCTGGACGAGATTGATCTATCTTTGCGTGAACTTTTGGCCCAACGCAGAGCCATCACCTCAAATATAGGTCGCTATAAAGCCGCCCGCGGGCTAAAAGTTTATGATCCTGAGCGCGAAAAAATCATCCTTGACACATTGCAAGCTGCTGATCCGCTTATAGCTAAATTATGGCCATATTTACTTACCTTTTCACGAGCAGGACAATATGATATAATAGAAAAAATTAATACAATAAATAGAGATTCTTCGGCCTGTAGCGAAGCGAATTTTTGTGGTGAATATCAGATTTGTTTCTATACATGCAACTGTAGGCAAACTCTCACAAAAATTCTTGAATGGATGCATGTTCTCGGTTTGATGCCGACTGAGTTGAAGGTTGAACGAAAAAACCAAATGCCGCCGGATGCGGCCAAAATTACGTTTAACCTGCATAGCGTCGCACAAAAAAGCGGCGTTCAAGTGTTTCAGCGAGTAATGCACGAAGAATTATCAAGGGAGGTACTATGCTTAATATTCAAGCGGTGACGAAAAGTTACGACGGTAAAAGCAAAGCGGTGAACCAATTATCTTTAAAAGTAGCACCCGGCGAAATTTGCGGACTTTTGGGGCCGAACGGTGCCGGAAAAACTACAACTTTAAAGATGGTCACCGGAATTTTGGAACCGACGGAAGGCATGATAACTATCAATAATCATGATATCCAGGCCGATCCGGTAGCGGCCAAAATGTCCTTTGCCTTCGTTCCGGACGATCCCAACGTTTTTGTGCGATTTAAAGGTATTGAATATTTAAAGTTCATTGGCGATATATATCGGGTCCCGGTCGAAACAAGGATCAAGCGAGTTGAAGAACTGGCGGAAAAGTTCGAAATGTCTGATGCTCTGGGCGATAAAATCCAGAGCTATTCCCATGGTATGCGTCAAAAAATAGTGCTGATTGGGGCTTTGCTGCACAATCCGCCCCTCTGGATCCTCGACGAACCCATGACCGGACTTGATCCGAAGTCAGCTTTTATTTTAAAAAATATGATGCGCGAACATGCGAATCAGGGCAATGCGGTTCTGTTTTCCACCCATGTGTTGGAAGTTGCTGAAAAGGTATGTGACACTATCGCGATCATAGATAAAGGCGAATTGAAGTTTTATGGAACCATAGCGGCCATGCGTGAGCATTTTAAAGCGAATACTTCACTTGAATCAATGTTTCTCGAGCTTACCGAAGGTGAGTTGAACACGTAACCGTGATCGAACGAGACGAAATGCTTATGAGATGCTTAAAAGGAGCTGTATATGCGTAATATATATTTAATGATGCGAATGATGCTGCAAGGCACGCAAATGTCGAGTGCGTTCGGTGGCATAGGCAGCGCACGCCGCAAAAGGTTCGCCGGAGTCGCGGCCGGAAAACAGCGGAAACTTTTGAAACAAATAGGGATTGTTGTGGCACTGCTTATATACTCAATCTTGATTTTCGGAAGTGTTGGAAAGTCACAGGCAGTCCTGTTTAACGAAGGAAAGCTTGCGTTCGGCGAGGCAATTATAAATTTGGCATTCATGCCGTTAGTTTTAAGTATAGTAATGGCGTTCATGCTGATCCTGAACATAATGTATTTCAGCAACGATTTGGAGCTTTTTTTGGTCATGCCGGTTAAACCTGGCGAGATTGTGGGAGCTCGTTTGGCGGTTTCACAGTTTAGCGAAGCTATGATTTCGTTGGTCATTTTTTTGCCGGCTTCACTTATCTTTTGCTATTTCAGCCATCAAAGCATTGGCCGATATGTGGAAGCTGTTATATCGGCGTTTTTACTGACCACCGTGCCAGTTGCCGTATTCTCGATTATAATAATCATAATTATGCGGATGCTTTGCTTTATCAAAAATCGTGAACGCTTACAAATGATTGTAAATATCATTTTTCTGATCGGAATAATTGTGGTAGCCAGTTTGAGTGGTATGTATAATTCCGATGCTTCCACTAATTCAGCTACAATGTCAACGTTGCACGGTTTAATTGCTAAAATACCGGGGCTGAATTTCTGGGCTAAAGCTATTGCAACAGACAATATTACGGTTAAACTCATTAACTGGGCTTTGTATATCGCGGTTACGATTGTCTTGAATTTTATTGCATATGAATGCGGAAACTTATTCTATTTCCGCGGTGCGCTTGGTGGAGCTGCCGTGTCCGCAAGGCGGATGAAACTTAGCCGAGGCAAATTGCAGCGTTCCTTGAGAGATACCACTCTTCTTAAAGCTTTAATTCTGCGTGACCAGCGGATGATAATGCGTTCGCCTACGTTTATCCTTTCCTATGTGTTGATGAATTTTTATGTTCCTATACTGTTTTACGCTATAGCGGCTATTGCTCTATTTAAATCGGGTGAAAGTATAATTAACATAAGGGCTGATGTTGTTACATTCTTCAGTTCTTCGGCCGGACAGGGGTGGCTTTTACCAACCGCTGTAGGGGCTACCGGAATTATCGGATTTTTTATGGGCGGTGTTAGTGGTCTGGCGGTAAGCTCGTTTTCGCGTGAGGGCAAAGGCGCTTATATGATCAACGCTTGGCCGGTGGACTTTAAAACTGTAGTGATGGCTAAGCTCAGTTTGTCCCAGATTTATTCGTCGATCGCTTGGATTTTATTCCTGATTATTCCGGGCTGCATATTAACTCTGCCTTGGCACATTGTTGTGATCGGCTTCATTAGCGGGAGCATGGGTTCTTTGGGTAGCAATATGTTGGGTTTAACAATAGATTTGTTCAGGCCGCGGTTGAATTGGGAGAGCGAGATTCAGGTGACTAAAAATAATCTTAATAGCTTGCTTGAAATGTTTATTTCATTTAGCGGTGCCGCTATTATCGGGGTAGTTCTCTATTTTACGACGTTCAAGTATAGAATGGGTGAATTCCCGGCAATGCTCGTCCTGATTGCCTTAGAACTGATTTTTTTGGGTGCGATAGGCCTTTTCTTAAAGAAAGCTACGTCGGCCGGCCGGCGAAATTTGGCAGATAGTATTTGATGTTACGGTAAAAATAAGAAGGCTTGAGGGCCGGCAAAGAAAGAAAAAGCAATTTAAATATAATAACTTTAATCAGAAAAGAGAACGAAAAAACTCGGCCTGAACCTTGTCATTGGCAAAAGTCAGCCGAGTTTAATTTTATCCTGTTAATCAGCTAAAGCTGAAAATAACAAAATTATGCATAAATTTTGTCTGAATATCTTCGTTGGTTTTGTTATAATAGACATGCTATTACATTTGCAAGTTAGGAGGAGCCGGTGTGAATAAAGAAATTTTTGCCGCCTTGCAGGCCATTGAAGACGAAGCGGAACAGCTTGTTGAGCAGGCTCGCCACGAAGTAGACACGATCAAGACTGATACAGAATCGGCTAAACGGAAACTGAAGGAAGCCGCGGAACTTAAGATCGCAGCTTTAAGGCAAGAAACTGAAAAAACTATCGCCGTGATGCGTACGGAATGGCGGAAACGCGCCGCACAAGACTTGACTGAGGCAGAAAAAGCACTGACTGAACAGGCCGAACAGCATTATGCGGCCGCGGTTGATATAGTGGTTAAGGAGTGTTTGACTCATGGGCATCGTTAAGATGAAACGACTCACTTTGGTGGGCCCGTTAAGCACCAAACCAGCTGTTTTAAACACGTTGAGCAAGCTTGGCGCGGTAGATATTCGTGACAATGCCGAAAAAGCGGAAGTTTGGCAGGCCAAAGTCGGCCGGGAAAACGCGCATTATCGAAAAATGCTGGAAGATAAGCAACTGCTGGACAGCGTCATACCTATAGCTGATAAATTGGCGGCGCAGAAGAAACCGATGTTTGCCGCAAAGCGATCCGTTTCGATTCAACAATTCATGCGGTATGACAGCGGCGAGCTTCGTACGAAAGTTTTGAGTGCAGCCAGAGAATTGCAGGGCAACCGGCAAAAATATGAAGAAGCTCTAGCTGAAAAAGCACAAGCAAGCCTGCAACGTGATATTCTGTTGCCTTGGCAGGAAGCTTTGGGCGACAGTGAGGTCGACGATACACGGCGCATTCGCACTTGGCTCGGTCATGTGAGCAATATGATTCAGTATGAAAACTTGGTCAAGGCGTTGGCTGAGGTGAATCC